>JAAEQF010000212.1 GCA_024231695.1 FCB group bacterium
ATACACAGATTTTCGTCACGCCTGATTTTGGCTGGACCAAAAAGCGAAATCATGCCCAAAAGAGCCCCGTAGGGACAAAGGTAACGGCACCAAAATCCACGCAGGAAAATGGAAAAAGCAAACAGACCGACAATGATCCAAAAACCAAGAGCATCGATATCGACAAAGAATTCGAACATCTTGATATCGGCTACTTTATTGTAAGGTGAATCGACAAATTGCCGGATCGCTTCGGGCGACATTTGCACTATAACGGCATAGACGAAAAAGAAAAGCAAAAGATATTTCAGCGTTCTCAGAGGCCAGTCCAAAAAGCGAGGTAGTTTCAAGCGACGACGGACGATTTTATCACCAATATTTGCGATCATTTCGGATATAAATCCGACCGGACAAACCCAACTACAAAAACCTTTTTTGAAAATCAAAGCGGCAACGACAATCACCACGAAAATAACTACCGAGGCCGGGTGGATAGTATTGAGCGCTCCGGTATAAAACCAGTCACGGAGCGAGATCATAGCCGAGATCGGAAGAAAACCCTCAGCGCCCGGCGGGCGGGCCACAAAGGCCGCCTCTCCCCCGGATTCAATATATTTGACGAAAAGGGCAAACTCGACTCCGATCCAGACGATTATCGCCGTGGACAGAATCTGCGCCCAAAGCCTGAACACCCGGGTGGAAAAACCTCTATTTTTTTTACTCTCTACTTGAACTGTATTTTCCTGCTGCATACCAGTCGCTTTCAAAACATTCTCCTCATATACGCAACTTGAGGAAAAAGTACTAAAACGATTATTAAATCGGATTGACCTGAATCAAATAATAAAGAAATATTAAAAAGAGAGATTTAGGTTACTGGTTATTGCCTGTTGCGACTCTTCTTGAGCAGGTCACGAAGGTACTCGATCATATCATCACGCGGGATAGTCTTCTGAATATTCTCAGCCTTTAACCAATCTTCCCGGTCGGTCACTTCCTGAGCCTGCACTTTTCCGGCAATCAGATTCTTGATCGTCACCTGATTGTTTTCGAATTCGTCCGAACCCAAGATCACCGCTGCCGGAATCCCGGTTCGATCGGCGTATTTCAATTGCTTGGTCAGGTTTTTGGTCGTCCCCAGAAATATCTTGGCTTTCAATCCCTGCGAACGGATATAATTCAAAATCCCGATATATTCCGGCAATCGTTCCCGGTCCATCACCGTAACCAGCACTTCAGAAATAGTATCCTGATAATCGATCATCTTGCGCATCATCATCGCCGCCAGCAAACGATCAATCCCGGCCGAAGCTCCGGTAGCTGGAATTTTGCGGCCCAGGAACCGTTCCACCAGTCCGTCATATCTTCCCCCGGCGAAAACCGATCCGACTTCAGGGATGTCATCAAGCACGGTTTCGAATACCGGTCCGGTGTAATAACCAAGGCCTCGAACGATAGTCAGGTCAACCTGAGCTTTGTTACTGGGAACATCCAGATTTTCCAAAAAGCCTGCTATCTGCCTCAACTCAGCAATCCCCTCTTCGGCTTCGGGGACACCTGCTAGAAGTTCGGCGGCGGCAGTCAGGCTGTCGGAAGAAAATTTTTGAAGATTCAAAAACTTTTCAAGCGTAGCGATCTGATCCTCTGGAAGATTCAAACCCGGGATCAAATCGCCCGATCTATCCTTGCGGCCGAGTCCGAGTTCGAGTTTGACCGATTCTATCCCCTGCTTGTCCAATTTGTCGATAACGCGAAAAACACCGCCGGCCTGATCGTCGGGAATACCGGTAAATTTGGCCAGTCCATTGAGGATTTTGCGATTTGAATAACGGATACGATAGTTGGGCAGACCGAGTTTTTCAAACGACTGGCAGATAGCAGCCATAATTTCAGCATCTGCCAGATACGATTCGGTGCCGACCGAATCGATATCAAACTGAGTGAATTCACGGAACCGTCCCGGATCGGGCTTATCCACCCGCCATACCGGGCCGACCTGATAACGCCTGAACGGCAGAGGCAGTTCAGGATTTCCGGCCACGAAACGGGCCAGCGAAGCGGTCATTTCGAACCGCAAAGCCATATCGACCTTGTCCGGACCCTCGAAATTGAAAATAGTCTTGAGATTATCCTCGCCGTAATCGGCGCCTTTGAGTGTTTCTATCTTTTCCAGCGCGGGGGTTTGCAGAGGTGAAAAACCGAAAGATTCAAAAACCTCGCGGAAAACCGAGATCATTTTCTGCCGGGCCATTTCCTCGGCCGGCGGATAGTCTCTAAAGCCTTTGAGGACTTCCGGTTTGATCTTTTTCGGTTTGTTTTTATTCTTGCTCATAAGCCCTGGAAAAATCCAAAAATAATATACTGGGGGGCGGAATTGAACCGCCGACCCCCTGATCCACAATCAGGTGCTCTAACCAAGCTGAGCTACCCCAGCATAAGCTTTACATATTATTTTTATATCGCCCGTAAGTCAAGCACTTTTAAAGACATAATGTCAAAAACTACGGTTTGATCCTCAGGCTGTCTGCCAGTTTTATCGAACCGTCCTTGAACCGGACCGCAGCCGTATCCAGAACCCCGACCCGCCTGTTTTTCCAGACCAGACAGGAATCGCCGGCATATTCAGTACAGACCCTTTTCACCGAAGTCACGATTCCGATAGTATTACCCAGAGGATCGGAAAAACCGGATTTTTCCGGGACGATTTTTACAACCCAAACCGAATCGCCGACCGGGCTGTTTTTCCAGTCAACTCGAAAGAGAAGATCCACCAGCTTTCCTCCTCTTTGCGGCGGAAACGGCGGCTGTCTTTTCTTATCCGGCCAGTCGGCCATAGCCGAGATTTTGAGATCGTAAAGGGTATTATCCAGTGTGGAAACTCCAATCCACTCCCAACCGGAAAGTATAGTCCCCGTTGTATCGGCGGCAATCAAAAGGCCATCGTCGCGCATATCATCCGAAGCAAAATAGAGAAAGTCGTTCTTCTCGATTTTAAAATAAACCTCTACCCCGGCCAAAGAATCGAGCGGGCTGTCGATAAAAACCGGTAAAACTGCCAGAGTATCTTCAGCCGCTACAATAATCTCACCAACGGTCAGGATTATCCGTTTGTCACCAGCAACAGCAACGGAGATTATCGCCAGGGCAATAATTGTAAAGATGATTATCCGGCTGGTAATTTTCATGGACATCCCCAACCCTCTACAATTGGCGGGGTTTTTTATTCAAGAGTATCGGATGTGACCGTTCCCGGATGCCGATCGCATCGGCGTTACGAATACCGTGGGCCAACTCTATCGAGGGGCGCGAATCTTCCAGTCCGAATCCGCCGCCATTGAGTATATCCTGATAGACGACCGTGTGCAGATCGGTGAAGCCGCCGGAGAATTCGATTTCCTTGCCGTCGATGGTAATCGAACGGTAGGTCGGTTTGCCCTCATCGACCGCCACTTGCGGCAGGTCATTGCGGTCAATCGATAATAACCAGGTCACCCGCGCTCGTTCCAGTTCGATAAAGCCGCCGGTTCGAGTACTGTTGCCCAGATGGACCTCGCTGTGTTCGACTCCGCCGAAAAGCCAGATCAACAGATCGAAGAAATGAATACCTATATTGGTCGCCAGACCGCCGGACCGTTCAACCTGGCCCTTCCAGGAAACCAGATACCATTTCCCGCGCGAGGTGATATAGGTCAGGCAGACTTCATGCTTGGTATCGGACTTTTCTTTCATCAGTTTTTCGCGCAAGGCGATCAGGGCCGGATGGACGCGAAGCTGGAGAACGGTATATATCTTCCTTCCGCTTTCCTTTTCCAATTCGGCCAAGGCATCTATATTCCAGGGGTTGAGCACCAGCGGTTTTTCACAGATGGCATCGGCATCGATCCGCAACGCAAAACGGGCATGAGCGTCATGCAGATAATTGGGCGAACAAATACTGACAAAATCTACCTTGTTCTCATCGCTATGCCGCCTGAGTTTCTCGATATGGCGATCAAACCGTTCGAACTCGGTGAAAAAACTGACATCGTTGAAATGACGGTCAAGTATGCCGACCGAATCACTGGGATCAACCGCCGCTATAAGCTTGTTGCCTGTATCTTTAATCGCTTTCAAATGTCTTGGGGCAACATAGCCACCGGTGCCGATCAGTGCAAAATTCCTGGACATATTATCTCCTGCAAACGACCTGTCTATTCATTCGCTCTTTTACAATTTTAAAATCATCACCGGCGAATAATAATATAATTATCGGCCATTTGCCCGTTTTTTTTGTAAATTGGCCCATCGACTGGCGATTGGTCGTTATAAAACGAGGATTTAATATGCAAAAATCAGAAAAATCTATCCCAGCCCAAATCAAGGGTTTTCTCTTCGATCTCGATGGCGTCTTTTATATCGGACCGGATCTGATTGAAGGCGGCGTGGAAACGATCAATTATCTGAAAAAGAACGGCTATCCCTGTCGTTTTATTACCAATAGTTCCACTCGATCCATCGCCACCCTGCATCGGAAACTCGTTAAACTTGGTTTGCCGATTGACGAACACGAAATCCTCACTTCGGCCAAAGCCACTGTTCTGCATCTGCGCCAAATGGGTCACCCTACCTGTTTTCTCTGTGTCAACGATGATGTGCGCCAGGATTTTGCCGAAATCCCACAGACCGAAACCGATCCCGAAGTTGTCGTTCTCGGCGATATCTCTGATCGCTGGGACTATGATATCCTGAATCGCATGTTTGCGATGCTGATTAACGGGGCCGAACTAATTGCCATGCATAAAGGCCGTTACTGGCAGGAACCGGAAGGTCTACAACTGGATATCGGCGCTTTCGTGGCCGGGCTGGAATTTACAACCGACAAAACGGCCGTGGTCATCGGTAAACCGAACCCGGCTGCTTTTCAGATAGCCCTGACCGATTTGGGCCTGTCGAAAGCGGAACTGCTTATGATCGGCGATGATATCATAAACGATGTTGGCGGAGCTCAAAACGCAGGAATACGAGCGGCCTTGGTCAAAACCGGCAAGTATCGAGAAGATCTGGTCAGAAAAGCCTCGGTCACACCGGACATCATCTTGGATTCGGTCGCCGATCTGATCGACCTGCTGAAAGCATAATTGGTTATAGAATTTAGTTGACTCTTATTAAGCCAAATACATAAATTCATCATAATCAGTCGATATCGAAGACATTTATACGGATTCATAAGATAATTTCGGGAGGAATAACATGTCTTATTCAAAAGTATATCAAGCCGGTCTGGTGGCCTTGTTGGCCCTATGTCTTCTGGGCACTACCGCCCTGGCGGATGTCAAGGATAACCTGACCTATCAGGGCAACAAAGCTCGCATTGCCGTTGGCAAAATCAAACCCAAAGCGGACAAATGCAGCTATGACATGGCGGCAGCCATCGGGGAAATGTTATCGACAGCCCTGACCAACACCGACAAGTTTATCGTTCTGGCCAGCCAGGAAGAGGTTGCCGAACTGGCCGAAGAAATTGACTTCGCCGAATCGGGCTACGCTGAGGAAGGTCGCGGGCCGGAGAAAGGATTGATGGAATCGGCCGATCTGTTAATCACCGGCGCAGTAACCGCCTTTGAACCGGATGCCGGCGGGAGTGGCGGCGGTCTTGGTGGATTGAAGAAAAAAGCTTTCGGAAAAGTAGGTATGAGTTCCAAGACGGCCAAGATAAAAATCGATATCAAGCTGATTGATATCCGTACCCGAAGAGTACTCAAAGCAACCGATGTTGAAGGGAAATCCTCCAAGTGGAAGGCCAGTATGAGCGGCGGCGGCTGGACCAAAGACATGGCTATGGCTGGCGCGCTGGGTGTTTATTCGAATGAACCGATGGAGAAAGCTATCCGGGCGGCATTGGCCAAGATGGTGGAAAAAGTCTCCAAGGAAGTCCCCGATGAATATTACCGTTATCAAGGCGGCGGCCAGTATAGCACCGAATATGCTCAGGGACAAGCCGGCGCGGCCACTCAGTCCGCAACCGGCACGGCGACGTCTGCACCTTCGGCTGCCACGACGACGACAGCGGCCCCGAAGAAAGTCCAGGCCGAGGATATGACTCTTTACACCAAATATGACTTCATTCCCGGCAACAAGGTCATCTTCTATGATGATCTTTCCGGTGAAGAGGAAGGCGAATTCCCCTATCGCTGGAATCTGGAAAAAGGAGTTTTTGAAATCGCCCGAATGGGCGGCAAATACTGGATTCTCTGCACCGATGATGGTTACATCCTTCCCAAAATACCGACCGGTCCTTTACCTGAGATGTATACGGTTGAAATGGAGTTTTACAGCGCCGGCCCCAAATTTACGATCCCTTACTATTATATACAATGGCTCAACGATAAGGGTAACAGTATTGGCGTGTTCCAGGTTCATTCCGGTAAAGCCACATCCCTGCAAATCCAGGGTAAGAATCTGGCCAGTAAGACATTGACCGAATCACTGTCCAAAGGCACGCACACCATGCGCATCATGGCCACCAAGCGTTCGATCAAATGCTATGTCGATCAAATCCGTGTGGCCAACGTGCCCAAAGTCGAAGGTTTCAATCCGGTCGGCTTCCGCTTACGCATGTACCCCTACAAGGACGAAGGCAACCATTGCATGATCAAAAGCTTCCGCTATGCCGAGGGGGGCAAGAGCATGCGCGAACAACTGGATGAGACCGGCAAAATCGTCACCCACGGCATTCTCTTTGACCCTGACTCCTATGTAATTAAAGGCGAGTCATTCAAAACACTCAAGAATATCGGCCGGCTGTTGGAAGATGATCCCGACCTGCGCCTTTCCATCGAGGGCCATACCGACAGCGACGGCTCCGAAGCGCATAATTCGGAACTATCACATAATCGCTCGAAAGCTGCGGTTGATTACCTGATCCAGAAATATGGAGTTGACGCCGATCGTTTGGAAGCCCGAGGCTGGGGCGAATCGAAACCGATCGACACCAATGACAGCCCCGAAGGCAAAGCTAATAACCGGCGGGTTGAATTAGTAAAGTTATAGGTTGTTAAACCGGACAAAACCTGACTCATCCGCCGGTATAGCGGCGGATGAGTTTTTTATGCGAAAAATCTAACTTCAACTCATTCTTTTTGTTGCCATCAAAACATACTCTGATTAGATATTTTGTGTATAAGCGATAAAACAGGAATTCATCATAGATTTTAGAGAAAGGAAGCTGTCGTGAAAAAAGGAATTTTACTGTTTCTGGCGGTCGTGTTATCGCTGACCGTTATTGGATGTGGGTCATCCTACAAAGTCTCCCGCCTTGATTCTGAGACCGTCACCGATGTCAGCGGCAAATGGAACGATACCGATGCCCGGCTGGTAGCCGAAGAAATGATCGGCGATTGTGTGTCGCGGGTCTGGCTGACCGATTTTGCCGCAGCCACCGGTGGCAAGCCAATTGTTACGGTAGGCACCATCCGCAATAAAAGCAGTGAACATATCGATACCGAGATTTTCACCTCCGATTTCGAACGCGAACTGATCAATTCGGGCCAGGTTCGGTTTGTGGCCAGCCGCGGCCAGAAAGACGAGTTACGTGAAGAGCGTTTCGATCAGGAAGCCTGGGCGTCGGCTGAAACGATGAAGAAAATCCGAGCCGAAACCGGCGCTGACTTCATGCTGGTCGGAGCGATCAAATCGATTGTCGATCAGGTCGAGGGACTTAAGGTCAAATTCTACCAGACCGATCTGGAGTTGATCAATATCGAAACCACCGAAAAAGTCTGGATCGGCACCAAGAAAATCAAAAAAGAAATTTCCAAGAAAAAAACCAAGTGGTAGAATTGACCAGTTTCAAACAAAATGGCGGGCGGGCGATGGCAGCAGCCCTCGCCCTCGCCTTTTGCCTCATGGTTTTCATCGGCTGTAGTTCGCTGGCGACGCAAAAGGGATTTTACGAACCGATCACGGCTGAACTCAGGGCCAGTAATTTCGAAGCCGCTCTCGACAGCCTGGAAGCGGCGCGATTGAAAAACAAATTCGCCGATAAGGATCGGTTTCTTTATTTCATCGACGCCGGACTGGCCAATCATTTTGCCAACCGGCTCGACAGCAGTAATATCAAATTGACGCTGGCCGAGGATGCCGCCGAGGAACTGTTTACCAAAAGCATTTCCCGGGCCGCAGCCTCCATGTTGCTCAATGACAATGTCCTGGTTTATGCCGGCGAGGATTATGAAATCCTTTACACTAATTTGTTTAAAGCTCTAAACTATATCGCCCTGAACGAATTCGATGACGCCTTTGTCGAAATCCGCAGGGCCAATGAAAAACTGGAATTGCTGGAGTACAAATATCGTCAGGCCGCTGATAATTTAAATGAGGGCATGGGCGACGAAGATGACTCCAACCGGGTGGAAATCGAATACGAAGCCAAGGACGTGCGTTTCAACAACGATGCTTTCGCCCGCTACCTGAGTATGCATATTTACGCCGCCGACGGCAAGTACGACGACGCTCGTATCGATCATGAATTGATGCAGCGAGCGTTCCGGGAACAACCGCAGATTTACGACTTCGCCCTGCCGAAGGTAAAATACCGTTCCAAAAACAAATCAATTCTCAGTATCGTGTCATTGGTCGGCCTCTCCCCGGTCAAGGAAGCTCTCAACCTCCGCATCCGTACCGACAAGGATCTGGATCTGGTGCAGGTGCTCTATACCGACCCGGAGAGAAAAGACAGCGAATACGGTCATCTGCCGATGCCGATCTCGCAGGACTATTATTTCAAACTGTCCATTCCCGAAATCACTCCCCGCCCGTCAATAATCAATCAGATTCAAATCAGCATTGACGGACAATCGGTCGGTCGGCTGCAATTGATCGAAAATATCGGTCGTGTGGCTACGGAGACATTCGAAGCCAAAAAATCGCTTATCTATCTGCGCACCGTTGCCCGAGCCATCGTCAAGGGTTTGGCCGCCCACAAAGCCAAGAAAAAAGCCGACTCCGGCGGGGCCGGCGGCTGGCTGAAAAAGCTGGCTATCGATGTCGCCACCGATATCACCGAGAACGCTGATTTGCGCTGTTCGCGGCTCTTACCCGGCCGCATTTATATCGGGGATTTTGAAATTGATCCGGGAGTTTATGATATCACCATTGAATATCTCGACGGCAACGGCAATGTCGTCAACTCGGAAGTTATCGAAGACTACAAAGTGCTGAAGCGCGGTCTCAATCTGGTGGAATCGATTGCCCTGAATTGAATAGCCTGATCGTGTCGGCGTTTAAAAGTACCCAGAGCGTATATATTCCCAGAGCCGTGCCCACAGGAAAGCCAGGAAGATTCAAAATACCGATGATAATCCCCAAAATCCGAGCCCACGACTTAAATTTCATCAACCCGAATCCGGCGAAAATCGAAGGCAACGAAGTAAACAGGATAATCGATGTGATAATCATGCCGAAGGTGCCGGCCACCAGGGCAATTTCGGGCTGATCCGAAGCTACACCGGAAAATAAGCCGCCCATAACAAAAATTACAAAGACGATACCTGCGCCGATCAAACCCATAATACCGAAAACGATAAACAGGATACCTAATACATTGACATGCTTTTCCATTCTCTTCCCTTTTTACTCGAATTTTCGTATAAAATTATTCTAAGCCAATGGACCTGAAGAGTCAACTTTAATTTTCGGGGTTGCCGTCACGGCCATCGGCCAAGCGACCTAAGAAATTATTAACCATTCGTGGACTGTCGAGTTTATACAATCTTTGTCCATTATAATATTGACGCAAAGCGGCCGCGACTTCAGGTCGGACATCCCGACGGAACCGCCAGACCCAGCGGAGGAAGGGAAAATCTATTCTCTCCGGACAACCCTCGGCCATATCCTGACGGACTTTTCCAAAGCTGGTCATTATCCTTTTACTCACTCGCCATAAGCAGACATGCGTTGGAAAATCGAGAAATATAACGGCATCGGCTCGGGGCAGGCGGACATCGAGCGAACCGTCGAAATTCCCATCGATAATCCATTCCTTTCGGGAAACCATTTCCCGGACATTGTCTCGCCATTTTTCGCTTTCCATGGCCACCCAGCCCTTCTGCCAGAAATACTTATCAAGATGAATTACCGGCAGGTTCATAATCAGCCCCAGCTGCATGGCTAGCGTCGATTTCCCCGCCCCGGGATTGCCAATTATCAAAATGCGTTTCACCCGCACAAACTATACACTCCGGTCGATTCGAGCCAGACAAAAAATCGATCCGACTGCCTGTTTCGATGATCCCCCGCGATATTGAATCACTATCGATTCAACGACTGTGCAAAATTTGAGCAGCCGCGAAAATCCCCAATTCCTTCAAGTCTTTGGCAGAGTTTCCGATAATAGAAAAAGAGCGCAGACCTTACCGATAGCACAAGAGATTATGGCACAAATAGATCAATTACTGGAAATAGTCAAGAAGGCGGAAGCTTCCGATCTTCACCTGGCCTCCGGATCGGTACCGATAATCCGTCTTAACGGCCGGCTGGAAAAGACCCGGCATCGGAAACTGACTGATACCGACATCAAACAACTGATATATGAAATCCTGACTGATGATCAAATCCGTAATTTTGAGAAGGCGGGGGATCTTGATTTTGCATACAGCATCGACCTGAACGACCGCTTTCGAATAAATATATATAAAGCCCACAACGGCATCACCGCTGCCATCCGTTTGATCCCATCGGAAATATCCGATCTGAAATCGCTGGGATTTGCGGATACGCTCAATCAACTGGTTGAATCCAAATCTGGTCTGGTCCTGATTACCGGGCCGACCAATTCGGGCAAAACAACCACGCTGGCAGCCATGGTCGATCATATCAACACCGAGTCTTCGAGGCATATAATCACTCTCGAAGATCCCATCGAATATATCCATGAAAACAAGAATTCCCTGATTTCGCAGAGGCAAATCGGGCTTCACGCCGAATCTTTCCCGATCGCCCTGCGAGCCGCATTGCGCGAGGATCCCGATGTTGTCTTGGTAGGTGAAATGCGCGACATGGAAACGATATCACTGGCCATTACCGCCGCCGAGGTCGGTCTTTTGGTTATGGGGACGCTTCACACCGGCACCGCCACAGCCACTATCGACCGCATCATCGATGTCTTCCCGCCCGAGCAACAGCAACAAATCAGAATTATGCTGGCCGATTCCCTGCGGGGTATCGTCTCGCAGCAGCTTTTACGACGAACTGACGGAAACGGTAGAGTTGTCGCATATGAATTGGTCTTGCAATCCACTTCCATCGCCGGTATGATTCGCGAGAGAAAAACGTATCAGATACCGACCGCTATTCAGACTGGCCGCAGTAAGGGCATGCGCCTGATGGACAATCATCTCAAAGCTCTCATCGAAGCGGGCCGGATCACGGCCCACGACGCCATTCGCGTAGCCACCGATCCGTCGCAATTCTATGATGCGGCTTGCCCGAACAAATCGGAAAGGGTTACGACCTAAATGGAGCAGGAAAACCGCAAACCCCGCCTCGATGAAATTCTGGTAAACGAAGGCCTCGTTTCAGAAAGCGAAATCAAAGAAGCTCTCCTGCGTCAGAAGGCCTATGGCGGTAAATTCGGATCACAACTGCTTTATCATCGCTATATCAACGAATCCGGTTTGGTCAGGGCATTGGCCACCCAATTCGATTGCGATGGCGTGGTTCTATCTGATCTGGAAATTCCGGAAATATTGATACAGATGGTGCCGGAAAAAGTGGCCATCGCCCGCAAAGCGATCCCCTTTGACTATGACACCGAAAACGACATCCTTAGAATCGCCTGTGAAGACCCCAACGATCAAAATTTGAAAAACGAGCTCTGCTTCGTTTGCAGGCGCAAGCAAATCGAATTATTCGTGGCCGCCGAACTGGCCCTCAATACCGCTATTGCTAAATATTATCTTAAGCGAGACATTTCCCTCGATGACAATCTACTCTTTGAGATACCCGACTCGGCCACCGGTTCTGGAAAAATTCCGATCTCAGCCGAAGAAGAAGAGAATACGGAACTACAGGATAATCGCCCGGTAGTTTTGCTGGTTACCAAAGAGGTCTATTCCGCACCCTTGATCCGCTCACTTTTGGAACGCGACGATTTTCGGGTTTTTGACGCCCATTCGGTTGAAAACGCTCTGGCCCTGCTCGAAGAACGTCGATTCGTAAAAGTATTGATTCACAACGACATCAGCGAGGATTCCAAAGAGATAAGCGACCGCCTCAGGCTCATATCTCCCGCGACCGAGGTTCAGTTTTATGATAATCCGTCCTCTTTGATTTTGGGCAGCGATCTGAGAGTCGAGGATGATCTCCTCTTGAAAAACCTCGAATTGTTCACATCACTCCTGACCTCAAAAGAAAAACTGCCCATCAATCACAGCGGCCGCGTCGGCAATTATGTCAATCGCCTCTGTCTCAAACTGAAACTGCCCGACGGTGACCGCCGGCTTATCAGTAACGCCGGTTATGTCCATGACCTGGCCCGTTTTTATTACAATTCTGAAGGAAATGTGGACAATCGGCATATCATCAATTTGACCATCAGACTATTCGCCTCGCTGGATTATTCAACCGCGGTTCAGGATATGTTGAGCGCCATGTACATTGGTCTAGAGGATAAATCGCCGTCTCGTTTACCTCTCAAAATTCTCGCGGGAAATATCCTGACTATCGTCGATCTTTTCTGCGATAGCGTCCCTTATCACAATCGTCTCTCGTTGGACATGTTTGACGGAATCAAGAAAAAACTGCGCGATCAAACCGGCCGGGTGTTCTTGCCGGAGGTAGTGGAAGCGTTTATTGAAATGATTCAGGAGGACATCCTCGATCACTCCACTTCGCAAAAATCCGGACAGGTGATGATCTATTCGGATAATGCTCCCATACAGAAGATTCTGGAACTCCGTTTGAAAAATGAAGGGTATCGGACTCTGTCACACAACTCGGCCGAAGCCTTTATACGCCTGTACAAACGCCGCGAACCGGATTTGATGATTTTGATCGTATCGGGCAAGCCGGACAGCATCCTCGTATCCATGGCTGAATTGGCCGACGGCGACGTCAGTTTCAAACGGACGCCATCGTTTTTGCTTACCGATGACACAGCCATCCCGCATCTAACCGGTCTGCTTGAGCAGGGAATTGAGGACATTGTTTCCATTGATGACAATCTTGATCTACTGGTTACCAAAATAGGTAAACTTCGTGCCCGTCAGGTGGCCCAATCGGAAACCGACGCCGACGCTACTGCCAGCGGAGCGCATGGACGATTGGCCGACATGAATCTGATCGACCTAATTCAGGCCCTGGGCCCGGGACACAAAACCGTGAAAATTACCGTGCGGTCAAACGGCTCGGATTCTGATGAACTGGTGATCCATCTGACTGATGGCCGGATATGTCATGCCGTCGTCAAGGATATCGAGGGTGTCAAAGCCATCTATGAAGGCCTGACCTGGGCCGAAGGAACCTGGACCGTCTATCCGGTGACGGCGGAAGATTTGCCGGATTCCAATATCAAACAATCCAATGAATCTATTCTGATGGAAGGCTGTCGTCTTCTCGACGAACGAGTCAAATCCGGACATTTGCTTTAGTCCGCCAATGACAAACCTTTCCAGTTATTCCTCTTTCCACAATCACTATCCATTTAAAAACATTCGCTTAATAGACTGACCAGCATCGGGTTGAGTCGATCGATTCGACAAATACCGCCGGGATTATGGTTTGTTGAATGAAACCGGATTTCAGGGTTAAATTCAAAAATCAGGCTTTGCGGGCAATGTTGTAGTTTTTGAAAAAAAATGCCGGAGGCCGGACTTGAACCGGCACGGGCCTTACGACCCAAGGGATTTTAAGTCCCTGGTGTCTACCTATTCCACCACTCCGGCGCAACCAATGCCTGTTTTAGTAAAAACAGGCAACATGAGCAAGTTGAACGCGCCCAATGTATGGTTTTAGTAGTAAGAGAGCAAGCTGGAATTTAAAAATCAGGATTAAATCAAATGTATTGTTTACGGCAGGCTCTAACTCACTTTATGAGCTACAACCTGCCGAATTTCAAAACCTCGCCAATTAATCAAGCAGAAGAAACCGCGCCGCTATTCCTCCAGCGTATATTCAGCCTGCCAATCGATAGATGTGGTTGTTTCTGCGGTTGGTCCGCCGCTGAAGGTGCCCCCCCCGCTGATCTTCTCAAACTTGCCGATTCCGCCGATAAATGTAAATTTGCCTTCAAACGAAGTAACGAACGTGCTGTCCGCTTTAAGGGTTGTGATGACTTTACCTGTCCATTTTGCAACCGTGGCATCATTGTCCAAAGTGAATTCACAGTATCCCTGATTGATGCCATTCCCCATCACCATATCCGAGAACGATATGTTGCGGGCCATAGCGCCGCTCATAAAGTCATTCTCACCCGTACTGGCATTTGTGCCTTCATAGATCTGAAAAGATAACAAATGGCCGTCTGTGTCCAAAATTGTTACCGAATCCTCCCTGGCCAGATTTATAATCATCTTTCCGGCAACTTTGATCGGCTCTCCGGCATAGAGACCGCCAGTGAACAGAAAACAGGCAAGAGCCAGGACAAATAATAAGACCGGTGACGAATTTGATTGAAAGTGACGCATGACCACTTTCTCCTTTCCCAAAGCCAATTAAAATCGGCTCCGAAATCAATATCGATATATGAACCTGCGGCCTCCATTAGAGTCCGCTTGAGTTGACGAGTTGTAAATCAATAAGGAAGATTACCCGGACATAAATTAACGTCCGGGACGGCCATGTCAAGCCGTTTTAATAATTATTATGACTATTTCCATCCTATGCCCCACTACCTAAAAGACATCCTAATTCAGGCGATGCCTGCGAGATAGCGAAGCGATCGAGCGGATTCATGCTTTTCAGGTTCGGCTGCTTCGCTGGCCGCACTTTGGAGGAATTACTTCGGTCATCCGCGCGACAGCCGGAATCAGGCCCCGCCTGTTCGGCCTTCGGCCTCACTCTTATGATAGGTCATCCGCACGATAGTCTAAAACAGGCGATGCCTGCGAGCGGATTCATGCTTTTCAGGTTCGGCTGCTTCGCTGGCCGCACTTTGGAGGAATTACTTGGGTCATCCGCGCAACAGCAGGCCTCGCCTGTTTTCGGTTCGGTTCGCTTCGCTAACCTCACAATAACCGGAAGATTTACAGAACATTGGTTTTGAAGAAGGTATTATGATGAAACACACGACAGCAGGCTCTGCCTGTTCGGCCTTCGGCCTCACTCTTATGATAGGTCATCCGCACGTCAGTCAAAAACACACGATGTGTGTTAGCCGAAGGTGGCCAAAAGTACTCCGGCGCCGATAGCCGAACCGATCACCCCGGCTACGTTGGGAGCCATGGCATGCATGATCAGGAAATTATTGGGGTCCTCTTTGGCACCCATCATCTGGCAAACGCGGGCCGAATCGGGCACGGCTGAAACTCCGGCAGCCCCGATGATCGGATTTATTTTTTTGCTCATGAACAGATTCATGATCTTGGCGAAAATAACACCCGCGGCGGTGGCCACGGCGAAAGAACCAGCTCCCAGGATGAATATCTTGATCGAAGCCGGAGTCAAAAACCGGCTGGCATCGGTCGAAGCCCCCACCGTCAAGCCCAACAAAATAGTCACGATATCGATAAAGGCCGTCCGGGCCGTGCTGGCCAGCCGTTCGGTGACCATGCTCTCCTTGAGCAGGTTGCCAAAAAACAGGAAACCGAGCAGATTAAGCGATCCCGGAGCGATGAAAGCGGTAATCAAAAAAGCAATTATCGGAAAAAGTATCCGCAGCCGTTTACTGACCGGCTTGGACGGTTTCATCTTGATCAATCGTTCCTTTTTGGTCGTCAATAATTTGATTATCGGCGGCTGAATCACCGGTACCAGAGCCATATAGGAATAGGCCGAAACGGCGATAGCCCCCAACAGATGCGGCGCCAGTTTGGATGATAAAAATATGGCCGTCGGGCCGTCGGCCCCGCCGATAATTCCGATGGCCGCGGCATCTTTGTAGGCGAATCCCAAAAAGACCGCCCCCAGAAAAGTCAGAAAGATTCCGGTTTGTGCCGCCGCGCCCAGCAAAATCAAACGCGGATTGGCCAGCATGCAGGAAAAATCGGTCATGGCTCCGATACCCAGAAATATCAGCGACGGATACCATCCCTGTGTGACACCGGTATAGAGTATCGACAGAACGCTTCCCGGTTCATAAATACCGATTCGCATGCCGGGCTGAAAAGGAATATTGCCAACCAGAATACCGAAGCCGATCGGGACTAAAAGTAACGGCTCGTAATCCTTGGCCACACCCAGATAAATAAAGACGCAGCCGACGACCAGCATGGACAGATTGCCCCAGCTCATATTGGCAAAAGCCCCGGTCTTCAGAAAATCCAATAATATATCCATTATATTTTACTCGAATTCCACCACCGTTTGATTTTCACGGATACTGTCGCCGACGGCCACGGTAACGGCTTTGACTGTACCGGCGGTCGGAGCGGCAATCGAAGTTTTCATCTTCATCGCCTCGACCACTAGAAGTATCTGATCTTTGCTGACCGTATCACCGATTTTGCATTTTATCTCTACCACCGTACCGGCGATCGGTGAAGTCACGCCGCCGCCATCTCCAACGGGCGCTTTTGGACCGGCCGGCGGTCGAGCCGCCGGAGCGGTGGAAGCGGGACGCGCTCCGTTGCGGGCACGCGGTCGAGAGGATGCCTGCGGAAAACCTTCCCCGGCATCGAGGACTTCGACATCCACCTCGTAAGCCACACCATGAACGGTAATCTTGAGTTTCATCATCTATCTCCAGAAATTATCACTGACTTTTCATTTCCATCATCTCTTTTTGGGCACTACATGTGAACCGTGCAAAATAGCCCGGCCCTGAACCGACCAGGGTCCCCGACTGACATCCGCCGGCCGCAGCCGCCGGACTTTACGAATATGAAAACGCCCGGTCAACATTGTCCCCGCCGCCGCCGTCAAAAGCACCAGCGTGGTCGTATCGATATTCTGTTCACGGTTGGCGGCCGCTTTACGCAGCCTGTCTTCGCGCGATTGCCAGCTGCTGTCAGCCCGGCGAATCAAAGACACGGCCAAAACGATCACAGCTAGCGAAGCAAAGACGATGGTGATGCCGATGGCGGCAAATTTTAACTCGAATCCTGTCATCAGTATTTGTTTCCCTTAAAGCGGGATCAACCCGTGTTTCTTTTGCGGCCTAATTTCTCGTTTGGCCTTGATCACATCCAGTACCGAAGCCAGAAACGGCCGGGTATCGGCCGGTTCAAGGATTTCATCGACCAGCCCATGCGCCGCCGCAAAATACGGATTGGCGAAAGTATCCTTGTATTCATCCAGTTTTTTCTTGCACTCGTTATCCGGATCATCGGCCTCGGCGATATCTTTCCGGTAAAGAACATTGACCGCTCCCTCGGCGCCCATGACGGCAATCTCGGCCGAGGGCCAGGCGCAGAGCATATCGGCCCCCATGCTCTTGGCACACATGGCCAGGTAGGCCCCGCCGTACGCTTTGCGCACCACCAGCGTCATCTTGGGCACCGTCGCCGCGGCATAGGCAAAAAGCATCTTGGCCCCGTGACGGATAATCCCACCGTACTCCTGCTGAATGCCGGGCATGAAGCCGGGCACATCGACCAGCGTCAATAGAGGGATATTGAAAGCGTTGCAGAAACGAATGAAACGGGAAGCCTTGTCCGAGGAATCGATGTCCAGCACTCCGGCCTTGACCATCGGTTGATTGGCGATTATCCCCACCGTGTAACCGGTCAGGCGGCCGAAACCGACAAGGATATTCGGCGCAAAATGCTCCTGCACCTCCATAAAATCACCTTCATCCACCAGCCGGACGATGACGTCATGCATATCATAAGGCAGGCTGGGATCATCGGGAATGATATCGTTGAGCGATTCGTCCGGCAGAAGCTCTTCTTCATGCAGTTCGGATACGAAGGGCGGGTCTTCGGAGTTGTTGCTGGGCAAAAACGACAATAACCGCCGGGCGATTCCGGCCGCATCTTCGTCGTTCTCGGCGATAAAATGAACCACACCGGAATAATGGGCGTGGCTTTCGACTCCGCCCAGTTGTTCGGCGGTAATCTCTTCGCCGGTCACCTGCTTGATAACCAGCGGCCCGGTGATGTAAAGCTGGCCCTCATGCCTAACCTGAATGATGAAATCGGTCAGGGCCGGCGAATAGGCCGCTCCTCCGGCACAGGGTCCGGCGATAATGCTGATTTGCGGCACTACCCCCGACAAAAGCACATTGCGATAGAATATCCCGCCATAACCGGAAAGAGAATCGACTCCTTCCTGAATGCGCGCTCCGCCGCTGTCGTTGAACATTATAAACGGATCACCGGTTTTTAGGGCCGCCTCCATCGCTTCCTGAATCTTTTTACCGGTGGCCTCACCGACCGATCCGCCGGCCACGGTGAAATCCTGGCTGGCTACATAAACCGGACGGCCGTCGATAACGCCGTGTCCGGTGACGACACCCTCGCCGGGAAACTCCTTATCGGCCACGCCGAAATGCGTACAGCGATGCTTGATAAATAAAAGCGACTCACGAAACGTATCCGGCTCGAAAAGCAGATCGATCCGTTCGCGGGCCGTCAGTTTGCCCAATTCGTGCTGTTTTTCGATACGTTTGTCGCCCCCGCCTTTGACCAACTTCTCACGTCTACGGCGCAATTCATCTATTTTCGATTCACGCATAACTCTTCCCCGAGTCAAATATTATCACATCGAGATTCTCTCCACCTTTTTCCTCGGTCACAATAAATCCGACGGGCAGTATAGCTATAGTGGAGTATTTTGTCAATAACCTTACTCTGATGGAAACGTATTTTTTAAAGACATTGAAGTCCATACTTAAGAGAATGTCAGTCCCCGACAACTTGTTCCTCCCGAAGCCAATTTTTATTTTCACTATATATTGTCGGCCTACAGATCCTCTTCTCCAAAATACGATTGGAAACAATTATTCCTTTGTTTATTAACCGACCTCCCGATTCGGCGTTATCGGTTTTGCAGTTGCGTTTTATGTGGCCACCGACTATATTGCTATCAGTTGTATTTATGCGCCAGATGTGATAATCAACATAGAGGAAATTCAGCATGGCGCTGACCGAAAAGGGGCACAACAACTGGGAAGCCGGTCTGGATCGTGACGCCGTTACGATGCTAATGGATTCCGCCGCTAATCTGATCGTTTATCTTGATAAAAACGCCTTAATCACTTTCTGTAATACTCAATGTAAACGAGTCACCGGCCATGAATGCCACTATTTGATAGGCCGATCTTGGCCTGATTTATTCCTTTCCTCGGATGCTCAATTGGAATCAACAGTTGACTTCGCCGATTGGGTGAAGCAACACCTGCACCTCCCCTACGAAGGATCGTTTTCCACTCGATCCGGACAAATCCGCATAATCCACTGGACGTTTTTGACACTGGACCACAGGCATCCAGATCAACCGGAAGTTGTCGCTATCGGTTACGATATCACCGAATATCAGAAGGCAACGAAGGAGTTAAGCCGTCGGGAAGCTCGTTATCGGGATATAGTCGAGGATCAAACCGAGATGATTTGCCGATGTTTACCGGACACGGAAATCACTTTTGTTAACGAAGCCTACGCCGCTTTTTTCGGCACCTCCCCAAAAGCCATGGTCGGCCATAAGTTCCTGGAATACCTGCCGGTTGACCTCCATCAAAATATTATTGATTTTTTGGCCCGGCTGGGCACAAACCGGCCAGTGGACGGCGTTGTTCATTATGCACAGAATACCGACGGCGAGAAACGATGGTTGTCCTGGACTTGTCGCGCCATTTTAAACAATTTAGACGATATTACAGAATATCAATCGGTTGGTCGGGATATTACCGAACTACTGGAAACCAGAAAACAATTAGTGGAAAGCGAAAAACGTTTCCGCGAACTGGCCGATCTGATGCCTGAAGGGGTTTTTGAAATCGATCTGGACGGGCAAATCACATTTGCCAACAGGATACTGATCGAGCGCTTCGAATATACGCGCGATGAGCTGAATAGCGGCCTGAATTTCCGCCAAAATATAATACCCGAAGATATACCCCTTGCGGAAGCGAATCTTGCTCACATAATAAACAGCGGGGAAATACAGGATAAAGAATATACGGCTTTGACCAAAACCGGAAAAACCTTTCCTATTCTGATTTATCCGGGCCCAGTAATCTCCGACGGCCGAATAAGTGGAATCCGAGGTTTGTTAATCGACATCACCGCCCGCAAACAGGCGGAACAATTGCAACTGGCGCTTTATAGAATAGCCAACGATGCCGTGATTACCCAAAATCTCGATGAATTCTATGCGGCGGTAAGAAAAGACCTCAGCCTAGTCATCGACACCAATAATTTTTTTATCGCCCTGCGGGACGAGGACACTGACACGCTTTCTCTGGCCTACCTGGCCGATGACTATGGTCCATTTACGTCCACTACGGTCAAGAAGACCTTTACCTCATTTGTCATAAAAACCGGGCAACCGCTTCTGGCCACCGAGGATACCATGCGCCAGATGGTCGAGAGCGGTGAAGCGGAATTTATCGGGACACCGCCAAAGGTCTGGTTGGGTGCGCCGCTCCAGACCAGCTCGGGTATTTTGGGCGCCGTAGTCGTTCAAAACTACACTAACCCAACGGCATACACCGAAAAAGACAAGGAAATTCTTCAATTCGTATCCGGTCAAATAGCCTCAGCCATAGAACGTAAACGGGCGGAGGAATCTTTAAGGCAGGCTCATCATAATCTGGAACTAAGAGTCAGGGAACGCACGGCCGAACTATCGGAAACCAACCGGCAATTAAATGTCCAAATCGACCATCGTATCCAGGCCGAGGAAGCTCTTCGGGAAAGCGATCGACGCTACGACCTGGCCACCAGCGCAGGACGAGTCGGCGTCTGGGATTGGAATCTCGCAACCAATGAAATGTTTGTTGACCCCAGATTGAAGGTAATCCTTGGTTATAAACCCGAAGAACTGGACAGCACTTTTGAGCAGTTCATTCAGCTCCTGCATCCCAATGATGTTGATCTGGTGATGGAGGCGGGAGAAGCTCACCTTGCCGGGGAAGCCGACATATATGAATGCGAGCACCGCCTGATGCACAAAGACGGCCGGGCAATCTGGGTTCTGGCGCGAGGTACCGCTTTTCGTGACGCCAGGGGTAAACCTTCTCGCTTGATTGGGACTCAAATCGATATCACCGACCGCAAGCGAGCCGAAAAAATTCTAAAACAGACCGCCGATGAACTCCATCGCGAACGAAAAAAACTGACCGAGAAGAATATCGCTCTTAAACAGATTCTTGATCATATCGAAAGCAGCAGAAAAAAATACAAGGAACAAATAATGAACCGAGTCAGAGAGGCAATGCTTCCTCTGCTCAATCATTCAATGGACACCGAAAATCAAGATTTGATTTGTGATCTTGAGGCAGTAAAGGATAACTTGTTTAATTTGGTTGAGACCAAAGCTGTCGTTGAAAACGATCGTCTGGCAACACTCACTCCCCGTGAATCTGAAATCTGTAGATTAATAAAAAATGGCCTGTCTTCCAAACAGATGTCGGAAAGATTAAACCTTTCAGTGGTAACGGTACATAAACATCGCGAACGAATAAGAAAAAAACTTGGTTTAACTAACAAGAGTGTTAACCTAAGCTCTTATCTCCGTTCACAATAACCGACTCCGTACGCAATAAGTACGTATTTTTGCCGTATTGACCCCTGTCGTATTTTCCTTATCCTGTATCCATAACTATTGTGTATCAAGACATGGTTATTGATAATGCGCATTTAGCGTGATGATACATGCAAGGCGGTGCCCATAGAAATGACAACCGGCTTTGACATCGGGCACCGCCAGTTTAAAAATAAAGCACATGTGCCTTAATCAACTCGATTTTCTTTCCAAAGGAAATTTCATCAACGAGAGCACAAAAGCGCTGATGACGGATCAAGCCTTCAGACACATGTGCATTTTATGTATTTAATAACCTAATGGCCCCCGGTTGATTATAACATAATATCAGCCTATTTTTATAGCAAGTAAAATAGTACTGCACTGAAATTATTTAATATTGGCCGTCAAACTTTGACTTGAAGCCATCGGCCGTTCCGAAAATAGCCGTAGAAAATAATTGTCGATATAATCGTGGCCCCGGTTATGGACCACCAGACAGCGTTCTGGTCATAACCCAACAATTGGGTGCAAGCATAAACCGCCGGAATTTCCAAAAGCCAGGCATGTAAAATATTGAAAAACATCGCCGGGCGGTTTTCGCCGACGCCGGTATAGACGTTCTCCAGGATCAAATAAAGACCCAAAAACGGGAAGCCGACAGCCAGAATGCGAAGGAGTGTTATGCCGTAGGCCGTAATTTCGGGATCATCGAAAAACCACGACATAATCAACCCGGCTCCAACGAAAGTGGCGACACCGATTGCCGTCATTATACTGGTAGCCAGGATAATCGCCTGATGAACCGTCTTTTTGGCGCGTTCTTTTTTACCCGCGCCTAAATTATGCCCGATCAAAGATGACAGCCCCAAACCAATGCCGACTAATAGCATGATACCCAGTGCTGAAACCCGTTGACCCACACCATAGGCCGCAATTACGCCGGTCCCGAAAATAGCAATCATGGGCATTATCACCAGCCGGGCCATGGAAAACGAGAGTGATCCTATTGCCGAGGGCACGCCGATTTTGAGAATCCTCCACATGGTAAGCCAGCTTAGACGGCGGCGATTACCGGGATTCAGCCGAACATTGGCTCCACCGGCATAAAATATCCCCATGCCGACTAAAAAGGCCAAAGCATAGGAAATAACCGAAGCCCAGGCTGCGCCGGCTACACCCATTTCAGGGAATATCCACCAACCAAAGATCATAAACGGATCGAGAAGGATATTCAGTCCACTCAACGATATCATCAGGATCATGGCCATTTTGGGATTGGCCACCCCTCGCATGGCAGTAAAAACCGAATAGGTGGCGAAGTTGAAACCCAAACCAATAAATATTATCCGACCGTAGGTTATCCCCAGTTCAGCCACCTCTCCCCGCGCACCCATAAGCGTGACAATATGCGGTGCCAGAAAATAACCGATCGCCCCGAAAATGACAGCCACCAGCCATTTGAGAACCACTGTTTCCTTGATGGCCATTTCTGTTTCCAGGATATTCTTTTCCCCGTAACGGCGAGAGATAATCGCCACCGAACCGGTGCCGACAACCATATTGGCCGAATGAATCACCCACAGGAACGGTCCCAGAATAGTGATCGCCGCCACCGGCTCCGGGCCCAATCGGGAAAGCCAGTACATATCGATCAGGTCGTAAATATTGCCGATTCCGAAACCGATCATTGATGGCAAACCCATGCGTAGAATCGATTTGATAATCGACCCCTCTGTATGATCAATTACCTCTCTCGGCTTATTGGAAGAATTAGAACTATTATGCCGTCGAAACCTGAACTTCATCGCCTAATCACTTTTCCGTATAATCATCTTTCCGGCCATCCATATTGTTTATATCATTCGACAATCATGCTTTTTTGTTTCATGCGCTCTGATTGATTGACAGATATTATCGGCCGGAATAATCCCGTAATGATCGCAATCGTTCATCCATAGTCATCGATTAAATATAACCTATTTTGAGTCCAACCGCATCACATATTCCCACAAGTGGGTTCTGTTGAGATTTGCTATTGGAAACAAGTAAATAGGCTGATAATCTCAAGAGGTTTTAGTTTCGAGGGAATTAGTTGGGATCATCCACACGTCAGTCAAGAAGTGGCTCCGCCACAGTAACAGCTAAAATCTTGCTACGTAATTAAATCATAATTAGAACTGAGCCAAATATTGTGAGTTTTGAGGAAATTTAGTGGGGTCATCCACACGACAGTAAAAAAGCGGCTGTCGCCGCTGCTACTGGTGGAGGGGGGAGGATTCGAACCTCCGAAGGCTTCGCCGACAGATTTACAGTCTGTTCCCTTTGGCCACTCGGGAACCCCTCCACGGGGTCATTCTATTTTTTCGTCCTTATGAGCCTGATATTCAGCCGGCGAGAGGAATCGAACCCCCGACAGGCTGATTACAAATCAGCTACTCTACCATCTGAGTTACGCCGGCCCATAAAAAACAGGCTATAACATAGTCAAAATCATCGGACTGTCAAGCGATTTTCTTAATGATGACCGTCTAAATCGGGCTTACACTTATTTTTTATTCGATTGTGTCGGTTCCCCGGAAGAAATTAGCTTTAGCAGAGTATACCGTTCGCCGCAGAGATGAATCTCCACTACCGCGTCTCCAAATACCTTCTTGGACAAAAGGCGGGCCATGTCCCGAGTATCAGACTGAACCTTCGGATCTTCGATCAGTTCCTTATTCAGAATAACATGCAGTTCATATATATCGCCCTTTTTAGCCAGCCTTCCCCCCCAGGGGGCGCCTTTGTCCCAGCCATGGTCCATCAAGTATTCACCCAGACTCACGGCCGTTGCTTCGGATATTTCGGCTGTATAAAAAACCTGGTTTTGTCCGAATTTATGAATATTCGGAAAAGTGTACTTTGACATCTCGCCCACTTGAGGCTCCGCCTGCGTCTTTTTCTCATCACCACAGGCCGAGAAGGAAAACATTATCATCAACAGAACTACAATTACAGCCAAAAAGCGAGCTACGCGACCGTGACGAGCAATACTATATCCGTATGACATACTGACCCTTTCTTTCGACTATTATCGACGTTATACACGCTTGTGTCAACGAAAGATTCAATGTCCGTTCAACTACAAAAAAGCTCGCCTGTTACAGACGAGCCTTTTTTGTATGCAAAATCAGCGGCTATATCTTCCGCTTCCACTTAGTGCCCGAAGGCGTGTCCTCAAGGATTATCCCCTGGGCCAGTAGTTCATCACGGATACGATCCGATTCGGCCCAGTTCTTATTTTTGCGCGCCTCAATCCGAGCCTCAATCATGCCCTCGATCCCGGCGTCAATTGTCTCCTCTTCACCTATCTGAAGACCGAGCACAGAATCGAAACGGTTGATTAAATCCAGTGCCCGGACTGCTTCGGCCCGTGAAAGCCTGCTTTCTGCCTTGAGACGGTTTATATCCCGAATATAATCGAAAACCACTCCCAGCGCTTCGGAGATATTAAGATCGTCATCCATCGCCTTTTCGAAATTTGCGGCGGCGCCGCTTATAAATCCATCAGCCTCTCCCCCGTCGGTTTCGCCGGTAACGTCGCCCAGATTGGAGATGAAATCATAATATCTTTCCAACGAATTGGCCGCCGCAGTCAAACCATCGAAAGTAAAATTCAACTGCTGGCGATAATGAGTGGATATCAGACAATATCTGATCGCCCGTGGAGCATAACCCTTTTCCAGAAGTTGCGGCATGGTAAAAAAGTTATTAAGCGATTTGGCCATTTTACGACCGTCCACGATCAAATGCAAACTATGCAGCCAATAATTGGCGAATGGCTTACCGGTGGCCGCTTCCGACTGAGCGATTTCATTTTCATGGTGCGGGAAAATGTTGTCCACGGCACCGGTATGAATATCGAAATGTTCGCCCAGATATTTCATCGACATGGCCGAACATTCGATATGCCAGCCCGGACGACCCTTACCGATCTCGGTTTCCCAGAATACGTTGCCGTCATCTTCATCCCACCCTTTCCACAGGGCGAAATCGGAAACCTGGTCTTTTTCATATTCATCGGAGGCGACTCTGGCGCCCACCTTGAGTTCATCCATTTTCATATGCGACAAACGGCCGTAACCGGCAAAAGCGGATATTTTATAATATATCGATCCGCCCATTTCATAAGCATAGCCGTCGTCAAGAAGTTTGCGGATGATCTGCACCATTTCCGGGATATGCTCGGTGGCCGCAGGATAGACCTCGGCCCGCTGGATATTCAGGGTGTCGAGATCATCGAAAAAAGCCTGCTTGTATTTGGCCGTGTAGTCCCCCAGCGAAATACCCTGTTCGCGCGAACCTTTGATCGTTTTATCATCGATATCGGTCAGGTTCATGACATGGGTCAGACGATATCCTTTGTATAGCAGGTAACGCCTGAGAATGTCCTCGAACATGAATGTCCGCAAGTTACCGATATGGGCATAATTATAAATCGTCGGTCCACAGGTATACATGCGCACCTTGTCGCCATCAATCGGTTTAAACTCTTCCTTGCGGCGATTCATTGTATTGAAAAACATCAAAGGCATATCTACCTCGCTGTCAGTGAAGCGACCGTTTTCTTATCGAGCCGTTTAACCAGTTCAAACAGCAATTTTAACGTATTGTCATAATCCTTACGATAGAGAATCGAATTATGACTGTGAATATAGCGTGTCGGCGGACCTATATAAATCGAGGGTACGCCGGAACGGGTGATATGAATGCGCGCCCCGTCGCCGGAACCGCCTTCCATGTAGGACAAATTGAACGGGATTTTATTCTTTTCGGCCACATCCATCATCAATTCCCGCAGGCGTTTGTTGGGGATCATTCCATGATCGTATATCAACAAGGATGGACCACCACCGAACTTCTCGACCCGACCATCATAACCGGGAATATCAAGAGCGATACCAACATCAACGATAATGGCTACATCCGGATTGGTCATGTGGGCCACCGTGGCCGCTCCCCGCAAGCCCACTTCCTCCTGCACCGAACCGGCGCCAATGACCGTGTTGGGATGTTTGGCCTTTTGCAGTTTCTTCATCAAGTCAACTACCAAAGCACAAGCTACGCGATTATCGATCGCTTTAGCCATATACAGGTTGGGATTGTTCATAATCGTGAATTCGGAATCGGGAACGATCGAATCGCCGACAGCCACACCCAGTTTTTTAGTCACGTCGTATTTTTCCATTCCGCCGACGTCGATGAACATATCGTCGATATCCAGTACCTTTTTGCGCTCGTCCGGCTTCAGCAGATGCGGCGGTTTACTGCCGACCACACCCAAAACCGTGCCCTTTTTGGTGATGATTCTCATCCGCTGACCAAGAGCCACATGCCCCCACCAGCCGCCCAGCGGCAAGAACTTGATAAAGCCGCCCTTGGTGATATCCTTGACCATGAACCCAATCTCGTCCAGATGAGAATCAAAAAGAATCCTCGGGCCATCAGTCGGGCCCTTTTTAGTACAGATTATCGATCCCAGTCGATCATACTCAATATCACCCAATCCCTCGAGATGGGCAGCCATTATTTCGGTAGCAGCGTCTTCATGACCCGAGGTACCGTTGGCGTTGGTCAGGTCCTGCAAAAGCTTGGCTGTAGAATCCACGTTCTCACTCTCTTTCTATTTCAAAAACAATAATTATTTCTGCACTATATCCAAAAGTTCGGAAAGTTTATTTATGGTCACGACGCCATCCGGAAGTTCATCAGGATATTCGCGGCCCGCGCGCTTTTTGAGTATCGGCCTGATTCCGACCCCAAGTGGCCCTTCCACGTCTTCCGTGAACCGATCACCGACATAAACGGTTTCCTCAGCGGTCAAACCGATCTCCTCCAGCCCCGCAAGAAAAATATCCTTATGCGGTTTGCGTTTGCCGAATGACGTTGAATATATCCTGAATCCCAAATAAGGCATCAAACCAAACATCTTGATATCCACATCATGTTGATGCGGTTCGAAAATTGTATTGGAAATCAAGCCGGTCTTAAATCCCCGAGCCATTAAGCTTTTCAACGTCTTCCGCGCACCATCCTCAACCGTCAACGGATCCCGAATAAAGGAGTAAAACGCCTCCATGAAATTCCAACCTTGTTCTTTGGCATTCTCCAGTCCGAGTTCGGTCAAGAGCTTAGTCGGAGCATCGATAGCATTCCATTCATTCAAGGTACTGATAGCAACCTGCCTGAACTCACCCTTAATCTCTTCCAGCCGGGCATTGAATGTTTCAAAATCCGGCAAAACATGATCACTATCGAGCAATTGCTTATATCCCAGTCGCTGGCCGTCAAGAGCAATCTCAGTCCAGTCGCGGTTCTCGTATTCGATCAGCGTCGAACCGAGATCGAAAATTACCCCTTTGACTCCTGAATAGATCATCTACTCGCCCTCCAGAGCCAGTTGGCATAGCTTGACCAGTAATTGATCAAATTCTATTCCGACCGCCTTGGCCGCCATCGGAAAAAGAGATAATGCGGTCATACCCGGTAGCGTATTCAATTCCAGACAGATATAAGAGCCGTCAGACCCGACGATAAAATCAATCCGGGCGTATCCCCGACAACCGATAGTGTGATACAACCTGACGGCATCGTCAGCCAGTTTTTCTACAAAATCGAGTTCTATATCGGCCGGGCAAATATATTCCGATTTGCCCTTGGTGTACTTACAGGTGTAATCATAAAGTTTATGACTCGGTTTGATCTCGACCGGCGGCAATGGTTTACCGTCGAGGACAGAGATAGTAATCTCCCGGCCCTCGAAATATTTTTCAGCCAGAACCGAATCGGCGACGGCAAAGGCCACCTCCAGCGCCTCGGTAATCGCGCTGGCCTTTTCCACCAGCGACAGCCCGACCGTAGATCCACCGTCGGTCGGTTTGATAATTACCGGCAATGAAAGCTGGTTTTCAATTTTCGCCGCCATCTCGGTAGGCGTCAAAGGATCCGTCCGATTAAAGTTCAACCAGTCAGCGGTTGGAATTTTAAGCGTGCGCATGATCCTTTTGGACCAGTCCTTGTTCATGGCCACGGCCGAGGCGGCCATGGGCGATCCGGTGTACGGCAAGCCATGAATATCCAGCATCGCCTGCACTCGGCCATTTTCGCCCGACCCGCCGTGCAAAGCGTTGAAAACAACGTCGATCCCTTTTGAGCAGACTTTTTTCAGTTCACGGCAAAACAGGGCATGATTGGCTACCGTTTTAAGATCGCCCGCTTCCTGCCTGATAAAAGGTAGCCCGCCTTCATCGCCAAGCCACCGCCCGTCGCGCGGATCGATTACAAAAACATTATGCCCGGCCCCGATCAACGCTTCGGCAACAGCTTCGGCCGAAGTCAGTGAAACCTCCCGTTCGGGCGAATCGCCCCCGGCCAGGATTAAAATATTAAGCTTTTTTTCGGTCATTTATATACCTGCGCACAACAAACGTGATCCAAATTATAACAACCACCGTCACAATAACCAAGATTATTTTACTGTAGATATCGAATCCAGCTTTCAAGCGGTCGATATAAGCCCTCATCCCATAAGCCAGAGCAATCAGTGCACCGTGGAACAGGGCCGAGGAAATAAGCGAATAGACAGCCATCGGCACAGTCGGATAACGGCTTACTCCGGCGCCGGCAGCGATGGCCACTCGTGCTCCGACCACAAAACGGCTGGCCAGAAGAATTCCGGCTCCAAAGCGGTCGAACCAGCCCTGTACTCGGGCCAGGTCACCCTTGGAAAATAAACGCGAATTCGATTGAGCCAGTCTTCCCCGGCCCGCTCGGTATCCGATGGCATAGACCACCATTATCGACGACATTGTTCCGGCAAGGATAAACAGAAAAGTCGGAGTCAGACTCAGTTTGCCGACGGCCGCCAGATATCCCCCGATTATCGTAAAAGTATCGCCCGGAATCGGTGGAATAATATTTTCGGTAAAGGCGATCAGAAACAACAACAGATAAATATACTGTGGATCGGTTCGATCAACAAACGCCAGCAGTTCCTGAAATCCGGAAGATAAAAATTCAAACATACGGCCCGTTATTTGTAAATGGTCGCGCTGGCCACGGCAGCAATGCCCTCTTCCCGTCCGGTAAATCCGAGACCTTCGGTCGTGGTCGCTTTAATATTTATACGCCCGATATCGAGATTCAGTGAATCGGCCAGTTTCCTGGTCATTTTTTCGATATAGATCGCCAGTTTAGGTTTCTGAGCAATTACGGTGACATCGATATTACCGACCGCCCAACCCTTGCCGGTCAGCTTGCGCATAGTTTCCTGTAAAAGTAAAAGCGAACTTATCCCCTTAAACTTGTCGTCGGTATCAGGGAAATGCCGCCCGATATCGCCCAACCCGGCCGCCCCCAGCAAAGCATCGATAACGGCATGGACAAGCACGTCGGCATCCGAATGCCCGGCCAATCCCATAGGGAAATCGATTTCAACTCCACCCAGTATAAGCTTGCGACCCTGGGCAAAAGCATGAACGTCATAACCGATACCGCTTCTATAATCCTTCACTTATTTTCCCCTTCCAAAATCCGGGCCGCCAAATCAAGATCATCCGCCACGGTCACTTTGGGATTGGGTCCGGTCGGTTCGACCAGTCGGACCATAAACCCGAGAGCTTCCACTGCCGAGGCGTCGTCGGTAGGTTCCGTTTTCGACTCAATCGCCTTTTGATAGGCTTCCTTGATCAAATCATACTGGAAAACCTGCGGTGTTTCCGCTCGATACAGGTTTACGCGGTCAATGGTGGCAATAATCATCCCCTCGCGTACCCGTTTGACCGTATCGGCCATCGGCCGCCCCAATATTGCCGCTCGATGACTTTGAGCCATAAGCGTAACCTCGTCGATATCGGCCGGTTTGACCAGCGGGCGAGCGGCGTCATGCACCGCCACAAAAGAAGTCGAAAGCGGCAGAGCCATGATCCCCTTCAGGACCGACTCGGCCCGGGATGCACCGCCGGGGACTATTTTGAAAACCTTGGCGAAGCCGTACGGATTGACGATGCTGTTGTTGACATGCAGAAGATAATCCTCAGCGGCCACGATCACAATCTGATCAATGCTAGCCGCTTTTTCAAACCGCTCAATAGTCCAGGCCAAAAGCGGCCGCCCGGCAATCAACTGATACTGCTTGGGGATTCCCCCGCCAAATCTCTGCCCGTCACCCCCGGCCACAATTACAGCAATCGTTTTCATTTGTCCAAAATAACACAGTTTATGCAAAGGGTAAAGGGAAAAGCCGGTTATAAAATCAGCATACAATCGCCGTAGCTGTAGAAGCGGTACTTCTCGGCGACAGCATGTAGATATGCCTGCTTGAGAAACTCCTGACCGCAGAAAGCGGCCACCAGCATCAAAAGCGATGATTGCGGCAGGTGAAAATTCGTCAGGATGGCATCCACCGCCCTATATTTGTAAGGCGGATAGATAAACAGATCGACCATTTCGGTCATAGGTTTTATGCGCCCGCTTGTTTCGGCGGTTGCTTCGATTGTCCTCACCGAAGTCGTACCGACGGCCAGAAGTTTCTTACCTTCATCCTTTTGGAGGTTGACCGTATCGGCCGTTTTCTTGGTCACTACGGCAAATTCCGGATCGACTATATGATCTTTTACCTCAGAAGCAGTCACCGGTTTAAACGTCCCCGGTCCCACATGAAGGGTGACTTTTTCTATCGCGATTTTTTTCTGTCGCAGGCTCGACATCACCCCCGAACTGAAATGAAGCCCGGCGGTTGGAGCCGCCACCGAACCTGATTCGGCGGCATAGACCGTTTGATAACGATCCCTATCGGTGGCTTCGGCCTCTCGCCTGATATAGGGCGGCAGAGGAATCTTGCCGTATCGTGATATTATAAATTTTTCCTCGGCAGATCCTTCAAAGGTAATCGTCCGCTCCACCGGCCCCGGATCGTCGATAGCCGTAATATGATTTTTCCCGTCGAACCATATCTTTTCCCCGCTCTTTATTCGACCCGAAGGTCTCAGCAGGGCGCGCCAGGATAAGGAATTTTTCTTCATTCGCCGCACCAGAAATATCTCGACTTTGCCCCCGGTTGATCGGTGGCCGAAAAGGCGGGCTTTAAAGACCCGGCTGTCATTAAGAACTAAAAAATAGGTCGAATCAAGGATCTCAGGCAGGTCGATAAATTTACGGTCGCTAATTGTTCCGGTTTTGCGGTCAAGGACCAGCATTCGCGAAGCGGTCCGTTTTTCGGCCGGGTATTGCGCCACCAGTTCCGGCGGCAGATGATAATTAAATTCCGAAGTTTTCATTTTAGAAAAAATAGATTTCGAGTAACAGTCATAATCACCAAAATAATCGGCGTTTTACTCAGAATCTGTAAAGGAATTTTATCCATCGTACGGTTGAAGCCCTAAGAATCCGGCTTAAAAAAGCGAAGCCTGCTGGTCCGATTTACCGCCCTTTTTGATTCCCAGATGATCGTAGGCGGCGGAGGTCACGATTCGCCCCTGCCGCGTGCGTTGAATAAATCCGATTTTCAACAGATAGGGCTCCAGCATATCGACCAGCGTATCGCTTTCCTCATTCAGGGTGGATGCGATAGTTTCCAACCCTACCGGTCCGCCATTATAAAAGTCGATTATTACTTTTAGATAAGAGCGATCCAGCTTATCCAGACCGACCGAATCGACCCCTTCCATCAACAATGCCTTTTCGGCCAATTCGGCATTGATCTCACCATTACTTTTCACCTGAGCATAATCACGAACCCGGCGCAATAGCCGGTTGGCCACGCGGGGAGTCCCACGACTGCGCCGCCCGATGATATGAGCTGATTCTTCGTCGATGGTCACTTCCAAAAGCCGCGCCGAACGGGTTACGACCTGCTGTAAATCTTCCACTTCGTAAAAGTCAATATGATGATAGATGCCGAAACGGTCGCGCATAGGTGCGGTCAAAAGCCCGGCTCGCGTGGTCGCGCCTATCAGTGTAAACTGTTTCAACGGCATATTGATCACCCGCGAGAACGCGCCTTTGTCGATCAAAAACTCGACCCTGAAATCCTCCATGGCCGGATAGATAAACTCCTCGACCACCGGGTTTAGCCGATGTATCTCATCAATGAAGAGCACATCGCCATGTTTTAGATTGGTCAACACGCCCATCAAATCACCGGAACGGGTCAATGTCGGCCCGGAGGTGGAGACCAAGGTAGCATTCATTTCCCTGGCCAGAATATTGGCCAAAGTTGTCTTGCCCAGCCCCGGGGGGCCATAGAAGAGAATATGTTCATGCGGGTCACCGCGCCCTTGGGCGGCCTCGATGGAAACTCGGAGTTTGGCTACCAGATCTTTCTGGCCGATATATTCATCGAGTTCGGTCGGCCGCAGAGAAAGAAATGATTTCTCCTCATCGACACCGGCCGCTTCGGGCGATATTATTCGTTCGCGTTTCATCGCGAGACAGCCTCACCCTGCTGAGCAAAGATAGTCTCAACCATCTCTTCGGTCGATTTGATTTTGGGATTGAGTTCCAGGGCTTTCTTGATCAAAGCATCGACTTCGGCCGGTTTGTACTGCAGTTGAGTCAGGACATCGTATACCTCGTCCTCAAAATCAACTTTTTTCTTGTCCGGTATGGACAGCGGCCGATCACTTCGCGACAGAGCGAAACGAGCCGCCTTGCCCGACAGCGCCGCCACGATTTTCTGGGCCATGCGCGGGCCGATACCGGGAAGCTTTTTTAATAGAGCCGTATCCTGATTTTCAATTGAGCGGGCGATATCCCGCACCGGAACGGTCAGGCAGCGAAGCGCCTTGCGCACACCAATTCCCGAAACGGTGGTAAACAGCTTGAAAAATTCACGATCCGAGGGAACGGTGAAACCGACCAACCGAGGAAACATACTTGAGGCGTTGCCAGAAGATTCGATATAATGGTAGGTGTAGAGAGTTACTGTCAAATCCTGTTTGGCTTGATTCTTCAATGGTTGGGACAGCCCTGAGGGGATCAAGACTTCATAGAAAAGACCACCGAGTTCCAGCGTTACCGTATCGTCGCCGACACTGTCTATCCTGCCGCATATTTTCTGAATCATGCCGTCGGGACTCCCTGATTCTGGTTGATATGGCAGATCGCCGCCGCCAGCGCATCCGATTTATCAATCGGCTCAGGAATTTCGGTCATATTCAACATACTCATGACCATCTGCCTTACCTGTTCCTTGCGGGCTCGCCCATTTCCGGTCAGGGCACTTTTAATCTTGGTTGCAGAATAGTTGATTACCGGGATACCATGAGAATCAGCCGCAGCCAGAATCGCGCCGCGGGCATGAGCCATTATCACCGCTGTTTTGGGATGCTTGATATGTGAATACAAATCTTCCATCGATACAATATCCGGATGCATTTCCTCCAGGATCTCAATCATACCTGAGAATATCGCCCCGACCCGCTTTTCCATCGGATCTTTCGGCCGCGAACGGATAACCCCGAATTCAACCAGTCTCTGGTGATCCGTGCCGCCTCTGACCAGCCCGTAGCCGGTTATGGCTAAACCGGGATCGACGCCGAGAACGAGCATATCAGCTGGAAAGCTCCTCCAGAACATCGTCGTCGATATCGAAATTGGCCGACACTTTCTGGACGTCGTCGTGATCTTCAAGGAAATCGATAAGTTTCATCATCGACTCGGCCCCTTTACGATCCAGCTTGACCGTATTCTGAGGAATCCGCCGTACCTC
>JAAEQF010000213.1 GCA_024231695.1 FCB group bacterium
CCATGCTCCGCATTTAAGATGCGTTCTTCTAACTCTCGGTAGTATCTATTCGTATGTACTCTAGAATGAGTTGTTATTGGCTCAATTGCATATCGACTACTTCTAGGTAGAAAAACCCCATTGGCAGCAGCATTTATATCAATTCCTTCACGCCGCAAAACTTCTCTTGCACGAGGTGCTCGTTTGTCAGTGCCTGCAACAATATGGTGCGCGGCTGTATCTGCCGGCCTTGTCATTCCCACTGCTTCCATGTTGTTACCTAAAACCCTAGATGATGGCGACCGCCCAAATGTCTGTTGCCCAGGTATTGCTTCAGAAGGTTGTCTAACAGGGCCACCAGAGTTTGCGTTTCCACCCATAACTTCAGCTATTTGGATTTGCCCATCTGGGTGCCTCATATCATATTCATTAACAGATAACCTTCTCGAATTAGATAAATCACCGACAACATCACCTGCTTCAAACGCTCTTTTTGCTCTTTTAAATTTGGAATAGGACTGGATGCCGGGAAGTAAACCAAGGCCATCCAATGCCAGGGCGCCAAGGGTTGCGAAACTCGGATTCTGATATAACGTTCTTAAAGTTAAAAGGAATGCCGGGATATCCCCGATATCCGACATCCAGAAACCGGTTAAGGTTCCCTCTACCCATATATCTTTATACCACTTAAGATAATGCTCTTGCTTATCCTCCTCGCCGTTATACGCCAACATGGCTAATGCAAGGTGATGCGGCTCCTGGGCTTCGCCCATCGGGTCGGTATAATTCACCGGGTTCATATTAAAACCCTGGTAGAGGTTCATGGAATCATGGTACCCCAACGGATCGTGCTGCAAGAAACGGCCCAACTCAGGGTGATAATACCGGGCACGGTAAAAATAAAGACCAGTCTCCGGCTCGTAGGTGCGGCCGTGAAATAAACGCTTGTTACCTATGGTACTATTTATCCGCTTCCATTTGTCCGGTCTTACGTACAATATTGTCGCACCATCGGTATCGTTGCGCGTATAACTGGACTCGAAAGGCTGCTCCATGCTGTTACCATTGGGGTCCTGTATGGAACCGTCTACATTAATTCTATAATCACCATCCGTTAACGGCTCCTCCGGGGTGAAAATCACCCGGTTACCCTCAACGGTAATTGTACCGGGGCAATTTTCAGAATTAAAGCTCAGGTTGACTTTTCCATCCACCGACGAGGCGTCCAATTCCTCGGTGAACCTGAATTCCAGCTTCCCGTCAATCTCCAGTGCCGTTTCTACCCTGGGATGGTCCTCATCCATCAACACCCGGTCACCACTGCCGGTGGTAAAAGTCTTGTCGATGTCCTCTTGCAGCTCATTGAGAACTTCATCCATGATGCCGCTCTTGTTCAGGTTGAAGTTGAGAGGGCTGTCGGCAGGAAGATCATCGACATGCTCCGTTACCACCGTATCTTTTCTATTTGGGGCTTTGGTCAAACCAGACTGGTATGAAGTGCCGGAGGCCGTATCGGTGATGGTCATATTTTGCTCTTCACCAAGGTCTACCGGTTCGGAAAAACGGAAATGGAGTTTACCGTCCTTCATGGCTACATACTGCAACCTCGGCGGGTCTTTGTCGCTAAGTATCTCATGAGAGCCAAAAGGTGCATATCGGACTTTCTCGATGACCTTACCGTCACCACTGGTAATGGCAATGACATTTCCATTGGTATCCTGCAGCGGAACATAAGGCTCCAATGTTCCGTCACCGTTTTCATCTGTTTCCATCGCCACAACTTCGTCGATACCGCTGCCATACATATAGAGCCAAGTTAACCGCGGGGGGTCTTCCTGACCTTCATCATACTCATATTCCTCCAACACCCGGTACCCTGAATTTACATAAAGAGTTACACGTGGGTCTTCTCCCGGAGCGGTATACTTTTTCTTCACACGGCGCCCCAACGCATCGTAAAAGTACTCAACGGTCTCGGTTTCTTTATCGACCGTCTTTATGACCTTTACCAATTGGTTTCGCCAATCGTAGAAGTATTCATGCCCCTTGCTCTTCCACTTCTTGAGGTTGCCGTTCTTATCATACTCAAACTCGTTACCATCGTCCTTATCTTTCGTAATCAATTCATGACGTACATTGTACTCATGCCTCACCGTATCGTTTCTCAGAGGGATTTCAGGATAGTCGCCCCCGTTCTCCTTGTAATCGGAAAAACTTATAGGCATTGATTCGCCGGCATCAAGGTCAAGGTCCAGGATTGCCCGTTGGAGAAAGGTAAGGTTTTCATTTTCATCGATATCGATCTTAAAACTGAAATTGGTGATCTGGTCATGCATCCACCTCAGGTGATTGGCTGCGTCATAGAGGTAGGTCTCACCTTTGCCGTTATCCAGAGCGTATTCTTTCAAGTTCAACTTATTCCATTGGATTTCACGGCCATAAATTTTCTTAAATATCTGGTTCCGGTAAATGAACTTTTTGAGCCGGTTGGCAACGTCGAAACTTTCACCCGACAGATTCACGTGATTAAGATAAGTTTTCACCTTGAGTTTTCCGGTCCCCTCGTAACGGTAATCAACAACGGTGTCACCGGTTTCCGCCTTGATGCTGGAGAGCCGGTAAAACTCATCGGCGGTAAAGGTTAACTCCCGGCCGGAGGGATAAGTGATTATGGTTTGACTTTTGGCGTCATCATACCGGTACTTCACGGTGTACTCATGGGTATAGTTTTCGCCTTCCCCATCTGGATGCAGGCGTATAATTTCCTCTTGCATCCGGCCTTCACTTGTATATTTCAACTCCACTTGCGAATGGTTGTTGGTGGCTGTTCTTACATGGCCGAGTCCGTTGATGGTAAAGCTTTCTTCCGTACTTCCCCCTACACCGGCGGCGGGCTCAATTTTGCGTTCTACCACAAAGCCCGTTGAATTTATCTTCGTATTATTCACCACGGTTCCCTCGGCATCGGTGAAGGTCTTCACCTGGTCCACATGATTGTATGTCCAGGTGGGAGAGTCCGCTTCCGATTTACCGGGATAAATCACCATGTTTACACGGCCTTTGCTATCGTATCTATACTCGGTCGCGTTGTCGGCGCTATCGATGATTTTCCACAAGAGGTTACTCTTGTCCTGGTAAACATATTTCTTGGTAGCTGTTTTCTCAGCTTCATCATCCATTTTGCTGCCGCCCACCAAACGGGTCTCTTCTATCAACCGGTTGAAACCGTCGTATTTATAGGAGACCACGGTCCGGTCCAGGGGGTCGATGATGGCGCGAAGCATTTGTTTACCGGGGTAGTAGTCATATTTATAACTTCGACCGCCATTGGCATTATCGCTGAGTTCGCTAACGGTACCGTTACTGGTGTGTCCAATCTCCTTTTTTAATTTCTTCTCATCGCCGTCATCTTCCTCACTGGATTTAAGGGTACCATCCGGGTAATAGTCATAGGTATAGATAATGTTTGGAGTATCGGACAAAGACACCGAAGGGAATTCTATGGTTTTGGTCAAACCGGAGCCGGTAGGGGTGCGTTTTAATTCCGAACCGTTGGGCAACGTTGCGCTCTTGCGAAACCCGGCCCCATTATAACCGAAGCTAGTGGTAATTTTGCCCTCTTCCTTTTCAATGTCGTACCCGGTAAGTAAATCACGGGGGCCATAATGTAAAATCTTCGACAATGATGCCCCATTCACGCCATTAGACTTAATTTGGTTAACATTTCCATTGGCATCGTAGCCAAAATTCACGCTATTATACATGGGGTCGGTGATTTTCGTCTTACGCCGGTGACCGTCGTATTCGATATGATACTTGTCCGACTCGGCAGCCATGTAATACATGTATTCTACCTGACCATCGGGGTTATAGTCATACTTAATGACGGTCTCATCCTCACCTGTTCCGCTGGTGACGGTATTCAACAAATTGCGATCATCATATGTGAAATAGACCGTGTTTCCCCCGGGATCGATGGCCTCCTTGACCTTAGAATTCTCTAAGTACTTGTACTCCATTTGGTGTTCCATACCGTCCGACGATTTCTTACGGTGAAACCTCAGCCGGTTTAAACGGTCATATTCATACTCGTTTCTTATACCACTTTTCGTATCATTTTCAACGATTTGGTTTCCGTTGGCATCGTATTCCATGGTCACAATTTGAACCATGGGTTTGAGCGCTTTTCCGCCATCTTGGGAGACACTTTCTACCATACCGGTTTTAAACCGGGTGACGTCTCCGAAAGGATTATCGTATTCGTAAAGGGTTTTTACACCCCGGCCGTTCTCCTGGCTCTTAACTTGCCCTAATTGGTTATAC
>JAAEQF010000214.1 GCA_024231695.1 FCB group bacterium
GCTTTTCGCAAGCTGTATGACCGTCACCAATCGGTCTGGTATGATCGAACCCTCGATGATATGGAGCTGATCAAACCCCGTTTCGAAGGCCGACTCGATTTTGATAATCCGGAAAAAGTAATCGACTGGATAAATAGTCTGAATGTCTCCGGGATCAACGATCCGATTGAAATTGGAAAGATGAGAGAGCGCGGCCATCTTATTGTCGGTATAATGAACGGCGCCGATATTATCGGCTATATCAAAATCGGCTGGGACAAAGTGTATGTCCTTGATTACCGCCTTGATTTGCAAATACCGCCGGGCGAGTGTTTTTATATCGACCTATATGTGGCTCCGGAAAGCAGGGGGTTGGGTGCCGGTCCTTTTATTGTTTCGGCCTGTATGATAGAAATGAGGAAACGAGGTTTTACCGGTAGTATCATGCATGTCCGCACTGATAAAACACCAATGCTCAAATCGGCTATCAGGTCCGGATATCGGGAGATCGGTCGGGTTGACTACATATCTCTGTTGGGCAAAAAAATATTCCGGCCGCATCCGACACATATATTGGAAAAGCGGCCTGATCGTCAGGGATGACGGCCAGAGGGAATAGCGGCGTATATATGACTAAAAACGGCAAGGGAAAAATCAAGGTATTGGAAATCATCCAAACCGCGGGTCCGGCTCTGGGTGGCGCCGAAACGATAGTCCTTAATCTGATCCGCCATCTGGATAAATCCCGATTTGAACCGCGGGCTTTGGTGGTCGGTCACGGCATGCTGGTCGATACTTTGCGGGCCGACGGTTACGGAGTGGACACTTTCAAGTTTACCAAAAGCTATAACCGGGAATTGATCACACTCATTCGCCGCCTAATTTATGAACATAATATCGATATCGTGCATACTCATCTGTCACGGATGAATATGTACGGTTTTGTCGCCTCCCGCTTTTCTCCGGCGGCCAATGTCATGACCGTCCATGGCCTGACTGAATGCACCGGATCACTGGCGCGGTTGTATTATTTTCTGCTGGGCAACCTGTCGGGTCGGGTAATCACCGTTTCGCACACGCTGGCGGACGAATTCAATTCTCTGACCAGAGTTCGCAGAAGTAAAATCAAAGCCATCCCCAATGGGATCGATATCAGCCGTTTTGACCGGAAGCCGAACCGGGAAGAAACCCGCAAACGATTCGGCCTGCCTGCCGAAGCCAAAGTGATTCTAACCGTGGGCAACGCCCGGCTGATTAAAGGGTATGATTTTCTTATTGAGGCTTTTTCCCGGATCGCCGCTGAGGATGAACGAATGTATCTGGTATTTGGCGGCGGTGATATGACATATTACCCGAGAGAAAAGCATCTCGATCCGCTGGTGGCCCGGCACGGTCTTGAGGATAGGATCGTTTTCACCGGTTTTGTCCCCGACGTCGAGGCGCTATACGGAGCCGCCGATCTTTTTGTCCTGAGTTCAATTACCGAGGGATTTTCGCTGACGACCGTGGAGGCAATGGCCTCATCGCTTCCGGTGCTTTCGACCGATTGTGTCGGCCCACGCGAAATTATAACCGAGGGCACTGACGGTATCATCATCCCGGAGCGCGACCCGGAGGTTTTCGGCCGAGCTATGCTGGAACTTCTGCGCGACGATCCGCGCCGCCAAGCGTTGGGCCGGGCGGCCCGGCTTAAAGTCGAAGAGCGCTATACGCTGGATAAATCGCTGGCTGGATTCGAACGGTTATTTGAAACATTGATCAAACGAAAATGAAAGCCGTATCAATTTATTGAATATGCTGAACAAAAGACTAACATCGTATGTACTCCTATTTATCAATCTGGTGCTGGCCCTGTTCGTCATTACCCGGGTCGGTTCGGATACTATCGTCGCCCATACTCCCCATAATAATCCGTTGACCATCAGGGTGTTATCCGGAGGGTCGCCCCCGCCGGATACGCTGGTCCTGAATGATTATGAAAATCACAATGATATGACCAATATGTATCCGCAAGGCGGCAGCTACCGTTTGTCGCTGTCTCCTGAGCATGCCACCGACGGCCGGTATGCGCTGATGATTGATCGCTCCGTGCTGGATAACATGGAAATGGCCACGGTTCATTTTCCCCGTGACTGGGAGGGGTATGGCTTTCTTCAGTTCGACCTGTACAACGATTCCGAGGTCGATGGCTCCGTGCGCTTGCGGATCGGCAATGTCTTTGACAACAAGCGTTTCTATGTCAATTCACAGAAATTCGGCCGCTCGTTTCTGCTTCGACCGGGACCGAACACGATTTCGATTCCCATGGCCGATATACATGCTTCCTTCGGACATTTGAAATACTACAAATCCCTGCATTTCAATTTTCAGCCCGAGGGCGGAAAGCGATATTTTCTGGATGGATTGCGATTGGTGCGGCAATGACGGTTAAATCGGGAAATATTTTACTTCTGGCCACCATCCCTTTGCTGATGATATTGGTCTATATGATTGAAACCCTGGTGCCGGAAGTTGTCTATTATCAAATTTCGTCGCCGCAATTAAAGCGTTTTTTTGAGGATCGTTTGGTTGTGCATTTGACCGACCAACATCTGGTAAACTTTGGCTGGCGGGAAGAAATGACTTTGTCGCGGGTGGAGGAGATTAACCCTGATTTGATTATCATGACCGGCGATTATCTGGAAGCCCATACCGATATCCGCGATTTTGAGCGTTATATCAATCGGTTGACGGCAATTGCCACGGTCATCGCCACGCCCGGTAACAACGATTATTGCTGTATGGATACGCTGGTGCGGGTATTTGCCGAGGCCGGAGTGGTTTTTCTTAAGAACCAGGCCGTGCTGCTGGAACGTCCGGGCGATTCATTGTATCTGGTCGGATTGGAGGATAATTTTCTCTGGAAGGATGATTATTTCCGGGCCGCCTCATCGGTGCCTGCCGGGGTTGGTCGGATTGTCCTCGGACATGCACCGGGAATAGCTGAAAAGATCGACCCGGAGGGAGTGGAGTTGATTATGTCAGGCCATTTGCACGGCGGGCAGATATCACTGCCTCTTTTGGGATCGAGTCTGTCTTCCAATCGGATCTGTTTTTGCTCGACCTTTTATACCGGGGGGTTGTATGAGGTCAACGGGATAACCCTTCTTTCCAATCGTGGTCTGGGAACGTCGATTGTTCCGATAAGATTTTTTGCCCGACCGGAGATCGCCGTTTTGGAATTCGAGAACTGATGCATCTTTACGGTTTCTGAATTGTATCAAGGATATGAATAGTCTGGTTGCAGATAGAGAAATGACGGCTTTGTTTGAAAAAATGGCGACTCGGGAAACCGGCCGCCTGTCAACCTCGATCCGGGAAACCGCCGGTGGCAGTCTGGTTGTCTATCCGGAAAATCTCAAATATTCCGCTATCCTGAGAAAAAATATTTCCCGCCAAAGCCGGTTCTTTATCGAATTTTCCAACGGCGATGGGCGGTGGTTGCAGATTTTTCGTCTGATGCCGGTCTTTTTGTGGCGGTTGTTGAAGATCCTGCCGTCCTGCAATAACATTGAGCTGTATATGCTTTCGACGCGAATCGATGGACCGTTTATTTTGGTCGCCGCAGCTTTGGCCCGGTTAGTCGGCCGATCGGTGCTTTTGCATGATTATCGTTTCAAAGCCGGCAGGTCAGGTCGAACCGAGGAAAGGCTTCGATCCATTTGCAGTCAGGTCATCTATGGCGATATTTCTGCTTTGGAAGAGAAGGACAAGATTGAACCGGGAGTATCATTCCGGATTGATTTTATCGACAGACTGTTCTATCGCCGTTTGAAAAAGGAGCGGGCAGTACCCAAAGTGATGGTTTATGGCGATTTCTCCGATGAAAAAACGTTGACGCTGGTTCGACGAACCCATGATCTGGTGAAACAAAAATATCCGCGCACCGAACTAATTCTGATTTCACCGCTGGAAACGGATGTTTTAGTGTCCGACGAAAATTCTCTGAGGATAACCTGTCCTGAATCGGAGAAGGATTTTCAGACTCTGTTTGCTGCTTCCGATATCCTGCTGTTGATGTCACCTGGCGGAGTCAATCGTCTGTTCGGTTTTCGCGCCGCTTTGGCCGGATACCCGGTTATCACCAATGGCTTTGACTATCCGGTTAACTCCGGGGGCGATCCGGTGATTGCCTCGCGCGACAGTTACAGCTCTCTGGCCGTGGCGATTACCCGCATGGTAGATGACGAGGATTATTACCGTGGTTTTTCCCACTCTTGAAGGCACCCCGCTTTGGCCTGATCTTATTTCCCCCCCCACCTTAATATCTTAGTCAATCCTTCCGATTATAGTTTCAGGAGGATTGCCATGAAAAAGTTTGTTGTTTTCCTGATCTGCCTGCTAGTTGCAGCGGCTCCGGCCGGAGCCTTGTCCGGGTTCGATATCGGCATCAAAGGCGGCATTGCCGACAATTTCGACCAACCTGGTTTGTCGATTTCATCTTATGATCTTGGGCGATTGAATCTGATGGGCGCGCAGGTTTTCGCTTCGACTCTGCCGCTGATTGATCTGATCGCGGCTGCCGACTATACCTGGCGCACAGAAACATATTCCATTCTGGGGCAGGGTTTCGAGTTCAAACTTCGCGATCTGGCCGTAACTGCCTCGGTCGTTTACCCAATAAAACTGCCGCTGGCCAACCTTTATGTCGGCGTCGGTGGTGGGACACATTCTTTTTCCTATGAATATATTCGACCGGTCACTCTTTCGTTGGCTGATAATGATATTTTTGTACCCGAGGGAGCGACCTATACCGGCTATCATGGCCTGATCGGAGCTAAAACCAATTTGCGGGTTTTGCCCTTGGGGATATTCATAGAGGGTCGCTGGGCGACAATAAATACGCCGGGCGAGAACACCAGTTTCAATACCTGGGCCGGCGGCTTGTATTTTTCTCTGCCGTAGTAATCTCCTAAAAGCAATAATAAAAAGGCCGGAAGCGAATTCGCTCCGGCCTTTTTTGATAAACAACTTGGTCGTTACATCACGATGGCATTGAAAACCATATCATGGACACCGCCCACGACCACTTCACGTTTGTGGTGTTCCATTAATTGCAAAAGCTGTCTCTTGCAATTGGAACAGGGCGCGGCCACAAATGTTGCGCCGGTGTTGTCGATCTGTTTCAGTTTCATGGCTCCGGAGACATTCATGCGGAATTCCATGATATCATCCATAGCCGACAAACCACCGCCGCCGCCGCAGCACCAGTTATGTTGACGATTGGGAGTCATTTCCCTGAAATCGGCACAGGCGGCTTTCATAATAATCCGGGGTTCCTCGGTGATCCCACAGCTTCGCCCGAAATTGCATGGATCATGATAGGTGACCGGGTTGGGGTTTTTACTCTTGTCGAAAGTGATGGTACCGTTTTCCACCAGCGAGGCCGTGAATTGCAGAACATTGGTGATGTTGAAAGGCAGCTCTCCCCACCAGCTGGCCTTTTCCATGATAAACTTCATGATCCGGTGCGCATGGCCGCATTCGCCCATCATCAGGGTCTTGCATTTCAGCCGTTTACCTTCCTCGACATAAAGTTTGTTATCCAGCTTCATGGATTTGTCGTCGCCGGTGAACAGGCCGTAATTGGCGCCGTCGAAGGCTTTCGAGGAGAGGGTCCAGGATTTGCCCATTTTATGAAAAACTTTGGCGATACCCATAACGGCTTCGGGATTGACCAGCAGGTCGCCCGAGGGTGGAACGAAGAATATTTCGGCTCCGACCTCGTCATAAGGGATACGAACGTCGATGCCGCAATCGTCTTTGATCTCCTCCTCAAGGAATTTGACCGATTCGGTGAAGGCGACGAGAGTTGCGCCGTCGGTGTTGCCGGTTTCCAGAGAAATTTCGATTACCTTCTGGAGCCGTTCAGGCGTATAGCCCAGTCGATCGGCAATGGCCCGGCCGGTCCGGGTAATGATCGAATTATCGATACTGACGGGGCAATAAGTGGCGCATCGGCGGCAGCCGGTACATTCGTAAAAGGCATCCACCCATTTAACCATGTCGCCGTCAAAATCCTCAGCTCCGGCCAGCGAACCGAAAATCTTGCCCGACGTTGTGGCGTGTTTTTTGAAAACCGAGCGAATGAGATTGGAGCGGATTACCGGATTGCGTAAATCGGTCGGTTCGCCCTGGTACACGGGGCATTGCTCGGCGCAGGTTCCACAGCGAGCGCACATTTCCATATATAGTTTAAGGATCCGCGGGCCGTTGGCAATCCCGGTGCAGGCGTCAACAACGCCTTTCCGAAGAGCCCCGCCGGTCACTTTTTCGGGCGTGGAGTCCGGTTTGGACTTCGGTGCCGTCGGTGATTTTTTTTCCGATGTTGGTGTTTGAGCCACTGGAGCGCTCCTTTCTAAGACTTCTGTATGATCGTTTGGGTGAAAAAGATACCGCCGAAATGCAGGATTTTGCTGAAGGGGATGTACACGATCAGCAGTTGCACCAGCAGAAAATGGATCTGGAACATACTATTGGGCGGTACAATCACACCGGCAGTTGAAAAAGTGGCCAGATGATAAAAGAATACCCGGGTCTGGGCCAGATCGAAATGTTCACCAAAACGCATGAAATTACCGGTTATAAGTATGGCCAGAATCAGAATCAGCGCGATATAGTCGGCCGGTAATGATATCTCTCGAACCCGTTTCAGGGACAGGCGGCGTAATATCAAAAAGGCGACTGCGACCATGATGATGATACCGGCGGCGCCACCGGAAACGGCGCTCATTCGGGTGATCCCTTCGGCGCTCATACCCATGGAGATAAACATCCGGTCAAAAACTCCGGCGACAACACGGAGATGACCGATGATGATTAAGGCCAGCGAGGCATGGAAAAGCCAGGATATAGACCAGAAAAATTTATCCCCACGGAAAAGATCGGGGAATAGAAACGATTCTTTAAGCACATTCCAAAACAAGCCGCTTCCCGGTTTGGGGGCCGGAAAAAGGGTGACTGCGCCGGGTTGAGGCGTTTTAACCCATTTCCTTATTCTATAGGCCATTCCGATGATGAATACCGCTAAGACCAGATATGGCAATATCACAAACAGAAATCTCTCCAAGATTTACTCCTTTCTAAATCACTGTATTCGCTCTATGGGTCGCTTTCGCTTGAGAGGCGCCGAAGCGTACCTCTCAGGTAATTCCTTTACAAACATCCTGAAGGTCGAGGCAGGCCGGCCAAACGATAGGCTCCCTTGGCTACGCCACAGGGAAACAGCGTACATATGTACTTGCTGGAAAAGCCGGTCGTCTTGCTGATCCTGACTATCGGAGGACCCTCATGATACTTCAGATAATACGTTTTAACATACTCGATGATCTGCCAGTGATCGTCGGATAGAGGCCCCAGGTTATTCTTGCGAGCCAAATCCTCGGCCAGATCACGTGTCCAATTGGCCATATCGATTAGAAAACCGTCATTATCCTCGATAGGATTGTTTTGTTGATCTTTGTCAGTCATTTCGCCCTCCCGTTTAAAAAGATGGTAGGGTTTACGAGGGATTAATTCCCGTCGCTCCGGTTTAGTGCCGGTACCGGAATACACGGTTTTTTTTTGAGTTTGGGAGAGTCGGAAAGGCCGATTACTATTGACTAAATCGGTCTCCGTCTTATATTTGATGAACGGAAGGTCTCCCGGATTCTATCCGAGAGATCCATTCCGGACTACCGGCTCGGTGGGCTAGACTTTCCAAGGCAAGCCCGTCGAGCCTTCTTTTTTTCTCCCATTAATTTTTTATTCGATATCTTAAATGAAAGCGCCCTCCGCAGTTTAATGATCCGTCTATTGTTCCTGCTTATGGCTCTTTTAATCGCCCTGCAGACCGCCAATCATTTCTGATAAAACGTCCATGGTAAAAGGGCGGGTGACAAAACCGAAAACCATATGATCGCATTCCTGTGGAAAGCCGTTGGGTTCCCCGACCAGAATGATTCGGGCATATGGGATTCGCGGGTCCTCGCTCAGGTGAAGGGCCAGTTCCCGACTACGCTCAAGACCGAACGAACAATCAACGACCAGATAATCGGGCCGGAACGATTCAATCATCATCGAGCATTGGTATTCACAACTCGTAAAACGCATATTGCATTCGAAATCGGTCACCTGTGAAAGCAATGTTGACTGCAATTGAGTCTGATTAGTGACGATCAGCAGGTTGGGCAGATGCCCGCGCACCATCTCATAATACTCGCAGTCTTCGCAGGATTTCTGACAGAATAGTTTGGCGTGACCGGCCTCAGTCGGCAGATTAGCCATTTCGAAACATCGACCGCTACGGGAACGATAGACAATACACTCACGACATCCCTTGGGCAAATTCCCGCCTTTGGAATTGTACTCCCAACAGAATTGAAAGGGCTTGGAGATGTTCGTTTCCAGTCTTCGAGGGACGCTGAGGCGAGATCGGCCAATTGCTTCGATGTCGCTGCGATGAATACGATGATGGCCGCCCGGTGTTCGACTGGCAGGGATTTTCCCGGCCATGACCCATTTCAGGACGGTATTGGGCGTTACCGCACAAAGTCGAGCCGCTTCACCAGTGGTGAAGTACTCCTTGTCATCGATTCTTGTAGAATTATTCTTAGCCATAAGCAATTATCGAAATTATCTAATTTATCGGTTCTATCGAATAATAAGGGGATTTTGATTTTTTGTCAAGCAGAAAATTATCGTCAAATCGGTTCGGATATGTCAAAATCGAACTTACCGGGGGATAAGCTTGGGGATTAATATAGCTCAGTGCATATTTTGTACATCCGAGTTATATCTATTTAATTATGGTCTCTCGGGTCGATATGGGTAGAAAGGAGGGGGATTAATGAGAGACAAATTATTTGTATTCAGCGCTTTTGTTCTGCTGTTTTCTTTTTTATACGGTTGTGCCGGGACGGTGGTGGTTCATAGGGCTCCGCCGCCGATTCGAGCCGAGATACAGCCGCCCGCTCCGGGACCGCAGGCTGTCTGGATTGATGGACATTGGAAATGGCAGGGGAATGATTTTGTCTGGGTTAAAGGCCACTGGGTAAAATCTCCCAAAGGTCAATGGGTTGCCGGGCGCTGGACCAAAAAGAAACAAGGTTGGAAATGGGTTCCCGGCCATTGGAAATCGGCAGGAAAAACCGTTTATGTAACCAAAGCTCCGCCGCCTCATAAGGTGGAGGCTAAACCGCCCAAACCGAGAAAGAAAGCCCTTTGGGTCTCCGGTCATTGGAAATGGAGTGGACGGAAATATGTTTGGTCAAAGGGGCACTGGGAGACTAAACCTAAAGGAACCTGGGTTCAGGGTAGATGGAAGAAAACCAAACAGGGTCATATATGGGTGGCCGGGCATTGGAAAAAACACCCCAATGCAAGATGAAAACTTTTCAGTCGTATTATAAAAAACCCCCTGAGTAAAATGTCCGGGGATTTTCTTTTATAAGCCGCTACACTCCCAGCGCATTGGCGGCCTTGTCGAAATCTTCGGGGCTAACCCACAAAACGTACCCGAATCGTCCGCTGCCGTCGCAGACGCCGTTGGCGGCATAGATATTGACCCCGGCATTGGCCAGATTCAGGAGATGTTCATGCAAGGCACCGATTCGATCATCGCCCTGAATCAGGAAAGCCTTTTTGGGGCCGATCAGATCTAAACCGGCGTCTTCGGCCGCCTTTTGAAGTTGAACCGAACTGGCCGGGAAGAAGTCTATTTGGGAGCGTCCTTTGCCGATCGGGAAGGCTGTCATGGCCACCAGATTAATCCCTTTTTCACTGAGATGTTCCAACAGCCGACGCCCTTCACCCGGCGTATCGCCTATTTCGGCATAAAAATACTTAACTATACGAACAGTCTGTGACATGGCTAATCTCCCTGGCAACGTTTTATTCAAAATTCATTGAGTTCTATATTTTATACGGAAGAATACCCGGTTGCCTGCCCCTATAAATATGGTTTTCCTGACAATTAATGTCAAGATATAAATAAGGAGGCACAATGATCAATCAATTGATTTTTCGGCCGCCAATTGATATAATACTCTCGTATGAATTCAATAAAGCGAAATATTAATAAATTATTGCCGATTTTGATGGTTTCGGCGATACTGCTTTTTGTTTCTTGTTCGTCAAATGAATCGTCGGGTGGAATGACAATGGACACTATTGCTGAAAATTATGTAAAGCTATTGCTGAGAGTGGAACAATATAATGATGATTTTGTGGATGCCTATTGCGGGCCGGAAAAGTTGCGACCACCAGCATTAGATTCAAATGATAAGGCAGATTTTCCATTCGATGAATTCCTTAAAGAGGTAACCTTGCTTCTTGAAAATCTGGAGGCAATTAATCAGGATGCTTTGACCGAATTGGAAATTCTGCGGAAAACCAATCTGGAAAAGAATCTGATAGCTGCCAAAGCCGGAATAGACTTGCTCAATGGCCGGCAATTGACCTTTGATGAGGAATCCCGCCTTTTATACGATGCCGTTGCGCCTCAATTCAGTGAAGCCTATTTCGACAGCCTGTTGAAAGGAATCGATGGTATTCTGCCGGGTAAGGGTGAATTGGCCGAGCGGCATAATCGGTTTGTACGGCAATTCATTATTCCGGCTGATAAGCTGGATAAGGTTCTAAAAGTAGCCACAGCTGACGCTCGCCAACGCACCGGGCGATATATAGATGTGCCCGATAACGAAAAATTCGAGATAGCTTATGTCACCGATCAACCCTGGACTGGGTACAATTGGTACAAGGGCAATAATCACAGTCTGATGGAAATCAACACCGAACTTCCGATTTATATTGATTGGGCTTTAAGTCTGGCCTGTCACGAGGGGTATCCCGGTCATCATGTCCAAAGCCTATTGGTCGAAAATCATCTCTATCGAGGAAAGGGATGGGTGGAGTTTTCAATATATCCCTTGTACTGCCCCGCCTCGCCGATATACGAAGGCGCCGCCAATTACGGCGTCAAACTTGCCTTTCCGGAAAAAGAACAATTAGCGTATGAAAAGGAAGTGCTTTACCCGTTGGCGGGAATTGACCCGGAATTGGCCGAAGATTATTTGGCCCTGCAAAAATTGAAAGAGAAACTTCGCTATTCCGGGGTGGAGGTTGCTCGCCGTTATCTTGATGGCAAAATTGACCGGGCGGCGGCCAAATCCTGGATTATGAAATATTCGCTGGATACGCCGGAGGAGGCGGAGAACTCAATCGAGTTTATTGAGAAGTACCGCACCTATATTATAAATTACAGTCTCGGTGAAGATATGGTCAAACAGTACATTGATGCTCATCCGGAGGTAGCCGAAAATCCTGATAAGCGTTGGGCTCTTTTGGCGGAACTGTTCACTAAACCGATAAGACCATCAGCCGAGATTGAAATTCGCTAAAACTTTATGCTTGACTTTTCGTAGAATGAGATTAGAATGTAAGGGTTAGATGATAGAATTATAATTGTCCGACCGGAAAGGAGGCGTAGCCGTATGACCGCTGTAAATCAAAAATATGGAATTGTAATGTTGCGCCCCGGAAGGATTGATCGTTAAAATAGTTTTGGTAGAAACTTTGATCCATCGGCCTTCCCGCGCGGGAAGGTTTTTTTGTATCCAATTTTCAGACAGCGACAGACCTTCGAGTGCAAAATTCCACGGGGCGCATATTGACAAGCAGTTAACGGAAACGGAAAATGAGCTTAAAGGATATAAACGATGAATTTGAACGAATTAGGTTGGCACCCGTTTTTTGAAAGTTGTTTTGATCAATATAAACCGGATGGGCTGGTTCCCGCCCGGGTATCTTGCGAACAAAAAGGTCTTTATCAGGTAATTGGCGAGGGGGGCGAATTTCGGGCCGAGGTTACCGGCCGGATGATGCACCGGGCCCGGTCGCGGGCCGATTTTCCGGTGGTCGGCGACTGGGTGGCTGTCGAACCTCGCATCAACGAAGGCCGGGCCACGATCACGGCCGTTCTTCCCCGGCGCAGCAGTTTTTCTCGCAAGGCCGTGCTTTCGGGCGGTAATCCTGACGGCGGCGGCAAAACCGACGAACAGCTATTGGCCACCAACGTCGATACGGTGTTTCTAGTCAGCGGTCTGGACGGCGATTTTAACCCGCGCCGTATCGAAAGATACGTGACCGTGGCCTGGGACAGCGGAGCCGTGCCGGTTATTATCCTGAATAAAGTTGATCTTTGCGAGGATATCGACCAGCGGATAGAGCAGGTCGGCGAGGTCGCTTTTGGCGTACCGGTGCATCCGGTCAGCGCCACGACAAAAGAGGGATTTGAGGATTTCGACGAATACCTGAGTATCGGTCGGACGGTGGTTTTCTTAGGTTCCTCCGGGGTCGGTAAATCGACCATCATCAACACCCTCTTCGGGTCCGAGCGTATGAAAACTAAGGCGCTTCGGGAAGACGACAGTCGTGGACGACATACCACCACCAATCGGGAGTTGATCGTCCTGCCCGGCCGCGGCGTGGTCATCGATACGCCGGGAATGCGGGAGATTGCGGCTTACAGTGATGAGGAAGGGTTAGGGCGCACCTTCGGCGATATCGAGGTGCTGGCTTCATCCTGTCGGTTTGTCGATTGTGGACACAACGGCGAACCGGGGTGTGCCGTTCAAGAAGCTCTGGCCGATGGGACTCTCGATACCGGGCGATACAACAACTATATCAAGCTATTAAAGGAGCAAGCCAGCCTGACCCTGCGTAAAGATCAGAAAGCATATCGTCAGGCGACTCGCGAGTGGGGCAAAAAAGTCCGCCGTTATCATCAGGGCGTTAAGGATTTGAAAAAGAAGGGGCTGCTATAATCACCGCATGGCGGACTTCAGCCCGACAGGGTCGTATTAGCCAGAAATATCGAAATTAAGAGGTAAAAGTATGGATAGAAGAAGTGTTGAAATTTTCGATAAGCAGAGCGAATATATTCTGGCCGAAGCGGCCGGTTGTTTTGGGGTTGCGCCGAGTGACCTGCAGAAACTCGGGTCATTTGAGAGTTATGTCTATGAATATGTCCGGGACGGTAGCAGTTATATACTGAAACTGACTCACAGCCTGCACCGAACAATGGCACAGATTGAAGGTGAATTGGAATGGATCAACTTTCTGGCTGATAATGGTGTACCCGTCGGCCGGGCTTTTCCAGCGACGGACGGCCAACTGCCGGCCCGGATCGACCTCGATGATTCTTATTTCCTGGCTTATTCATTCGGCAAATCTTCCGGCGCGCATATCACCAAAGACGATTGGAATGAGAAGCTGTTCATCAAATGGGGGCGTTTGACCGGTCGGATGCATGCATTGGCCAAAATGTTTTCTCCCTCGGATCGGTCACGGAAAAGGTTCGAATGGCATGAAGATGAATCGTTAAAGGTGGAAAAATACATCCCGGCCGACCAGGAAATAATTATCGAGAAGTGTAATTCGCTTAAAGGCCGTTTGCGAAAGCTGGATACCGACGACGAAGCCTATGGTTTGATACACAGCGACCTGCATCATGGGAATTTCTTCATCAATAACGGCGATATTATCCCCTTTGATTTTGACGATTGCCATTACAACTGGTTTGCCTATGATTTGGGCATACCTTTGTTTTATGCCCTGCGCAGTACTTTTGTGACTGGCGACAAGATGGCTTTTGCCGAAAAGTTCATGAGCGCCTTTATGACCGGATACAACGAGGAAAACAAACTCGCCGCCGAATGGTTTAAATATATTCCGTATTTTATGAAAATGCGGGAGATGGACCTTTATATCATTATCCATGCCGAGGGCGCTTTTTTGGAAAATAAATGGTGTAGTGATTATATGGAAGGCCGCCGCGAAAAAATCGAAAACGATATTCCGGTTATTGATTTGGATTTCTCCCGGTTCGCCGTCTGAGGGAATTATTCCTTTGTGGATACGCTGACCTGGTCAAATAGTACTGCCGGAGTCCAAGCCTCCCAACAGGGATGCAGCGTGGAGCCGATATCAACAACCCGGTTCATGATATTATAGATGTTACCGGCGACCATCGTGTCTTTGATACGGCCGACGATTTCGCCCTGCTCGACATAGAAACCGGAAGGTACACCCACCGAGAAATCCCCGTTGGGAATGTTTCCGCTGTGCGCGCCCTGAATGTTGTCGACAATAATGCCCCGATCCATCTTCATTACCATATCTAAAAAGGATGAGTTACCGGGCTGAATAGTCATTCCGGCCGGTGAAGGGATCGGCCTGAGAGTCAGAGGATCGGAAAACTTGAAAAGTGGTTCGGTCTTAAAACCATGACCGGTCGAAGTCATCCCGAGTTTGTGACCATAATTGAGATCGCAGTAGATATTTTTAAATACACCGTTTTCGAAAATAGTCAGCGGTCGGCAGGCAGTGCCCTCGTCGTCGAAAGGCCGCGCACCGGCAAAGGAAACATCCAGCGGGTTGTCGATAATCGTGATTTTATTGTCGAAGACTTTTTCACCGATGCGTCCGATTAACGGTGATATTCCTTCGTGAACGCATCGGGCGCTGGCGCCGCTTTTTATCCGCCAGGTGAATGTAACCATGCTGGGCGGAGTAAAAAGAGCTTTCATTTTACCCGGTTTGAATTTGGCGACCTTGGAGGCCTTGCCGTACAATTCCAGCATTTCGTCGGTCATGGCCGTGGCCAGCGGAGTTATTTTATTTTCCCGTTGCAGGCGCAGTATCCCCAGCATTGACCCCGGCAGACTGAGCATTGAAAACATCCAATGCTGGCCTGATTTGAAGGACAAATCGGTACCGACGCTGTTCAAAACTCTAACGCCATTCACCAGAGCCTGAGACATGACTGTTATGTCGCTGTCGCTTTTGGCCTGCAATAAATCGCTGATCCTTCGACATTCCTCAACCAGAGACGATCCGGACAAGTTATCGAAAGACCTGTCGCAGGTTTCCAGATTTTCAATAGCGGTTGTATGGGGGAAAGTATAATCTGCCCGAACGCCACCATCCAATGACGCCAAACCATTATTCAATAACTCTTCTCGATCGATCAGGTTGCGGGTATAGGCATAGCCGAGGCGGCCGTCCTTGATGATACGCAGGCAGATACCGGAGAGCGACTTGCTATTGATGCTGTCCAGGCCGGATTTCTTGTAAGTCACAGTATCGTTGATTTCCGTTAATTCGTGAAGTTCCACCCGGTCACAGACTTTGGCGGCCATCTCGAGTAATTTTTCCATTATGCGCCTCCCACCACCAAATCGTTGATCAGAATATGAGGACCGCCGGAACAGGATCTGATATTGACCTGTCCCTTACCGCATCCGCCCCGCTCATTGAGCACTACTTTGTTTCCGATAGCCTTAATATTCATGAGTGCCAGGTAAAGGTTGCCGGATATATTCAGGTCGCGAACCATCCCGGCAATTTTGCCGTGTTGAACGATATAACCGCATTGAGCGCCAAAAGTGAAATTTTCACCCGCGGCCGAACCGCCCTTGGCATCCAATATATACAATCCGTCACCCAGACGATCGAGCAGATCATCGAAACTATGCGTCCCGGCTTCGATATAAATCGTACCCATCCGGACAATAGGGGAATAACGATAATCTTCGGCTATGCAGTGGCCGGAAATCGGTTCGTCCATTGCTGCTGCCGTGCTGCGGGAATGCAGGCGACCAGTCAATACTCCACCTTTCATCAACTGCGTCGGCCGAACCCGAACGCCCTCGTCATCATAAGTGTAATGACCCAATTGACCCGGAGGCGTGGGATTATCCGTGATGTTTAGATTTTCGACTCCGAGTTTTTTGCCTATTTTCATTTTTTCTCGAAAGGCGGGCATTTTCTCAATGATGTCGGCTTCGCTGTTATGCCCGAAAGCTTCATGCGCAAAAACCCCGGCCAGGTTGGGATTGAGAATACAATTATAGGTTCCGCCGGTTACCGGCTCGGCTTCGAGTAAATCAAGAGCCATTCTCATCCGATCCTCGATATAGTCTTCGCGATTTCTTATCCGTCCGAAACCGTCGCTTCCTCCGGCTCCGATCCGAACGTTTTGGACCAGTGCTCCATCTTTACTGACGATTTCTCCCACCAGCCGAGTGGTGATCAAATCTTCTCTGATTTCCGAACCTTCACTACTGGCAAAATATTTCTCCCGATTGACTTCCTCATAAGACAACGATATGGTTTGTATATTTTTCTGCTGCATTGGAATATCAATATAGCTGCTGACAATAGCTCGTTTTTCCTCGATTGTGACCTGGCGGGGGTCTTCAAGCAGGGGAGGAACGATCGTGTCCTTTATGGGTTCAATTGGCGACAGTCTTGTTGGCTGATCAAGGTTTTGGCCGATCAACAGAGCGTTGGCGACACCGGCTTTCACGGCTCGGGGAATGTCATCGGCGCGAGTAAAGACAGTCGTGGAGAGACCGCCTCCCTTTAAAACGCGCAAAACATAGCCGTCGGTCGTATTGGCGCCGATCTGGCTTAGCTCGCGACCATTGAAAGAGATAATAGTATCCCTTTTGATTTCGTAACGAATGTCAACGTAATCAGCATCAATGCGGCTCAGAATTTTATTGAGTTTATCGTGCATGTAGACTCCAAATTTGGCGGATTATACTACTAAAATACGATATTTAAAGGATTATGGTTTCAAAAAAAACAAAAAGTGGTAAAAAAGAGAGATTCTGCAACGTGTAATCACCACAATGCGGCGGTTTTTGTTGTTAGATTGCAGCGAGGCCGGTAATTTTCTATTATTGGAAACCGATATTCAAAAATCGATCAAACAGGGAAAACTGTATGCCGGTATATTCATATTCTCGCATCGGCTGTTTTAAAAACTGCCCGAGACAATACAAATTCAGATATATAGAAAAACCGAAAATCGACAAACCACAGGGCGTCGAGGCGTTTATGGGCAGTATGGCGCATGACACTCTGGAAGCATTGTACAAACTGGCCCGGCAGGGAAAGATTTTGACCCAGGAGGAAATGCTGGAGAAGTACAAATCTCTCTGGGACAGCAATCTGCCGAAAAATCTTAATATTGTCAGAAAAGAGATGATTGCCGAGGATTACTTTAAGCTTGGTGGCAAATGTTTGACTGATTACTACAGTCGGTTCAGCCCGTTTGATCAGGAAATCACCATAGGTCTTGAGCGACGGGTAAGTATTGTCTTGGATGAAGATGGTCAATTCAAGATGACCGGCTTTATTGACCGCCTTACTCGTGACAGCGCCGGACGATTGCGTATTCAGGATTATAAAACGGGTGGATCGCTGCCTACGCAGCCGGAGATTGACGCCGATGAGCAGTTGGCTCTTTATCAGATAGCGGTCGAGGAGATGTGGCCGGATAATCAGGGGATAGAACTGGTCTGGCATTACATGCAGTTCGATACGACACTGATTTCTCATCGCGATGCTGAACAACTGAACCGGCTTAAAGAGGATTATATCGAGCGAATCAAGCGGATCGAATCCGCGGTCGAACTGGGAAGTTTTCCGACCAATGAAACCAATCTCTGTGACTGGTGCGAGTACAACAAAATATGCCCGGCCAAAGGCGGGCCCGGGGCGGCGTTTGACAACGATCAGTTGGAGTTGCGTCCGGCAAGCGAGGAGGAGTTGGCAGCGCTGGTTGACGAATATGTGGAACTGGATGGAAAAAAGAAGGGTTTGGAGTCGAGACTGAAGGAAGTTCGTAAAATTCTGATTGCCTGCGCCGAAGGTGGTACCGGAACCCGGCACAAAGGAAGCGGAGAAAACGCGGTACTGGTCACTCTCGAAGAATCGAAAAAACTTCCAACCCGGACCGCAGGTCAGTCCGCGGTGAAAGATATCGCCGCCTTGGTGGAAAACGAAGGATTGTATCGTCAGTATAGTCTGCTGGATATCAATAGTCTTCAGAAAGCTCTGGATGAAGGGCTTCTTCCCCGCGATTTAACGGAAGAGCTGCGAGCCCGGCAACAGGTCAGTAGTCGCGAAACGGTGCGAATCAAAAAAGCGAGATAAGCGAACATAAAAAAACCCGCCTAATACAGGCGGGTTTTTTACAAATCAGGAATTTCTATTTATCGGATTTCTTCTTCGTTTCTGCCTTACCTTCCGATTTTTCCACAGCAATAATTTTCAACGCTGGGATGATAGTTTTGGCATTCTCGTCCACCAGCATCATTTTGACTGCGTTGGGGGGGTAAGTGGTCGTGTCCACGGCGAAAGGTCCGGGCTTCTTGTCGCCGACCGCCGAGATATAGATACGTGCGATTTCGCCGTTACCGGGAGGCATCGGCGGTTTCTTGGGACTCATATAGGCGATTCCACCGAATCGCATCATCTGCCCGGTCGTATCAATTGGACTGTTTTTCATATCGAAATTTTCCATACGGGTACCGACAAAAGAAACTGAATCTACTTTCAGTTTGGCGATTCCGGCGGTGTATTTGATGGGGATATCGATCGCAGCAATATTTTCATCGTTGAAAACGTGAGCCGATATCTGCCACTTGCCTTCGGCCAGGGTTTCCACATAAAGAGTAACCGTATCGACTTTGCCGATCGGATCTGTTTGAGCAAATACGATTCCTGTAGTCAAAACCAAACCGGCGGTCAAAATAGCTGTAAATAGTTTCATTGACATGAGCTCCTTCATTTATTGTATCTCTTCAAGATTAATGTCGGCTTCTTCTTCTTCATTTATCGCTGCGCTGTCGGCTGTTCCAAATTCCTTATAGAGTCGATCGAGATAACTCTGCGAAAGGGTTGAATCTCCCAGCTCAAGATAGGCTACTCGGGCGGCGTTATATAAAGCCTTGGCGCCGATCCGCGAGGTGGGTGTTAATGAATATATTTGATCCAGAGTTTTCATTGCTTCGGGCCATTGTTCGGTGCGCCGGTAAGTGTCGGACAGAAAAGTGTAGGCGGCAATAACCACCGGACGCCCCTGTTGATTTATTATTGCCCGATTGAAAAAATCAATGGCCCGGTCGTACCAGATGTCGGCCAGTTTTTGATCGTTTTCGCGGACGAAATGCTCGGGGATATGAAGCGCTGCCCGGAAGGCTTCCTCGGTATAGGGATGGTTTTCCATCAACCACTGGAACTCCGAGAGCGCGCGATCCCAGCGGTTCTGGGCTTCGAACGATTGGGCATAATATAATTGGGCTTTGGAGGTCAAAAACGGGTAGCGGGTAAAAGCCTCCTTAAGATCAACCAGTACCCGGCGGCCTTCTTCAAATTGCTCCTGTGAACATAGAGCCGCCCCGAGCCGCAGTAAAGTCGCGCCGATAATAGAGCTGTCGGGATCTCGAGCAAGTATTTCCTGATACAACTCAATGGACTTTTTCTCATCTTTGAGAGGTCCATTATAAATATTGGCTTTCAGGACCAGAGCCTGAATGTCTATGATCCCGGTGGAATCCTTGATTTGATTCAGCTGGTCGAGTGCTTCATCCCATTGTTGGGTTATGGCATAGACGCGTCCGGTATAAATGGTAGCCGTCCGGGCCAGCAATGAATTGGGGAACTCCGATTTAAGCCGGCCGTAATAGTCCAGCGCATCCCTGGTGAATATTTCAAACATGGCCGTGTCGGCGATCGCCCGACTGATTTTCATCTTATCAATCGGGATGGATATGATATCGGTGTTGACGCGCTGGAGACTGTCGGTGGGGGGGTAATATTCGGCCAGGAGCTTGTCGTAAAAATAGATGGAAGAGTCGAATAGACTAACCGCCCTAAAAGTCAGGGCCAACGCCATAGTTGCTCCGGCTACATCTTCGGGATCGGCCGGTATTTCCCGGCCGATTCTTCGGTAGGCGGCAAGCACCGAATCGGCCTTCTGCTCGTTGGCATAGAATTTTGCCAGTTCCACCTGCGCCCGGATGGCCATCCGCGCCATTTCGCCCAGGATAATATCATCTTTGGCGACAACCGGATCGGCACGATGATTGAAATAGAAATCGAGAACATCTCGGTGGGCAGCCTGCAATTCAAGGCTGTCGGCTGAAGTCGCCAAATTCGGTTGAATGCTGATTCGTTCAGCCACTTTGCCGGCCGTATGGACCAGTTTTTCCATATCGTACCGGGTTTTTTCCGCCGAATCTTCGGAACAACCATTCAGACTAATCAGGGCGGCCAGCAAGGTACAGCTAATAATCTTCTTCATAGGTCTTTCAATCCCGATCGGATTAAACTCCGATTCTTATACTATTAATCGCCATATATGCCTAAATCCTTCAGAGAATTAAAACAAATCCTTGGACGCTTGTCCGGCGATTAAACATGAAAGATATTGAATTCTCTTCCCATCCACTAAATTACCGGCGATATCACTCCGGTAGACAATCCCGCTTTTGGCCAATCCGCCATAATCCCTGGACAGATTAGGATTGTATCTGAAATTTAGGGGATCGTAAAATATTTGTCAAGCAAGCAAATGGCCCAATCGCGAATTGCCCATAAAAAAAAACCCGCCGAAAGGCGGGTTTTTATAAGAAATTTGCCAGTAATTACTTGCGCCGCTTAATCAATCCTGATCCAACCAGACCCAGTCCGAAGAGAAGCATTGTGGTCGGCTCAGGAATCGGGTGATTGATAAAGTCGTTGCCGCAACGCAGGGTAGTGTGGAAAAATATGTTGGGCCCGTTGAGGTTACCCAGCAAGCTTCGATCCACTTTCCATTCCAGAACATAGGTGTCACCATTGGTGATCGGCGACAAAGGGCCGTCAGAATATAGAGGATCATTTTCCAAATCTTCCCAGAAAGTCATGACGTGCTCGACTCCGGCGATATCCTGCGCCTTGTCGGAAATCTCAAAAGCGCCAACAGCATCGGCCACCAAGGGAACGCCGCCCCAGGTTTGGGACTCGTCGGGAATACCGTTCCAGTTTCCGCCGGAAACGTCAAAGAGACGATTGCTTCCAGCTGCGTTGTTGACATCAATCGCAAACTGATAATTGTTTTCGCCGAAACCGAGGAAAATATCTCCCTGATTCATGTTGTTCTCGGCCATGTAACCGAATGAACTGGTTAGAGCGATATAAAGATAGTCATCGTCTAAAGCCGTGAAGAGGCCTTCCAGATCATAATATTCGCCGCCATTATGAGCCGGTGAAGGGAAAAATCCGGGAGTGCCCGGATATTCGATCGGAGCTGTATTGTTGTTGTGATCAAAAGGAGTACTCGAGACTGCATTCAAGGGAGTATACTGAAATTCAAAAGCGGCGAAAGCATTCCCGCCTAAGACAGCCAAGAGGATCACCAGAAGTATTGTCATCGGTTTCTTCATATTGTTACCTCAATAGATTCAAAGTCACGTTTCTCTGGTCATATATAAAGCAATAACCGTACCGTTTGTATCATGTTTAATAAAAAATCGTAAGTTGTTGCAAGATGGTGACATGGATAGCGTTTTGTGATTGGCGCATATGAATGCGGAGATGAATTGGGTATAAACTGTAAGGCAATTGGACAATGGAGGGTATCGGGCATAAAAAAACCCGCACTTCGGCGGGTTTTTTTAATTCATCAAATAAGATTATTTACGGCGTTTTAAGAAGCCGACACCGCAGAGACCAAGCCCGAACAGCATCATGGTTCCAGGTTCCGGGATTCCCGGAAAAGTGTATTCGATCAAGTCGTTGCCACAGCCGAGAGTGGTATGGAAAAATAAACTTGAATTTCCGTCCCAATTGAATAAATCGCGGTCTATTTTCCACTCCAGTACATGAGTATCGCCATCACCGGGGGCCAGCGGGTTGGGTTCCAGGTCATCCCAAAAAGTGTGCACTTGATTGGCCGATCCCAACGCGTTGCCGGCAACAACCTTAAAAGCGCCGACGCGATTGCGGATGGTGACATCGTCATAATAACTACCGGCGACATCGTCGATATGGCGCCATTGATCTACGCCGTAAAGCGCTCCCTCATTGACGTTTATGGCGAATGCACTGGTGTTGTCGGCCGTTCCAAAGAAAATGTCACCCTGTTCGTAAGTGCTTCCCCAAGCGGTAGATGTGACGGTCAGGCCGAATGAATTGGTCAGGGCCACATACATAAAATCATCATCGAAGGCAACAAAGAAACCTTCCTCGTCAAATTTCTCACCGCCCTCACCAAGAACGCCCGGCGAAGGCATAGTGCCTATCCCATAAGGGTAATCTATTGGCGCGGTATTGTTATTGGCGTCAAATGGAGTATCACCAAAATCATAATAACCGGGAGTCCAGCCAAATCCGGAGGCAATATTAACCAGGAAAAGAACGGTCAGGGCCAGGATTGTCGATCGCTTCATGTTGTCTTCCTTCGAATTATGTACTTTATATCTAATAATAGAATTAGCAATCCTCGTGCCGAAGAGAGTGACCTCTTCACTTCTCTCTAAATTGCATAGTACCATATGGATACGAGAGGGATTCCGGTGGCGTCAGTAGAATTAAACCGTTCGTCCGCAAATCTGTCAAGTATTCCGACAGAATCGGCCAATTTATCCAGTTCAGGCATATCACCAAAGCTCATTATTGGTCATTTAATTAATTTCGAGAGTCCATTTATAGCTTCCTTTCCGGAATTGGCTGTTATAAAAGTGTTGATTCGATAAAAAACGTATATCTAACTGTATGTCTCATAACAAAATACGCCATAGGGCTACATTCCGGTCACACGGATCAGTCTTTAAGCTTATGTGAATCAGGGTGTTACGAGGTTTTTTCTTGATATGACTTCTAATATTTCGCAACATTTTCTCTGATTTAGAAAATGTCCATATTGTCCATAAGTTGGACACTTGCTCCAAGCGTGTAAATATCGCACTAAAGTGTTATGACGTAACAATATAAGCTATCTGCAGCTGTCCAGTTTGGGGACATATACAAATTTCATACTAATTTACTGCAGTTTTCGATGCGGCCGGGTTGATAAATACTATGGAGGTCTCTTTATGAAAAACGAAAATATCGCTTCGGCGAAAAACCCGGTTCCGGCTTTGGTCGATATGATTCGTCCCCGTCAGGCCGGTGCCGTCAGTCTCAAATCCGGCATTAATCGTACCGGGAGGATATCGTTCGCGTCAGATGCTTATCGAGGTCATCGTTTTCGTGTGCGTCTTTATCGGTTCATGGCCGATTCCATCCCCTTGATTAATTCGGTAATCTGGACCTGGAGCCGGTTAGCTGCTGCTCCGGGGAGATTTCAATTTTTTCGGAATGAGAAAGCTGTCGATGATATGCAGGCTCGAACGATCCTTGACGATCTGTTTCGGCGGTTGGCCCGATCCAATTTCGGACATGGCGGGTCGGAAGCCGACCTATTGCCTCCGTTTTTCCAATCACTTTTCCTTGACGGATCTATTGCCGGACGAATGTCCCTTCGTGAAGACCTTGGCGGCGTCGATTACTTCAAGTTCTTTGATTTGGCCCGGACCGAAATAAGACTTTCAAAAGCGGGCGAAGTCATTGCCGCGGTTTCGAACGAGGCCGGCGAGCGTACCTATTCGGGGGATGATATTTTTTATTATGCATTCAACGCCGATCTGGCCGATTGCCAAGGCCGTTCGATTCTGACAGCCGTGCCGTTTGTTTCCTTCGTCGAGCAGCAACTGGTCGATGATATGCAGCGCAGTATGCATAATGCCGGATACCATCGTTTACATGTCAAGATTGCGCCTCCGGAAAAACGAGAGAGTGAAAGTGACGAATCGTATATGACTCGGGCCAACAATTATTTTGACGATACGGTCTCGATGATCAAAAATATCGAACCGGAGGATAATCCTGTGACCTGGCAGGATGTGGCGATCGAATATATTGGGCCGCGCACTCAGGGTGGCTCCAAAACCACCAGCTGGTATATCAATCATCGGGCCATGGTGGAGGAGGTTTGTAGCGGAACCAATCTGGCGCCGTTTCTCCTCGGTTATTCCTACAATGCCACTACCAACTGGGCTCAGTTTAAATACGATTTGGTCATGCGTCAGGTGGCCACGGTGCAGAATGCGGCGGTCACTTTTTTAAACTGGTTGGCCAATATCGAGCTGGCTCTGAGAGGTTTTGATTTGGAGGCACGTTGGGAATTTTCGAACGATTTCTCGGTTCTGGCCGGAGAACAGGCCGAGGTCAAAAGCCGGGAAGCGGAAAGGGTGATCGACCTGTTCAAGGCAGGATTGATCGACAAGGATACTGCCTCGAGGGCAGCGGCGAGACTGGTTTGATCGCGGATAAAATGGTAAAGACGACAAACCGATATGACTGTTAACGGACAATTTCGGCCGGGCGAAGTTGACTGGGCGAGGGCAATGGCCGATCCCGTTTATTTTTCCAAAGCGGTATTAAACATCAGTCCTCACCCTGGGCAGGCGTTATGGCTGGCTAATTCCACGCGACCGGAAAACCTGCTGGCGACCGGCAACCGTTGGGGCAAGTCTTTTATCCAGGCGATCAAGATTATTCACCGTTCGCTTTTCCGAATTCGGTCGCTGAAATATGACACCGATCCGCGTTATAATATTGTCGCTGCCTCTATTACTCAGGATCAGGCCAATATCATTTTCAATGCTGTTGTCCGGATAATTCGGCGTAATACGATATTGTTTCCGCTGGTGATATCGATCAAACGAACGCCTTACCCTGAAATCGTGTTTGAAACAGGAGCAGTGGTTACCGCCCGAACGACTCAAAATCGAGGCCATTATCTTCTCGGCCACGATTATGATTTTTTCTCTTTTGACGAGGCGGCTTTTGAAACCGACCCGGAATATCTTATCAATGATGTTATCATGATGCGCCTGGCCGACCGCAACGGCCGTCTCGATTTAATCTCCACGCCCAACGGAAAAAACTGGTTTTACCATCGAATGCTTGAACTGCAGAAGGATACGAATCGGGGTTACGTTCAATCCGGTGACAGCCGGGACAATCCCTATATATCTCGACGCGCTTTGCAATTGCGGGAAACGAACCTTCCCCCGGATCGCGTGGCCCAGAATATCGCCGGGCAGTTTATCGACAGCGATCGATCAATCTTTTCGACGGCTGATATCGACCGTGCCTTGGGTCAACGGACTCTGGAAAAACCGCAAAAAAATCGCCTTTATATTTCCGGCTGGGATCTGGCCCGTAAACAGACACACACGGTGGGGATGACTTTCGATGTTACCGAAAAACCGTACCGGATGGTGGCTTTTCGGCGGTTCAACAATCGGGATTGGTCGGACGCGATTGCGACTATTCGGCAGGTGCAGACCGAGTACAAAAGCGTGCTGGTTTTGGACGCCACCGGATTGGGCGATGTGGTGGTCGGGAATCTGGCCGATTTGAATCCGATCGGCGTGATCTTTACTCCCCGGCAGAAAGGCGAGCTTCTTAGCAATCTCCTGCTGTTGCACAATCGCGGGGAAATCGTGTATCAGGATGTTATTCAAAACGAGGATGGCAACCGGGTCTGGAATCTGGAACGGGAAATGCGCGAGATCAACTGGGATAATAACAACAAATATGATGCGGTGATGGCCATGGCTCTGGCGGTTTGGCCCAAGCGGTCGCGCTTGATGTTTCCCGGCAGCGGACCCCTGCCGGTCAGGGTGACGAAATTATAAAAAAACCGCCGGGAGGAAGTCGGCGGTTTTTTTTACCAATATAAAAAAGGTCGAAAAATATTCGGCCTTTTGTTTTACTTTTTCTTTTTACGCAAGA
>JAAEQF010000215.1 GCA_024231695.1 FCB group bacterium
CGCTAAAATCACGGTCTGATCAGCGTTGGTTCCGTTCACTGCATCGTTAAAGCTCCATACCCAGACTTCATCGGCGGCCGTGCCGGTATTAACAGGCGCGGCATGCTGGGTTAAGTTTATATCTCCCAGGGTCAGATCATCGTTTGCGGCTATTCGCTTAAAACCTCCCGGAAGCGTGTCTCTGAACAGAACATGGCCTGCATCTACGCCTTCCAGCAGCGCCGTGTATTGCTTCAGGGTCACCGTGATCTCGTACTGGAGAACCTCTCCAAGTCTAACATCGCCGTTTGTAATCTCCTCCTTAATGGCTCCGCCGCCCGGGTCCCCTATCAATCTATAAACGTTCTTTACTATCGTTGGATGCTGGACGCCAACTCCCTCGTCTGATATTGGACCTAAATCCGAATATCCGGGCGTTGTAGCGGTGTTGCGCTCCGAAGCTTCATACGTTGCGGTAGTAGGAAGCGTGCTGTAGTCTGTTAATGAAACGCTGTTTTGTAAAAACCGCCCGGCCCCAAGACCCTGATCAACCGTGGTCTGGTAGGTAACAGTCAATGTCGCGCCAGCCGCAAGATGACCGAATGTAACGTTTAGAGGAGAAACGGTGTTTACTGTAATAGCCGGATCACCTCCGATGTCAGCGGTTGCCGTAATAGAGGCGCCAACATATGTCAGGCCTGATGGGAGCACATCATTCATTATAATGTCGTAGGCCGTGGTCTTGTTGGCTCCGGCAGGATTTACAAACGTTACAGTAAAAGTTAACACATCGTCCGGCAGAACCGTATAAATATTGTTCTCTACCTGTTGGGTAGGTCCAGCCGAATACCAGTAGTAGTCGTCGATTCCGCGACCCGGATCTGCAACATCCTTGAGAAGGGTTGTCAATTCCGGCTCAAGAACCGTGAAAGATGCTGTGAGGGATGTAACGCTTCTGGTGGTAGCCGGAATCCCGTCTTCATAATTCCAGTTAAATGTTCCGTCGTTATCGAAAACAGCCCCTGCCAAAACATCGGCACCGCCTGTGTATTCCTGGTCTATGGTGCATGTTATTTCTACGGTGACCACCGTTCCGCCGGCGGGCGCAAGGTCCGGAAAATCGCTCGATGCTGCTACAATCACCGGCTCTGCTGAAAATACTGTAGTTCCGTTGGCCTGCTCCAACGGAATTGCACCTATAGGCGTGGTTACGGCGTTATATATAAAATCAACACCTCGCACCGTTAATCCGTCAGGTATCGTATCATCAAATGTAAGATCATAAAGGGTCGTATCTTGAGGGATAGTTATTTTTAATCTATAGGTCATCACCTCGCCTATTGTGCCCCGACTGGTTCCGTCGCTTAACTCCCCTGCTGGCGCTGTGATTTCCGACTCTATAGTTTTTTCCACGGTTGGCGTCGCCGTATTATGTGTGCATATGGCATCTCCCACATAACTTTCATTCCCGGCGCCAACAGTATGACCGTACGTCCTTTCAGGACCTTCAACACCCACTGGAATTCCAGGAAAGCTCGTATAACTCTCAACATGCGCCGCATTGTCCATCACCGCCTGGGAACCTACTGATATATCCACTGTCGCGTCGTAATCCACCTCAAAAAGCTCGTTCTCTTCAGGTTGAGCTGCATCGGTCTCTAATAGCGTTATCGTTAATACGCCGGTCCCGGCAACCCATACAACCGTGTAATCGGTCAACAGAGTAAGAACCGCACCATCTACCCGTACCACTATATTGGCCGGCTGCACGCTTCTCATTCCAGGCGGCAGGGTATCTTCAAAGATCAGATCGTATGCCCGGTTGTCGCCGGTGTTTCTCGCCTGAAATGTAAATTGAACAACGTCTCCTCCCTCTACCTGAACGCCGCATGCAAATCCTGCCGCTGTTTTCCTGTATTCCGGGTCTTCTTCAATGGCCGGTTGAGCCACCACATTATCAACCGTTGCGTCCAGGAGTGGATCATCGGTGTCTGCCAGATCCCCTGGTTCCCCGATCGCTGTTGCTGTGGTGTCCCATGTTACACGCGCCGCATTTGTTACATTATATTCCACTTCATTATCAGGGTAATCACTGTCCGTGTTTGTTACATTCACCTGGAACGCTAAAATCACGGTCTGATCAGCGTTGGTTCCGTTCACTGCATCGTTAAAGCTCCATACCCAGACTTCATCGGCGGCCGTGCCGGTATTAACAGGCGCGGCATGCTGGGTTAAGTTTATATCTCCCAGGGTCAGATCATC
>JAAEQF010000216.1 GCA_024231695.1 FCB group bacterium
ACAACGGAGAAGATATCCAAGTCCCAGATAGTGCTTCCATCGAAGTAGTCGGTGTTGTTGAACTCGACGGGAGGGAAAACACCAGCCTGAGCGAACTGGGCGTACATGACGTTGTAAAGATCGTCGCCGGTGAGACCAGCCTCCTGGTAATCAACGTAGGTGCCCTTGAGGACGTCGGTGAGACCAACATCGATCCATCTGTTGGTAGCCTTAATGTCAGCCATCTCGCTCTTGAGGAAGGTAAGCACGTTGGCGTCGTTCCAAAGTCCTCCCTTTAAGAGAAGACCCTCAGCAAGACCACCGAGCCAATCTTTGTACAGCTTGGTGTTGGCTGAGTTATCCCAGAATGTCTTCATGCGATCAGCAGCGGCCTCCTCCTGACCTTCAGGGAAGTTGGCGAGGATGGCGGTGTTGACGGCACCACCGGCGACACCGGAGACTGCCTGGTAAGCCATCTCGGAGGCGGCCATGTTCTGGGAAAGACCCTTGATGACACCAGCCTGGTACATGGAGTTTTGATCGCCCGCGGAGATGACAAGAGCGT
>JAAEQF010000217.1 GCA_024231695.1 FCB group bacterium
TATGGTAAAATCGCCGGCTAAGGCAATATTACCTGGCGACCGCTTCGCACCGGAAGAGAAAAAATACTCTTTCGGGTGACGGAGAATTTTAATTTTTTTATTTTTACGGACATAATGTATTTCAGGAGGAAGCAGATATCATACGATAATCAACTATTTTAACCTCACCTTAATAACCGCTCTACTACCTTATGCGATCCATTATTCTGCTTCCTCCTGATGAACCACATCTTCTGTAAAAATCAAAAACTCAAATTCGGAGTCGCCTAAAAGGAAGATTTTTTCGATACAATCTCCTTTGACAATTGCATTACTTCAGGCTGCTAGGCCGCATAGTCGAAGTATACCGCATCAGGTAACTTATAGCCCAGGCATTTACGCGGTCTGGTGTTCAAGCGCTGTTGGACATGAGCGATCTGAACGGGCGTTATCTTGTCAAACAGCATTTTCTTCGGAAAATACTGGCGTATCAAACCGTTGACGTTTTCGTTTGCTCCTCGCTCCCAACTATGATACGGCTTGGCGAAGAAACACTGGCAATCGAATTTTGCAGCAATTCGTTCGTGGCCGGCGAACTCCTTGCCGTTATCAAATGTGACCGTCTCAACAACCTCACCTATGAGCATTCGCAGGATTTCATCAGTGACCTGATCGGCGAATTTCGTCTTGGTATAACCGATCAGTACACGCCGGCTAACCCGCTCCAGAAGCGTCACCAAGTAGCCGGACGCCCCGGTTCCACAGATCAGGTCAGCCTCCCAATCACCGATGCGCGAGCGAGTTTCGACTACGTCAGGCCTTTTGTCAATATCTACGCGATTTCGTATCTTGCCGCGTAAATCCTTGCCGCCGCGACGTTTACGACGTTTTTTATGACCTTGCCGCAACTCTTTGTACAATATACCGCCCGCTTGCTTGTCGGCCCAAACGAACCGGTAGATCGTCTCGTGACTGACGGTGATTCCTGGGCCGTCAGGATCAATTTTCATATAGTTTGCAATCTGCTCCGGCGACCATTGCCGCCGAAGCTTATATTCTATGTACGCAATAACATCAGGCGCCATTTTGAGCGGCGCAACTTTATCCGCCCGGCGTTGCCGGGCGAACTCCTGGGCCTGTTTGGGCCGATATCCGCGTCCGCCGGCGTTGCGAGCCAACTCGTTGTAAAGTGTGGTTCTAGAACGATTTAGCTGTTTTGCTATTTCGGTCATTGGAATATTTGCTTTACGCAGTGCGTAAAATTGATTACGCTCACCGGCGGTGAGCTGGCTGTATTTCTGTCCCATCATGTGCTCCTGTGAGTGCTGGATTGTCGCAAACGGACATTATACCCGCTCACCACTTATTTTTCCACTCACGTGTCACGCTTGGGAGTTGAATCCGCCTATGGTAAAATCGCCGGCTAAGGCAATATTACCTGGCGACCGCTTCGCACCGGAAGAGAAAAAATACTCTTTCGGGTGACGGAGAATTTGAATATTTTTCTGGATCAACTTTTTCCGATGAGAACCATAACTTTAAAGCGATAAATCCCGGGGTTTGGCAGAACCCCTGGATAAATTTGACGCCAGCGTCAAAAGTACGAGGTACCCTTGATTCCAGTCAGCAATCAAGGATTTATAGCGTATATATATACTTTTGACGTACGCATCAAATTTACACACAAATAATTCCAAAGAGCCA
>JAAEQF010000218.1 GCA_024231695.1 FCB group bacterium
ATATTGACTTCGATCAGTCCCTGTCCGCTGGCGACCAATATCGCGGCTATCTCCTATATCAGTAAACGGGTCGGCAACACTCGGGCAGTGTTTTTATCCGGCGCTCTCTATACGCTGGGGCGGATGCTGGCCTATATGATCGTGGGGGCGGTGCTGGTGGCCGGAATTTTGTCGGTGCCGGAAATATCTCAGTTTTTGCAAAAATACATGAACCGTCTGTTGGGCCCGATTTTGATCGTGGCCGGTATGTTTATGCTGGAATTGATCTCGTTTGCCGGTTCCGGTTCCGGCGTCGGTGAAAAAATGAAAGGCGCGGTCGAACGCTCCGGTATCTGGGGAGCGTTTCTATTGGGGGCTGTTTTTGCTCTATCTTTCTGTCCCTTGTCGGCGGCGCTCTTTTTCGGCAGTCTTATACCTCTGGCGGTCAAGCATGAATCGACCGTGATTTTACCGTTGATTTACGGTCTGGGAACCGGTTTGCCGGTACTTGTTTTTGCCGCCTTGATCGCCGGCGGAGCTCATTATGTCGGCGGCTTGTTCAATGCTATTACTCGCTGGGAACTGTGGGCCAGGCGTATCACCGGGACTATTTTTATTCTGGTCGGGTTGTATTATACATTGATTTATATTTTCAAATTCAACCTGTAAAATTGACCGACTCGGGCGGTGCAGGTTATTTCAAGATAATACTTGATTGACATATATTTTACGCTAAATTATTACCAACGCTGGATTCGGTTCGTATTTGGTCTAAACACCAAGGGGAAAAGGACAGAGAATTATGGATAGCGCCTTACGATTTGATATCGCCGACAAACGACTGGCCTATACCGGTCAGCAGACAACAAAACCATTTGATGTCGATCAGATTATTGAGTTTAACCATCGTCATAAAGCAGTTTTGAGCAATTATGGTATATCCCTGCAATCATGTAATATTCTAACCTTGAGCGATAAGATCAATTATAAATCCAACCTGGGCGCTTTCCGCAATCGTCAGGTCCGACAATCGGTGATCCTGTCGGCGGCTTTGTCGGCGGCGGCGGTTGGTTTGCACGGGCGGGGAAGTCTCAATAACTATCCCGCCGATCAGGTAACCGGGGACCTGACCAACAATCTCAAACGAGCCAATGACCGCACAGCTGCGCAGGTCATGGCCGAGGTGTTACAGGTTACTACCGAAACATTGCCGATGGGCGAGGAAGTTTTAATCGAATCGACTATTACCGAAGGCGCGCGGGCCAAGCCGGGGAAAGAACCGGGCGGCAACCCGACGATTGCAGTTGGAGCTGTCTTTGGCAAAAAGGACCATCGCTCGCAATACGGCCTGACCATGCCCAATGATGTGACGTTGTTGTCGATGGGCAGCGACGTGGTCGAGGGAACAACCAAGTCGGTCAATGGTCTGCATTCCAGTATGACGGCCTTGTTTGTAACCGAGGCCAATGCCAAAAGGCATTTACCTGACGTTTATGTCGAACGCTGGGTCGGCGGCGCCTATTTTAAAGAATTCAATCCACGGGAAACAGATTTGGGTGAAGCGGCCAAAATCATAGCCAAATCGTATGAAATGTCTGGCGTGGACAAATTGAGTACATTCTTCCTGGATCGACCCCGTCATTTGCCGGCGATGGATATTTTAAATGACCTCGGCGTCGCTACTCCCTATGACAAAGACGGCGATCTGATGCCGGCCCTAATCATCGGGATGGACGGTTTTCAATACCCCAACCAGCGCGGTCTCCATGCCATGATCGGTGAAATTGGCGGATCGGCCGAATGGGCCATCGGCGTTTTGCCCTTGGTATGGCGCGGTGGTCAGGCGATGGGGATGTTGACCAGTCAGACGGTTTTGACCGACAAGAACATGACACCTGAGGAGCGATGGAAAGAGCGTTTCCATTTTACCGAAGAAGAATTCATGATGATTCAGGATGCGCGTTTCGAAAGAAAACCGTATTTCACCATCTATGATATTATCGATGATCCGTTTGCCGGTGGAATAAGCGCTTTCGGAGCCATCACCGATAATTATTATCTGCCCTGCATGCGCGGTGTTACCGGTCATCCCGACCAAGGCACTTTTGACGTCGATGTTTTAATGATCAATTCTCTGGGTATGGTCGAATGCTGGCAGATGACTTTCAAGTGCAACGACAGCCTGGATAAATCAATTGATCTTCTGATCTGTCCCAAAGAGACGCTTTATGATCTTCGCGGCAACGATCTGGAAAAAGCCATAGGGAACGCCCTCAGCGAACCGTATCTGCGCAAACGTTACCGGATATTCTTCAACAACGAATACTATCCGGCCCTGATCCCGGTGCGCGACAAGATGGTCCTTCTGCACAAAGCTCTTGATAGTCTGGTTGATCGCAAGGCGCTGGAGGAATGGGATCTGGAAATCGTCAAGGCCACCGAACGGCTGGCTCCGGAATGGTTTATCAACTCCGATTAGGCTGCTATACCCGAATGTAATAAACTACGGCAGGCCTTTCCGGCCTGCCGTTTCTACATTGTGTGATTTCAAAAACGTCCGTATCTTCATTTACTAATCGATAATAGCAGAGGTAATTCCGGTAGCGGCATTGTGAGGCTTCCGGTCCATTTCGACATTATTGGCCGAGGGGATTATGATTTATTTTTGGGTGATAATAGCCTACTTGATTATTCTTATCGGCGTGGGCGCCTGGCGCAGCCGGTACGTGAAATCGCAGGATGATTTCATGGTCGCCGGTCGTAAACTGTCGGCCGGGGTATTGGTCGGTACTCTTCTGGCCACCTGGATCGGTTCCGGTTCGATTATCGCCGGTGCCGGGCTGGCTTATGATCGGGGATTCCCGGCGCTGTGGTTCAATGTCGGCGTCTGGGCGGCTCTGTTTATCCTTTATTTCGTGGCCGGCAAGGCGCGAGCGTTCGCTCAATATACCGTGCCTGATATTCTGGAAGCTCGTTACAACAAATATGCCCGAATAATGGGAACGATAATAACCATTATTGCCTATACGGCCATCGTCAGCTATCAGTTCCGGGCCGGGGGAATGGTGCTTAACCTGATCACCGGCATCCCCGTGGATACCGGGATAATCATCACCGCCGTTTTTGTGATCGGTTATACGGTAATGGCGGGCATGATCTCGGTGGCTTATACGGATGTGGTAAACGGCATAATAATGGTCATCGGGCTGTTTGTCGCCTTGCCATTTCTGTTGGATAATGCCGGTGGATGGAGCGGCGTTGTGGCCTCGCTGCCGGAAACTCATTTACAGCCGCTGGGAGAACTGACGCTTTTGCAGGCTCTGGGTTATTCACTTCCGGCTATGCTTCTGCTTCTTGGTGAATCGGGGATGTATCAACGGTTTTTTTCCGCCCGTGATGCCAAAACGGCTAAAAAGGCGACTATCGGCTGGATTGCCGGAACGATTATTGTCGAGGGTCTTATTGTCGTTCTGGCCATTATCGGTTCGGCATTGTTCACTGACATAGAATCGGAAATGGTTATCCTTCATGCTGTGCGTCATGGCTTGCCGCTTTTGATCGGCTGCCTTTGTCTGGCGGCAATCGTGGCCGTGATCGTTTCCACCGCCGATTCATTCCTGCTGGTACCCTCGACCAATGTCATGCGCGACATTTATCAAAGATTTATAAATCCCAATCTGTCGGATCGTAAGATGGTTATCTATTTACGCATTGTTGTCGTTTTGCTGGGTCTTTTCGCTTTCGTGCAAGTGCGCTTTTTCGAAAGAATTCTGGAAATGGCTATCTATGCCTATACTATTTACGGCGTCGGTATCACTCCAGCCGTAATGGCCGCGTTTTTCTGGAAACGGGCGACTGCTCTGGGAGGTGTGACCTCGATGATCGCCGGGACGTCAGTGACTATCGTTTGGGAAATTTTGGATCAACCGTGGGATGTTCCGACGGTTTACCCGGCGCTGGCGTTGTCGCTGGGTTGTCTGGTAATTCTCAGTCTGCTGACTCCCCGGCCTGATCGCAGCCAATGGGAGCCGTTTATGCAAAACGATCGGGCTATTTCATAATCACCAGTTTGCCGACCTGTTCACCCATATCCGATTGCACATGCCACAGATAAATACCGGTTACCACCGCCTGTGTGTTGCGGCTGATGACATCCCATATTTCGTGCTGGGATTCCGGGCCGCCCTCGGGCCGAAAGTGATCGATTTCCCTGACCAGATCGCCATTGAGGGTATAAATCCGTATCGTACAGACGCGTGGCAGATTGGCGAAATGAATAGTCCGTGATCGAACGGCGGACTTGGTACGATCCCGGTTTTCATAGCCGGCTTCTGCATACCCGCCGTCGATTCGATACGGGTTGGGGAAGACGATGACCCCAAGGCCATCTCTTTCCACGATGTCGGCTGTCGGCAAAGGATAATCCTTGACCGCGTTGACCAGCGGTGATGATTCCAGCGCTCCCAACTCGACTTTTAATGAGCCGAAATCGAAGGCGGTTACAGCAAAATTGTAAGGCTTGGATGGCTGCAGGTTGTCCACAGAATATTCATACTCGTAATAGCGCAACCACCCTTCATCGGTGGTATCGGTCGAATCCTCTTTAGAGGCGTCCGGGTACATTTTGTGTATATTCATCTGGTCGGTCAGGTCGGATACATTCCAATCCTGGGGCGTGAAATAAAGGCGATGGCCGGTATGCGGGTCGGTGAAATCCCGATAGGGTCCGTCATAATGAGCTGGATCGAAAGTGGCGCCATAAAGTGTCTGCAGGCTGTCCAGTGTCAATGGGAGGCCGGCCCGTTCCCAGGTCAAAAGGACGTCATTGAATTGAAAAACGCGGAAATCGTTGAGATCATACCCGGCCAGAAATACATAATCGGAAAGGCGATCGCCTTCGGCATAATACACCTTATAACCTTCAAAATCCTTTTGCCGGGAAAAAACATCGATCGTGTTTTCGGCTTCCTGACCGTTCCAGCGTACCGTCATTTTACCGTAATCGGGAATAAGCCTGACTTCGGGAGGCGGCGGAGGTGAAGCTCCGACAAAATCTGGTTCACCGCCGGTGCCTTCACTACAGGCGCTGGTGGAGAAATCACCACGGTAATATATTTTTTCACACAGGCTGAAAATATCTTCCGGCGGCGTTTCGCATTCCGGGAAACAGATAATATCGCCGTCCACCTGACAGCTCCAGTTATAGCGACCCGAGTCTCCATCACCGTCGGTATCCACTCCGGGATTATCAAAAATCCAGGAAGCCCAGCGGCCATTGGTGCCAAAGTCATCGAAATTTAGTGTATTGTAAAAGACATCGGGATTGTTAGGGTCATAAAGATCAGCAAAAGCGGTCGGGGTGGTATGGAAATTGTCCCCGGCCAGATAAGCCAGTGTGATCGGCACGGTGGAATCGGGCGGAATATCAAACGGACCGAACGACAGCAAATAGCGGGTATCATATCCATTGGCGAAGTCGAGGGCCATAGTGGCTGTCGGTGGCGGCAAATATCCCTGATCGGTATGGGATACGGCCGTATAGTACTGATCATAATCGAATTCCGGATGAGACAAGATATAATATTTCACTTTATCGCCGGTGGGGGTGCCCAGATTTCCCAGAGGAAAGGGATAGAAAGGATCTTCGTCGAGGCCTTGTTTGCGTGGTCCAAAATCCTTGGCCGCATCACCGTTGGAAATCCACCAGTTGAAATTGCTGATCAAAGAATCGTTGGGCGTACGGACGACGCGAATGCCGGTTGCTGCTACCGGTGAGGTGAAAGACCAGTTGCCATCCACCGGATCGCCGTCATTGTCAACGATATAAGCCAGGTTGACGGTGTCCTCGTCCATGCAGAAATCATCCGGCATGGGCACGGTGCGCCTAAAGCCGCAGACATCGTCGGCATAACCGGTGGCACTGAAGGATTGATGATAGACGTCGGCGTCAACATAAACGCCCACATAAAGTTCGCGGATCGGAAAAGGGCCGATGTTGCTTATCTGGTAATCAAAAAGAATGAAATCCTCGGCATATTCGTAGCTCCAGGCATAAGTATTCTGCTGGATGGATAGGTTTAGGGGAACATGCCCACGGTTGTCCATGCCGTCGATGCCGGTCAATCCTCGGTCGGTAAACGTATCGGTATAAGTACAGATGAAATCTTCTTCGGAAATAGCCTCGGGGTCATAGGTCGATTTTGATTTGAGCGAGGATCGAACGATAAACGCTCCGGCTTCACCGGCCTCAGGGAAAAGCTCGGTTGTACCGGACCAGCCGTCAGCGCCAATCGACACTAGAGTGTCTCGGCCCACGATCGCTCCGATCCAGAAGCAACCGGCAAACAGGTAATTGAGATCTGAATAGAGAGGATACTCGCATGAGGGCGCTCGCTCGCCGTCCAGAAGGGCCGAACCGGCATAACCGGTGCCGATAGTGCCGTAATTGGTGACGGTCAGCCCGATTCTCCCGATATGATGCACTTCCCAGGCGTTATTGGGCGGATCGAAGGCGGTTGGTTTCAACAGGGTCGCACCAATCGGGGAGGCCGGTTGATCCAGAAGCGCTCTGGCCGAAATCCGGTCCGTTATACCTGATACCATGATTAGTAGCGATATAATAATGGCAGATGAACTAAGGCGATGCATAGCTATTCCCTTCGATCAAATCGTCCCCGTCGGACGATTGTTTAATTGCCTCACGGGAGGGCGCTCCTGAAATTTAAAATAACATTTCTACGCCGGAAATTCAAGTCGAAAGACCGGACTTATTCAAACCGATGAACCTGACTCGGTTTGCAGTACGGGCACCTGAAACAAAAAAATAGTAGCATAATTCGACGATATTGTCTATATTATTAGCACTAAATTGAGATTATGCTGGTTCTTTTCGAACCTCAAGCGATAATCTTCAGATTTGGGAGGGTATTATGTCTGGGCGAATTCTGTCTCGCAGCTTGTTTTTGTCTATTTTGATCGGTCTGGTTTTATTGCCGGGTTTGTCGTATGGCCTCTACCGAGGTGAAAATGCCGACTATTCGGCATTACCAAAACCAACACGCATTATCGTAAAGTACAATCCGCAAATGAACAAATCGGTGCAGTGGCAAAAGGCGTCGGGTTCTCTAGTTTGCGGTATTGCCGCGGTCGATGAGCTCCATGCCCGGTATCAAATTAACGAGCAGGTTCAATTATTGCGCCAATTTACCGAAACGGCCATGAAATCGGAGGAACTGGCGGCGATCTATGTTCTGGCCGTGCCAGAGGGTGTTACGGCCGAGGATATGGCCGGGGCGTATGAGGCGCTGGCCGAGGTGGTTTATGCCGAGCCCGATTATATCATGGAGATTTTCGAGGCGCCCAACGATATCTTGTCCTCGCATCAATGGTATCTGCATAATGACGGTCAGGCGTACCTGGGAGTCAATCGTATCCCCGGGGACTTTAACGATACACAGATATTAAAGATCGGCACTATGGATGCGGATATCGATGCCTTTGAGGCTTTTGATTCCACCGGCACCACTACCCGGCCGTTGGTTGGTATCATCGATACCGGAGTGGATTCCGATCATCCGGATCTGGAGGCTAACATCTGGGTCAATGCGGGTGAGGATTTAAACAGCAACGGTCAGATAGAGGCTGAAGAAATAAACGGCAAAGATGACGACCATAACGGCTTTGTCGATGATTTTCACGGCTGGGATTTTTCGGGTGACGAGTATACATTACTGTTTACGGGTGCGGGCGAGAATGATCCCGACGATAATGACACTCTGTTAGGTGTTGGCGGCCACGGTACGCATTGCGCCGGAATTGCCGGAGCCGTCAGGAATAATTCAATCGGAGTTGCCGGACTGGCCAGTCCCTGCCGGATAATGGCCATAAAAGTCTTTCCCAATGCCTTCTCTTCCGTCTGCGCTCAAGGAATAATTTATGCTGCGGATATGGGCTGTGACGTAATCAATATGAGTTGGGGCGGGCCCTGGAGGTCCGAAGTGATCAGCGATGCCCTGATTTATGCTCGGGATAAAGGAGTCATTCCGATATCGGCCGCGGGCAACAGCGGTGGGAATCACTATTTTTATCCGGCTGCCCTGCCCCATGTATTCACCGTCGGTGCAACCAACATCCTTGATGAGGTGACGACTTTTTCCACTTATGGCGATCATATCGAGGTTGTGGCTCCGGGTGAGGATATTCTATCCTTGCGTTCCAATATGACCGATATCTATGCTACCGGCGGATCCAGTGGTCGTGAACCCGATGTACATATTGTTGATGACTACTATTACCTGATGGATGGCACTAGTATGGCCAGTCCCTGTGTGGTCGGTGTGGCCGCTCATCTTCTGGCCGCATCGCCCGGTACGGCGCCTGAGCGGATCATGGAAATATTAATTCTGTCTGCCGACGATATCATCTATCCCTACGGCGGCGATACGCTGGAGTCCCCGGGAAAGGATATATATAGCGGCTATGGACGGATAAATCTGAACGCGGCCCTGCAAATGCTCTCGGGGAGAATGGCCGATATTGATTATCCTTATCAGAATGCCATCGTTATCGATGAAGTGCCGATAATTGGAACCGCCGCCGGCGATGATTTCACCGAATATGTACTTGAATACGGAGTTGGGCATAGTCCTGATGAATGGATTGAAATATCCGGTTCGACCACACCGGTAATCGATGACACATTGGGAGTTTGGAACTGCACCGGGCTGACCGGGCTGTATTCACTTCGTTTAACGGTCGGAGCCGACAATCAAACGGTAGTGGAGGTTATCGCCGCCGGTGATATACGGGTCGAGATAACATCGCCTGCAGAAGGCGACACAATCGAAGGGATTATTGAACTTATCGGCTTCACGATTATCCCCGATTTTTCGCATTATTCCCTGGAATACGGATCAGGAGCGGCTCCAAGTAGCTGGACTCCTTTGAAAACGGAAACCCGGATGGTTGCCGATAACGTTCTGGGCAAGATCGTATTGAGTTCGATGCAACAGGGGCTGTATACTTTTCGCGTGTCAATGGAGTCGCAGACAGGTGCGGTGTACACTGATCAAATTACAGTCACCATAAAAGGTATTGTCAAATCAGCCTGGTTTCGAAATTTAAAAAATCACGGTTCTCTGTCTCCGGCTATCGGAGATATTGACGGCGACGGACAGGATGAAATAGTTATCGGTATGGGCGCTACGCCCGGTGCCAACTTTGCAGCGGGAGGGGTGACCGTTCTTGACCACTACGGTCAAATCGAGCCGGGCTGGCCTCGGGACACTTTGGAAAATATGATGTCGCCGCCGGCGGTGGCCGATCTTGATCGGGACGGTATAGATGATATTATTATCTGTTCCGAGCAATCCGGCTTGCGGACCTATCTTTCCGGATCGCCGGATTGGAACAGCCCGATTAAAAGTAAATGGAATTTTCGCAGCCTGGCCGCGCCGGTTATTGTCGATTTGGAGAACGATGGCGATTTGGAAGTAATGGTTATGATCGACAGTGGATATGTGTATGGCTGGCGATCCAATGGCGATCCAATCGGTGCTGACGCCAGCGGTTTGTTCGATACTACTTCCTGGGGAGGCGGCGCATTCGGCTGGCCTTCGATTTCAGTAGCCGATCTCGATCAAAACGGACAGAATGAAATAATTGTGGCCAGTGCTGATTACTCACATCCATTTTGGACGACGTACGGTCTGGGAGTGTGGGATACTGATGGCAATAATATCTGGAATACATCAGATGACAGTGATTCTTTTTGGGCGATCAGCGGATTTGCCATTGCCGATATCGACGATGAAGACGATCTGGAGATTATTCTCTGCGGACAAACATTTGAGAATATCGCCGTTTTCGTCTATAAATCTGATGGCAGTTATGTCGATGGCTTTCCCATTATAATTGAAGATTTGGAAGCCCAGTGGTGGTTCACCAATCATCCCGCAATCGGTGATCTGGATGGCGATGGGACCATGGAGATTGTCATATCCGTTTGGAATACGGCCGAAGCGAGAGTTTATGCCTGGCATCGGGACGGAACGCCTCTTGGGGCGCTCGACAATGACGGCACTGCTGGTAACGATCCGTTTCTGGCTTCGGCCGGACAATCAATGGGATCACCTGTTCTGGCCGATCTGAACGGCAACGGGATGGCCGATATCCTGGTGCAAATCGGATCGTTTACGGTTCCTCAATACCAGAGAATCGTTGCCTGGGACTATCAAGGTGATTTGATTCCGGGATTTCCACTTTATGCCTCTGATAATAAGCTAACCTCGACCATTCATGAATATTGTCCGCTCGTCTCCGATCTGGACAAAAATGGTTTGATGGAAATTTCCCTCTGTTACATCGATCTTGACAGCAGTACTTACAGCAGGGGTTCGACCGCTTCTGCCGATGCGGGCGTTATTCGTGTTTTACATTGGGAACTTGAACAGGACTACGATTCTTCGGCCGTGCCCTGGCCGAAACTACGGCATGACAATTATAACAGCGGTATCTTCGGCGGGCCGATATTGCCGACCGACGCTGAAGATGATCTGGATATCCCGAAACCGCTGATATATTCTCTGGAAGCCAACTACCCCAACCCGTTTAACGCCAAAACGGCCATCGAATACAACCTGCCCCGCCGAAGCCATGTTACTTTTACGGTTTTCAATATCCTCGGTCAACAGGTGCGGGTTTTACTCGACGAAAACCAGCCTGCTGGACAAAAGCAGGTCGTCTGGGATGGAAAAGACGATGCTGGAAAAACCGTCGCCAGTGGTGTATATTTCTATAAACTGGAAACGGAAGATTTTTCCGATACGAGGAAAATGTTGCTTCTGAAATAAAACCGCCCGGAGCGCTCTCTATACCGAAAGTACTTGCTTCCCGGCAATTGGACTGATAAGATGTAAACGCGAGACTACTCTACTCATTCCCGTTGCGGAAGGAAGTATGGATAATATTAAAGACGCCAGTGATAGGTGGAAGGCGCCGGATAATTGGACGCGCATAACGACTATTGATGCCCATACCGCCGGTGAACCGTTGAGGATTATTGTCGAGGGTTATCCCGAACTTTCCGGCGACACAATCCTGACCCGCCGCCGACAGGCCCTTGAAAATTATGACCGGTTTCGAACCGCCCTGATGTGGGAACCGCGCGGTCATGCCGATATGTACGGTTGTCTGATTACTCCGCCCGTCAGCGACGAGGCCGATTTTGGAGTTTTGTTTCTGCACAATGAGGGTTACAGCAGTATGTGCGGTCACGGCATTATTGCCGTTACCAAAGTCGCTTTGGAAATTGGTCTCCTGCCGATCAAGTCCCCCGAAACAACGGTTAGAATAGACACTCCTTCGGGACTGGTCACCGCCTATGCTCGGATAGAGGATGGTCAAGTGGAGTCGGTCTATTTTCACAACGTGCCTTCCTTTGTGGTTGCTCTGGATGAGACAGTGGAAGTCCCCGGTCTGGGGCCGATTCGGTATGATCTCGCGTTTGGCGGAGCCTTTTATGCTTATGTTCAAGCTAAAGACGCCGGCGTGGAATGTACACCCGAAGATTATCCGAATTTGATCGAAAGAGGAATGTTGATCAAGCGGGCGGTGATGGCCAACCGGGAGATAGAACATACGTTTGAAAAGGATTTGAATTTCCTCTATGGGACGATATTTATCGGCCCGCCGAAGGGTGAGAAGGCCGACAGCCGCAATGTCTGTGTTTTTGCCGAGGGCGAAGTGGACCGGTCTCCGACCGGAACCGGGGTTAGCGGAAGAATGGCCCTTCAATATGCCCGAGGTGAAATCAAAGTCGGCGAACCGATGGTGATTGAAAGCATCATCGACAGTTGTTTTACCGGACGAGTGGTACGTGAGGTCGAGTTCGGTTCATACCGGGCGATTATCCCGGAAGTCGAAGGACAGGCCTATATTACCGGCCGCCACGAATTTGTCGTCGATCCTGCCGATCCGTTGGCCGATGGCTTTATCCTGCGCTGACCACCGAAAATATCCTAAATAACGCTGCCAAAATGAACCTCGGAACCGATCTACAGCGTTGAAATTTTCCGGTCTATCCTGATTTCATCACCAATTGATTTCCCGATATTTGAAAATCCCGGCCGCGACAGCCAAGAGTACAATGAATTTGTGGCGTGACCTTCTGTTTATAGGTATAATCAGGCAAATATAGGGAATAATGCGGCTTTAGGGGTCGCAAGGCAAAGGAAAAAGATGCAGATGAAAAAAGTAATTGTTGCTCTGATGATGACCGGCCTGTTTTGGCCGACCGGGAGCGTTTTCGCCGGGAACATATCGGAGAATATCTCACTCAAAGGTGACTTTCGTTATCGCCACGAGATGATTGACAAGGAAGACAAAGATCCACGGCACCGGCAGCGCATTAGGGCGAGAATAGGCATTGAAGGAAAAGTGTCTTCGGCAACATCAGTCACAGTCCAATTGGCTACCGGTTCAGACGATCCGGTTTCCACCAATCAGACCCTTGATGGTTCATTCTCGACCAAGAATATCGGCCTCGATCTGGCTTATCTGAAAATTAAACCGGAACAGGTTTCCGGGCTGACTATCATGGGCGGCAAATTCAAAAACCCGTTTTACAAACCGGGTAAATCTGAACTAATCTGGGATTCGGATTTCAATCCCGAGGGCGGCATTGCCTCGTTCACCAAAAAGACCGATGATTTGAGTTTCACTCTTATCGGTGCCGGACTGTGGATTGACGAACGTTCAACAGGCGATGATTCCTGGATGGGTGCCGGGCAGGGATTGGTCAAGTATGATCTGGAAGACAGTAAGATAGCGTTTACTCTGGGCGGCGGGTATTTCAACTATGTCAATACTCAAGGATTTGGAATTTTCCACGATGCCTCCGATCCGATGGGCAACAGCGCCAGTACTTATGTGTCGTCCGATGAAACCGACACCTTTTTGGTCTATGACAATGATTATGAACTCTTCGAATTTTTTGCTGAGATGTCCACCGAGCTTAGCGAAATGCCGGTGACGGTTATGTTTGATTATGTGACCAATAACGCCGCCGATAGCCTGGGTGACGGCTGGCTGGCCGGGATTCGGCTGGGTAAAATCAAGAATCCGGGATCCCGGTCGCTTCGCTATATCTATCGCGAAGTTAAAAAGGATGCGGTTCTGGGTACTTTCACCGACTCCGATTTCCGCGGCGGCGGTACCGATGCCAAAGGACATGAATTCGGCGGGACTTTGCGTCTGGATACCAACACCGATTTTAGCATTACCTATTTCGCCAATAAAACCGGACTCGAAGGCGCGGAATCCAATTACGGACGGCTACAGGTTGATCTGCAATTGAAGTTCAAATAAACGCGGATGCGGAAAAGATTGCTATAACTTTGGCGATTGTTCTGCTGGCGATGACACTGATTTCAGCCGGAAACAGGGTAACCATCACAGGTTCCAATACGCTGGTCCGTCTGGGGTCAGCCAGCCATTATCTGAGCGGCCTTGAACTGTCGCTTCTCACTTTTCCGGGTTTTACGATTTCTGTTTCAGACGTTCCAGTCGCCGTCGGGCATCGGTAATTTCGGGAAGCTCAGTATCGGTTTTTTCCCAGATGGTCAGGAATATTTCATATTGCTCGATGGCTTTTTCATTCCAGCGCGATTGTTCGTATGCCTGCCCCAAATAATAATGCATCAGGACATCCCAGGAGGCCAGGCTTAATCGCCACAGAGACAATTCTCGATTTATTTTCTCAAAAACCTCAACGGCAATGTCGGCCCTATCCAGTTTCAGAGCGACTCGGGCCTGCATGAATTGATAGGGGAATTCGTTGGTGCTGTCGGCCGCTAAGGTATAATTATCCAAGGCTGTATTAAAATCGCCTTCGGCCTCAGCAATAGCCCCTTGGGCAAACCAATAAGCCATCGATCTGGCATCTTCTTCGGTAATTTTTACTCGCAGTTTTTCGGCTTCTTCCTTGGCCTTATCTATGAAGCCATTTTCGGCCAGCAGAAGAATGTATAAATCCCGAAAGACGATTTTATTCCGAGAATGCTGTTCGCGAATGCTGAGACATTTTTCCATCTCCTCAATCGCCCGAACCGAACGTCCCATGGTCTGCAGGACAAAAGCCTTGGCCCGATGCTTGTATGCGATATTAAGCTCATTGTATTCGAGCTGCCTTTCGAGCACGATAATGCTGTCAAAAGCATCGAGTGAGGCCTGGAATTTACCCATGTGCATTGGCAGAAAGGCCAAATAATACCGACCCTCAGCCTGTGTGCCCTGGTAAGGCGATTGTACAAGTCGCTGGAAATACTCTTCGGCGATGCCATACTCTCTTTTTTGCATATAAAGATATCCCAGAAACACCGCAGAGGAATGGAAATCAGGTTTGATCTCCAGCGCCTTTTTGTAGGAAGCTATAGCTTTCTCAATTTCTCCACCGGCGGCATAAAGTTGTCCACGCGTATCATAGGGATTGGCTTCATTGGGATAAAGCTTGATATAAGTGTTTATGGCCAGAATGGAATTTTCATAATCATCGGCGGCATGATAGGTATAAGCCTGTAAATTATAGGCTTCTTTGTAGAGAGAATCGATGGCGATGGCCTGATTCAGATAGTCGATGGCCTCCAGGTATTTGCCCCGAGCGTATTTCGACCAGCCCAACCGATAAAAGGCCTCCTTTTCGTCGGGATACCGTTGCACGAGCTTTTGCAAATGACCCACAGCCTCCACATACTCGCCATCGGCTTGAGCATTTAAGCTGGCAATATATAACTGTTCTTTTTCACCGGTTTTGGAAGCGTACTTGACAGCCCGCTTGATATATTTGGCGTTTTCAACCAGAGCCAGATGATAATAAACCATGGCGAAGGTTGAATCGTGCTCAAGCGCTTGCTTGAAACTGGCCGCCGCTTCCCGGTTGTAATGCTTGGAGAAATAGTCCATACCTTCGATGTAATATCTATAAGCGTCTGCAGAATATGTCGTGACATCGGCCACACGTAAATCTTTCTCCTCTCCCGCCCCCGGGGGGAGGCTGAGACTGTTTTTCACTTCCGTCGAAAGCCGGTCGATAATTGTGAATATACTCTCACCGGGCTGCCCGGTGATTTGGAATGATTGGACAATGACACCCGATTCCGTCTGGGCCAATTGACCGGTTAAAACCGGTGCCGGGCTGTCTTCAATGATTGATCCGGTAAATATCCAATGGGCCTTGACCGCCGCCGCAATTTTCCCGGCCAGGTCGCCCGGAAGCAAAGTCTCTTCTTTTCTCTCCAGAAGAGAATTGACGTCATCGAGCCGCCGACTTGAAATCACCTGCATGTATTGAGAGCCGGAAAGGTCGGTAATCAACAGGTCCGCTATAATCCGGCCGAGATTGAGGCTGTCACTGGGATCGGCTAAATTGTTAAACGGCAAAATGGCCAATCTATTTTCGGCAGCTACGGCTTCAAGATCCGGCTGGAACTCAATATGCCAGGGCTTCAATATGAATACCAACAAGGCAATCGCGACAACTGCCATGGCCGGAATAACTCGCCGCCAACCTCGCGTTGGAACCTGTGCCGTCGTATCGGCCGGCTGCCTTTCCGCTTCCCGGTTGATTATTTCTCTGACTTTCGGATTATGCCTGATCTGTCGGGCCGTATTCTGGAACTTTTGCACCGCTTCAAAGCAGGCCTCGCACTCAAGGAGGTGGAGTTCAAACTCACGCCGTTCAGCGGCCGACAATAGACCCAACTCATAATGATGGCGCCGGGCAGATAATCGCTTTTCAGTACAGCCGTTCATTATTTGATATCTCCCGTGTCGAGGCACAACTCCAGCATTGACCTGGCCCGCGAAAGAGTCACATACGAGTGGTTCGCGGTCATCTTCAGCCGCCGACATACTTCCTCGGTCGTATAACCCTGATAATACAGGTTAAGTATCCGGGCATAGCGACGATTCGAGGCCGCGACTTTCCTGATACAATCCAGAAGCATCGACTCCAAATCGGGATCAGGATCTACAGCACCGGCCGAAACCTCCTCTTCACCCATCGGCTCCAGCCTGCGGCGGCGACTGCTTTTGGTTTTGATATAACTGAGAATACGATTATCGAGAACTTTGTACGCCCAGGCGGTGAAGCTTTTTTCGATGGCGAGGGACCGGTACTCTTTGGCAATGGCCATCATGGCGCTCTGCACAATATCGTCAACATCATCTTCATTCCATATTCGTTGGTGCGCGAATAACCGAAATCTTACTGATAGATGTTGAAAAAGCTCCTCTTCCGCCTGATTATTGCCGGAGCGAGCCTCATTGTAGAAAGCATCAATATTCACATCTACGCCCATGTAAGCCGTTGTTGAACCTCAATATACACAGCAAGTTCAGAATAAGTCAATCGTCAAGCCAAACCAGCCGGTGATAAAAACGACAATCAGGAGTAAGATTTTATCCTCTATAGCACCGAATGATTGACAGTTGTGCAACAATAGGAACTACATTTTGACTGAGCGGAGGATAAATTGCTTAAAAAAATATCCATTCTCTTAATAATTCTGGCCTGTGTGGCGACTACGGTTACCGAGGCGCAAGATCTGTTTAATAGGACGGAAAGTGTGGCTTATGATTCGGTTAATAATCGATACCTGGTTTCCAACATTGCCGGCGGGTCCATTGTTCAGGTTGATAGCAATGGTGTGCATAGCTATTTCAAAACCGGATTGGGAGCATGTTATGGTAATCAAATAGCCGGTGATGTTTTTTATGTGTCGGTCGGGACTGGAATTGTTGGTCTCGATTTGAACACCGCTGAAATCGTTATGAATCTACCCATCAGTGCTATCGCCCATATCGATGGTCTCGCCGCTGATACGACCGGCTATCTGTATGCGGTTGATACCGGTGGCAGGATTATTCGAATCCGCTTAAGCGATCAATCACAATCGGTTATCATTTCCTCCGGATTTCCTCAATACCTTCAGGATATCACCTACGATCCGGCTAACCATCGTCTCCTGGCCGTAGCCTGGTCAGCCAATGCTCCGATTCAGGCGGTGGATTTGAGCAGCCTTAATCTTTCCATCGCAGTGGAAACAAACCTCGGTTATTTTGACGGTATCACTATCGACCGCTTCGGCAATGTCTATGTGGCCACCCATCAAAACCACGGCGTTTACAGATACGATTCCCAATTTCTAAACCCTCCCGAACTGATTGCCGATGGATTTGATGAACCGGCCGGGCTCGATTATAACAATCGCGACGATATTCTGGCAGTGCCCAACTATGGTAGCAGCCGGGTTGATTTTATATCGATTTTAGTCGCACCCGAAATAAGCACTGTTTCCTTTTCCGATGATCTTTACGGCGATGGCGACGGCCTGCTTGAAGAAGCTGAGATAATTGAGATGACCATCTCCATTGCCAATACTACCGGAGAGCCGATTACCGATCTACAGGCGGTGCTATTCAGCGAGGATCTGTCACTCTACTTGACAGATAACTCAACTTCTCTGGGAGATGTCGGCGCCGGCGATACGGCCGACAATATTGCTGATCCGTTTGTATTCGAAATACCGGTTCCTTATCCAAGCCGGTTAAATGCCTTTTTTGTGGAAATTAAATGGATTAATGGGTCAGACATACTGACCGATACGCTGGAGATTTTACAGGCCATCGGGGAAACTTCGATCCTTCTGATCGATGATGACGGCGGCGGCAATATCGACTATTACTACAGGCAAACACTGGAGACTCTTCGTGTCCCATTTGATTACTGGGACGCATCATTGAGTACGCCTGATGCGGCCGACTTGGGCAATTATGAGATAGTTATCTGGTTTACAGGCGATTTCCGCATTTCACCGCTGGCAATGGATGAAATCACGGCCATGGAAGGATACTTGGACGGCGGCGGCAAGTTATTCTTGACCGGTCAGCGTATAGCGGGACAGCTGAATGCTGTCGATCCGGACTTCTTACATGATTATCTCAAAACCGAACAGTTGTCGACCGGGGTAGTGGCCACATTAGCCGGAGTTTCCGGTGGTCAGATTCTCAACATCCTGGACCAGATAAACATTATCGGCCCCGGCGGAGCCAATAACCAAACCGGTAGTAACCAGGTCGAGGCTATCGGTGGCGGCGTGGCCGAACTCAGTTATCAGGGGACAACCAATCTGGGCGGCTTGTCCTATACCGGCGCTTTTCAGGTGGTTTTCTTTTCTTTCGGTTTCGAAGCGATTACCAACGGCGACAGCCAGTATTTGGAGCGGGAAGAGGTCATGGCAAAAATACTCGCATTTTTCGATCTGGCTCTACCGGTATCTTCGATGACTTTGACCGTGTCGCCGGGTGAGGCAATGCATTTGGTCAATCACAACCCAGAAATTGGCTGGGAGCACGGATCTCCGGATTTTATTCAGCAGGAATATCAAATTCAACTCGGCAATGATGACGAATGGAGTACGATTGAAATGTGGGATTCTTATCCGGTGACCGCTGCTGCCTCCTCTGCTGTCTATGACGGCGCCGAGTTGCAGGACGGCCTTGAATATTATTTTCGAGTTCGAATTTCCGATGGAAATGATTGGACCAACTGGCATTATGGCCGACTGCGGATGAATTCCCTGCCTTCGGCCCCGACCGATCTCAGTCCCGACGGGATGGTGGAAATGCCCGATGGAGCCCCTGTGCTGCAGCATGATAATTCCACTGACGGTGAAGGGGATGGCCTGACCTATACTTTCGAAGTTTACGAGGATGAACTTCTGACCTCAATGGCGGGCGGAATTGAGAACTGGCCGGAAGATGGAAGTGGGACTTCCCTTTGGACGGTCGATCCGGCCCTGCCGCCGGGAGAAGAATATTTTTGGAGGGTGCGGGCTGCTGATGGCTACGAAGCGGGGCCATGGAGCATGATTGCTTCATTTTCGGTAAAGCCGGCTTTTATCTGCGGTGACGCCAATGGAGACGACGCGATCAACGTCGGCGATGCTGTCTTTTTAATCACTTATGTATTCAAGGGAGGAACAGCCCCTTATCCATTCGAGGCCGGTGACGTCGATTGCAACCCCGGTATCAACGTCGGCGATGCTGTCCATTTAATCAACTATGTCTTTAAAGGCGGAGCGGAGCCCTGCGCGATCTGTCCATGACTATCCGAGAGTACCGGTATCATGGTCTGAACGGGGAAGAAGTATTTGTAGGAATGAAGATTTAGATCAAAAAGAACGGAGAATCGGCGCCGGTGCAAGGAGGGAATCGACGAGTTTGTCTCCAATTGTGGCGGCGTGAAAGAGGCAGACGAATGATATTCAATGCCCTCACGGCGCCGACCCCTCCCTTGTAACGTTTTTCCCCAACTACAATTGACTGAGTATAGTCGCCGGAATTTTGGAAAGCGGTTTCACTTCATCCACCCCGCCGGTTTTTATTGCCTCTTTGGGCATGCCGAAGACGATACAGCTGGCTTCGTCCTGAGCGATTGTGGCCGCACCTTCGTTTTTCATATCCAGAATTCCCTGCGCACCATCGTTACCCATTCCGGTCAGAATTACACCGACGGCATTAGCTCCGGCATAACGGGCAGTCGATTTGAAGAGGACTTCGACCGAGGGTCGGTGGCGGTTGACCAGCGGCCCCTCCTTGACTCGCACAAAATACTTAGCGCCTGACCGATTGAGCATCATGTGATAGTTTCCGGGAGCAATTAAGGCTCGGCCGGGGATGACCGTGTCGCCATCGCTGGCTTCTTTTACCTCAAGATCGCAGATAGAATTGAGCCGGTCGGCAAAAGCTCGAGTGAAGTTTTCGGGCATATGCTGGACAATCACAATTCCGGCCGTGTTGCCCGGCAGAGCCTGAAGGACATCGGAAAGAGCCTGAGTTCCGCCGGTCGAAGCGCCGATAGCGATGACCTTGTTGGTGGTTTTGCTTAGCGATAGTTTGCTGATGGATGACCCGGTGGAGGCGGCTTTGTCTGAAGTTCGAACTGGCTTGACTCGCGATGCGGCCTTGATTTTTTCAATCAGTTCGACCGACATGTCGCCGACAGTATAGGCACTGCCCGGTTTGCTCATGACTTCAACCGCCCCGGCATCGAGCGCCTCCATAGCCAGTTCACCGCCTTTGGCGGTTAGTGAAGAGACGACCACCGTGGGCAGCGGATGATGTCTCATCAGTTTGCGCAGGAAGGTTATCCCATCCATGCGCGGCATTTCCACGTCCAGAGTCAAAACGTCCGGCTTTAGGCGCACGATTTTATCCCGGGCCACATACGGATCGGGAGCCGTGCCGACGATCTCTATTTGGGGATCGCGGCTCAGCTCGTTGCTGAATATTTTGCGCACGACGGCCGAATCATCAACAATCAGTACTCGTATACTCATGAGATATCTCACCAGTCAGGGATGCAAAAGTCAACACCGGGTATTCGTCGGACTGACAGCATGCACATTCATTCTCCCCGATGAAAGCGTACAGCTCCTCGGATTGAATTTCTGCCGCTTCCGGCGCCGACAAATTGAATACTACCTTGTCGCCGTACACTTGCGTTAAATACTGCCCGGTGATAATATTTAGTATTTCCTTGACCGCGTCGGCCTGTTTTCCGCAGTCGTCTTCGTTGTCAATATCCTCGCCCAGCATGTTTGCCACCAATTCACGACAAAACTCATTAGGGGCGATGATCGTTACCTGACCGCTTTTATGCCCGTCGAAAGTCAGGCTGACCTTAATGAATTCAAATTCATCAAGATCGATCCCTTCCTGCAGGTCGGCCGGTTCGCAAAAGATGAAAGCCATCTGCTCCAGAACACTGACGACGGTTTCATTAAGCGATGTTCCATCAATCTGTATTTGCATTGACCACTCCCAGAACTTTATCGATTATTTCACCGATAGTTTCCGGTGAAAAGGGTTTGCGAATATACTCCCGAATGCCCTTTTCCTTCAATTCTTCAATCCTGGTTGCGCTGCCGTCGGTGGAAATGACGATTACCGGAATGTCGTTTAACATTCCGTCTTCGGCCATGATATTGACCATTTCCACTCCGGACATCTCGGGCATGTTCAAATCACTTAATACCAGATCGACCCAATTATCCTTCAGGCAATCCAGCGCCTCCCTGCCGTTTCCGGCTTCAAGTATCTCGCCGATTTCAAGGGTGGTCAGGCGCAACGTCTTGATGATGATCGACCGGATGGTTTTGGAATCGTCAACCACCAAAATGTTGTAGGCCATCTTATTACTACCTCCTTACCGCGGCACATTCCGCAGGTTTATCGGAAAACATATCTTCTATATTCTCAAGCGAATCCATTACCCGGCTGACGGCCGTCTCCACGGTCTCCTTCGTAAGGTCCAAGCGTGACAACGACTCCTGACAGACATGATATTGCAAACCTTCCTTGCCCAAACCAAATCCTTCCATCATGCATAGAGCGTCGGCGGCGTGGACGATATCAATGGCGGATGTGATTTGTTCCGCTCCCTGGGGGTAGTGATGCCACCGAATGATGTCAATAATCGCTGGCGAAAACTTCCAGTGTTCGGCAATCAGTGCTCCGACCTCAGCATGATCGATACCCAGCAGCTTTCGTTCAGCCTCCTCAAAGGACAACTCATCGGTATCGACTATTTCCTGCAATTGGTCATAATATTCATCCACTGCGTCATGCAAAGCGATCTTGCCGATATCGTGGACCAACCCTCCGGTGAAAATCATACCGGTATCGCCAAGACGCAGGATTTTACCGAAATTTTCCGACATCAAGGCCACGGCCATGGAGTGCCTCCATAACTGTTCGGCCGTCAGTTCATACCCCTTGGCAAAGACATTGAGATTGGAGTAGATTAACGACGAAACGGCGATTTGAAAAATCCACTTTTTGCCGACACGAACACTCGCTTCAGTGATGGAACTGACCGGTTTGGAAAACCCCAAAAAGGCAGAGTTGGCCGCTTTGAGCACATTAGCCGTTAAGGCCGGATCGTACTGGATCACTCGGCCAATCTCCGCATCGGCGGCATTGGGATCCTCAATAATGCTTAGCAGACGCTGGGTAATCGTCGGTAGAGTCGGGAATGAGGTAACCTTCTCGAATATCTGATCGCGGATATTCATAATTCATTGAGTCCTTTCACCGATTTTACCGTGACTTTTCCCGTATCCAGATTTAGTCTGACCGTGCGGGCCATGCTACCGCCGACATCCTCGGCAGCGATGAGAATATTGTTTTTCCAGAGCAGCTTCCTCAATACCAGATAATTTCTTTCCCCGATATTGAATATCTTATTTTTATCCATTAGTTGTGATCCGCCGACGACCTTGACAATCAATCGGTTTTTAACCGCTCCCATGGCAAACATCTGTTTTAACAGCTCCGGAATACCGGTGTCGGCAAACATGGCCGGTTTGGCCTTGGCCTTTTCTGGCGAGGTTTTAGACAGGGGAAGCATGTAATGAATCATCCCGCCGATTTTCGCTTCCGGATCGTAGGCCGTAACGCCGATGCAGGAGCCGAGCGAAAACGTGACGATATCCATGCCTGGATCACGAGATACGCAAATGTCCGATATTCCAACCACCTTTTGCGGCACTTTTTATTCCTTTACATAAATTGACGGTTTGACACATTTCATGTTCTTAACGATACCGGTCAGACTCTCGGCATGGCCGATTAACAGGTATCCGCCCGGCCTGATCAGGCGTTCAAATTCAGCCGCCAGCATGCGGCGCAGTTTATGATCGAAATAAATCATCACGTTGCGACAGATGATCATATCCAAATCGGGCTGAATCGGGTAGGGGGGAGTTATCAAATTGAACTGCCGGAAAAGAATCATCTTTTTAAGATCATTAACTACTGCGTACTGACTGCGGTTGCCCGCACTTTGCCGCGAGAAGTACTTATTTCTGAGCGGCTTGGGCACCGGGAGCACGTTGTCTTCAGAGTAGATTCCTTTTTGGGCAGCGATCAGGACTTCCTGGTTAATATCCGTGGCCAGAATTTTCGTGTCAATGTTCGTTTGGCCGAAAACCTCTCGTAACTCAATTGCCAGAGTATAAGGTTCCTCGCCGGTCGAACTGGCCGCCGACCAGAAGCGGAAGGAACGCTTGCCTTTTTTCATCCAGTCGTTAACTACACTGCGAATAAATTTAAAATGCTCACTTTCCCGATAAAAACTGGTAGTGTTGGTCGAAACGGCATCGACCAGATACTGTAATTCCCGGCCGCTGGTATCATCCAGTATCAAACACAAATACTTGTCGTATTCGATCAGTCCGAGTTTTTGCATACGCTTGGCGATTCGCGCCTTTACCAACGAACCTTTGTTTTCCTTCAACATTATACCAGTCTGATCCTGGACCAATTGGCGGATGCGGTCGAGCGCACGATCCTGACTGCGAGATGCAAGCGTGGCGGTTGGCGACATTGATTTCCCTTACTCGGCCGGCTGGAGGAATTTCTCCAGCTTGGTTTGAATATCTTTGGGATTGAATGGTTTGACCAGATAATCATTGGCGCCGGCTTTGATCGCTTCGATCACCTTTTGTTTTTCACCTTCCGTGGTCACCATGACTATCGGTGTCGAATTCTGACTCTTGCGAATCGCCTCCACTGCCTCAATACCAGTCATAACCGGCATGTTCCAATCCATCAGGATGAGACCGATATCGCTTTGTTCTTGGGCGGCATCTACGGCTTCCTGACCGTTGGCGGCTTCCATAACTTCCAAACCATCGATGCCCAATTTGCTCAACGTGCCGGTTATAATTCGGCGCATGATCTGCGAATCATCAACCACTAATACACGCATGAGTAGCCTCCTTTTCAGATACAATCACCGGCTTGATGGCCACCATCAGGGAAAAATCACCCAGTTCCGAATTGAAGGGGATAGCCAGGAAAACCGAGTCCTTGGCGTTGCAGACATTATAAATTGTTCCGCGTACTACCGTGGGAAGACTGAGATTGATGGAGTGGTCCTCGAATTTGGTTTTGGCGTTGCCGGCAATCATATTGACCAATTCGCCGACGCCGTCAATAATGGAGGCATCGACTTCCTCAAATTTGGCTCCCACCATGTGGCCGATCATATTCAAAGCCGTATTCACAGGCAGAGTCAGGGCCACAATACCCTGCACCGTCCCGGACAGACCGATAACCCCGATCAGAAATGAGTCGGTACTGTCCTTTTCGGCCAGACTGGGTTGGCCGGTGGTTATCTTGCAGTCCAACATGTTTTCAAACAATTCATGAACCGAATTGATAAATGGATTAATATCCTCAGCGTTCATTGATGGCACCATCCTTATTCGTCGGGTTGAGATGACAGGACTATTTCATGTTTGGCCCGGTCCAAACTGGCCACAATCGGGCCGACCAGGGCATGTTCAACGACGTATTGCTGATCGCTGATACGCAGGGTTACTCCGGGATGGAGCAATTTGAGAATGCGTATCTTGGCGCTGCTGTTTTCAATTATGCGGGCATAGACAACTTTGTTGTCTGCCTCCAGACGGGTGACTTCTTCTTCACCTTCCATCATCTTAAATTGGATTTCCGTCAGCTTTTCCCTCTGCCCATGATCGAGAGTCTGAATATTTCTCGTCAAATGCCGTTGAACCTCATCCAGCTTCTTGATCATTCCCTTCACCCGCTTGATTTCCTTGCTGTTGGATTTCAGTTTGACTTGCAGATCACGATTCACCCCGGCGACTAGAAGTGTCGGAGTGTCTTGTCCGGCACCGGCCTCACCGACAGTAATACCCTTTGTGGCCGAGATTATGCCGCCGAATATCCGTCCCTCGTGGCAATTGACTTCGCCGATAGTATTAATTTTACTTTGCACTATTTCGGAATTGACCAGAATATTGCCTTTTGAATCGATCCCGGCATTCATGATATACTTAGCCAGCAAATCCCCGGCGACAGTAATTTTATGGGTGTCGTCGCCGTTTATTCCGCCTGGTGCGGTCAGGTTTCCGCCAGCCTTGAGGTTGGATGCATAAACGACGCCGGAGGCATCAATGTCACCGGTGGCTTCGACCGAAAAATTCACTTCGATATCACCACTAATGATAACCTTGCCGTTATGATGAATATTACCGGTATCGGCGCCGACGCCATCATTCAATCGCAAAATATGATCGACATCAAGTACTTTGCCGGTAAGACGAACCCGTCCCGAACATCCGGCTCGAAATCCGCCGACCTCTTCATCCCAGATAACATTGGGTCCCGATTTCAGATTTATTTCCCGGGGGAGGGGTACTTTAATGGCTTTGCCGAGAACATTGAGACCGTTCCGGCCGGGAATGCCCGGTGTTACCTTAGCCAGTAGCTGCCGCTTTTCAACCATCGATTCTTCGCTTTTTTCCTGAAAATTGATCCGCTTGTTTTCCGGGTCGATACGATAGCCAGCAATGAAAAAGTCGTCGGTCCAATCCAGTATGCCGTTCACCGGGGGTACGGCAGGTCGCCCGGTTATAATCGGGATATTCGTCGGCGTTTGTCCACTCGAGGAGTATTCCCGCAAGCCTGCCTTAACCGCCTCCAAATCAGGTTGCCCGATGGTTTTCATCCCCTCCAGCCGAGCGGTAAGAATCTCAAGCGCCCGATCGTTTTCGGCAAACTCCGGTTCGCAGGAAAACAGCACTTGCATCTTGTCATCCGAGATTGTCAGTGTGAACTCGGCTTCGACGACATTGGTCTTTTTATCTTTGGTTTGGACCATAAAACCTCATTTAACCGGGATGCCGGATTAGCTGCCCGGCATCCCCGTTCGTCTGCGTACATTGCCGAAAATCATAACTTCATCGGCAAAGAGCTCCCCCTTTTAGTTTATCGACCGTTGTTCATTAAAAGGCGGCCATTTCATCTTCTTCCAGTGGCAGCACCTCTTCCGGATTGATGCTATTGCTGTTTCTCTCCTGAGTCACTACTTCGGTCTCGCCATTACTGAGATTATGACCTCCGGCAGAAACGGTTTTTGGTTTCGCCGGATTACTAAGAGTTACAGCTTTGCCACCGATTTCCTGGAACGGTTGTATATTTGCTCGTTCCGCCCTCTCTGCACCTATAGTTTCCTGATGTGACCCACTGATAATGGCAGTCAGATTGCTCACTATATGCATTAGTTGCTGTGATTGAGCGGATAGCTCCTGACTGGCCGAGGATGACTCTTCAGCGTTGGCAGCGTTCTGCTGAGTGACCTGATCCAATTGAGATATGGCCGTATTCAACTGTTCAATCCCCTGAGCCTGTTCACCGCTGGCGGCGGCAACCTCGCCGATCAGGCTGGTTACTTTATTAATGCCGTCGGTGATATTCTTTAGGATGCCCATCAGTTCATCAGCTGTTCGGACGCCATCATCGGCGCTCTTCTGTGAACCCTCGATTAGAGCGCTTGTATCCTTGGCCGCCTCGGCGGATCTCATGGCCAGATTGCGGACTTCTTCGGCTACTACAGCAAAGCCTTTACCGGCTTCACCGGCGCGGGCGGCCTCAACCGCGGCATTGAGTGCCAACAGATTGGTCTGGAACGCAATCTCATCGATAACCTTGATAATCTTGGCAGTTTCGTCCGATGACTTCTTAACTTCAGTCATTGCTTCAGACATTTGAGTCATAGCACCAACACCCTGATCGGAACGCGCACTGGCTTCAGAAGCCAGCGTGTTTGCCTGGCGGGCATTTTCGGCGTTCTGACGAGTCATGCTCGACATTTCTTCCAAAGAGGAAGATGTTTCCTCCAGCGAAGAAGCTTGCTCCGTTGATCCCTCGGCCAGTGATTGACCGGCTGCTGATACTTGTTCACTAGCGGAGGCCACTTGATCCGCACCGGCAGCCAATTGAGAGTTTATCTTGCTCAAAGCCTTCGTAATACCACGGGCAATGATTATGGCAATGACGATGCCGAAAATTGTTGCGAGAACACTAATCACAATCATGAGGATATTCGTCTGCCCGACTGTGCTCGATAGCTCCTGACGATTTTCGGCACTTTGCTCAACTGCCAATTTAACCATATTTGTCAACAGACCATTGACTTCCTCAAGATATTTCTTTGTTTCCGAAGAGTAAATATCTTTGGCCTTAGCATTACCGGCTCCCAAAACTTCAGCCCTATCAATTATTGCGTGAAGAGCCTCTTGTGTCTTTATTTGAGTCGGTTCGGCGGTATTGACGAAAATCTCTAAAGTCTTAGCTTGTGCCTGAGTATCATCTCGATTCCAATTGTTCTGCATTTCTATGGCGGATTCGTGCAAATGACGATGAGGTGTTTTTATAGCATCGATCAAAGATGCCAGCTCAGCATCGGATTCGGATAACTTCCGCCCTTTTTCTCCATAAATAAATTTGCCTAATCCGCAGCGATGATCGTCGGTTTCAACCGTAAATCGTTCCTTTCGTGAAGCAATGGTCGAGAGGCAAGAATTCGCCCACTTCTGGTGATCGACTTCCTTCTCGATTAGAAACTTGACTAATCCCGGGTCTACCTGGTGAAAAACTTCACCAATACTCACGGCCGTCTGGTGAAGCCTGTTATGTGGCTCCTCTACTTTGGCCAGAAGATCTTTCAATTCAGGTATGGCAGCTTCTGCTTGCTTGCGACCCTCACCATAATACCATTTCCCAAAGGCACATTTGTGGGGATCGGTTTGAACTGAGAGCTCAGTCATATGATCATCTAAAAAGAGATCGCTGACGGCTTTGGCCCAATTCAAATGATCAATTTCTCGCTGATGTAGGCTGATTGCTATCTCATCTGCACCAACGACTTGATCAGCATAACCCACGATCTTGTCAGTGCCGAGTAACCCGCTAACCACTGCTGTAATCAGCATGATTATCAAAAGTGCAAATCCGCCCCCGAGTTTTTTGGCGATACTCATTTGAGAAATCATTTCGGTGTCACTCCTGTATTGTGTTGCTTCAAAGCTTAATTCCACCTGTCGCTTAGCTCGAAGATTTTTGGTAACTCCTCTTATGCTAAGTTCCCATGATCAGGCTGGAATTTCCTACTGTGGTTTCGGCTATGAGCTGACCCCATAGGCCGGAAACACCAGCGCGAACATAACCATTCTTGGTCCAGGAATGGTTCACTTCCCACAAACCCTGAATTGAAGGTATACCGGCGTCCGTTCCATCATCTTCACCGTCTTTTACTTCATCAACGGCCAATGAGAAGGTCGGGGTGAGGTCGGTGCCGATGGTGCGGAAAAATCCGGATGCAAAAGTCATCGTAGTCTTTTCATTAGGCATTAAAGTTACCCAACCGGTAATCTGCGGCCGACGATATCCAGTATTTCCACATCCCCAAAGTACCGGGTAATTCAAGGTTGAAGGATTCAACGGAGAAATGATATCCCAGGTTTGCCCGGCGAGAAATTTGACGTTTCCCTTTTGAACCGAAAAATAGGCATGTCATAATTGCAGCATAGCCTTATTCTGGGCGACCGTGGCTCCACTAACACTGCCGTACAGGTCAAATTCAATTTTTCCGTTGATCTTTAGCTCGCCATATCCAGTGCCGTTAAGCTTGAGGCCCATTCTGGTTTGATTGGCGGTCATATTGAATTGTTCATCACCACCCTCATAATCAGGGAGGGGGACCCACATGGCAAAATTGCCATGACTGGTCAGATTTTGATCATAAGAGCCGTCAAGCTTAATATAACCATAAGGTTTGATCTCCATTGACGGGCTGTCATTTGCCTGAACTACCGGGCCCAGACATAAAAATAAGCCAACCAGGATTAATAAGATTGTTTTCATAGTTTCTCCCTTTCAGCCTTCTAAGACTTGATTCGAACTAACATTTTGACCAGCCTCATAGGCCAGAGGTCACCTAAGGAAGTGCAAATCAGTTGTTTATTGAATTTCCTCTGCATATTCCTGTTCTTTGGTTGCTTCCTCAGGTTTTTGATCCATATTTTGAGCAATCTCGACGTCACTGGCAGATAAAACCTGATCTATATCCAAAAGGATTTTGACGCCGTCCTTGGTTTTTGCGAGTCCGATTATAAAATCACCGTTAAAGTTGTTTCCGATGACCGGCGCATCCTCAATATCACTCTCTTCAATGTCGAGAACCTCGGATACGGCATCTACAAGTATGCCGATCTGAACGGGTGAGCCTTGAATCGAGGATTCAACGACAATAATACATGTCTCCTCGGTGTCTTCCTTTGTTTCCATTCCGAACTTTGCTCTTAAGTTGAGAACGGGAATGACCTTGCCTCGTAGGTTGATGACTCCACGGATATGATGAGGAGTCCGAGGGACATTGGTGATAGCCATCAATCCAATGATTTCTCGTACGCGGAGTATGGCCAATCCGTATTCCTCGGCACCCAGGCAGAAAGTAAGGTATTTGCCCGCCCTGATTTCGACCGCTGTTTCAGCCCCATTGGGGACCTCGAGGATTTGTTGTTCATTTGTCATTTGATTCATCCTCCAAATTACTTTTTGCTTTGCTAAACTGTCATTGGATAGAGATCTTCTTGGCTACTAACAATCGTCGACTCGTCCTTATCGATTTCCGTATCAATTGAAATATCCAAGCCTTCCGATACGGAGGTTCCTTTTGCATTTTGATCGAAAGTAAAAGTTTTGGCCATTTCCGAAATACCGCTGATATCGATAATCAAACCGACATTGCCGTTAGCCAGGATTGCGCCGCCCGCGATCCATTTCTTATTTTGGAACAGCGGACCCAAATTCTTGATTACTGTCTGACGCTGGCCGTAAAGATGATCTACAACCAGTCCGATTTTGCGTTCCATATCCTCTACTATCACAACCGTGCTATCGACATCATCCTTGGAGGAGAATGGAAGACCAAAGAGGCGACGGATCCGATGAAGTGGTATTACTTCTCCGCGCAACGTGATCATTTCGTGCAGTCCGTTGACGGTATGAATCATATCTGGACTAACGGGTAGGGACTTCACGACTGACAGAGTTGGGATAATCAGCTGTTCCTTGCCGATACCGACCAGCATGCCATCAATGATCGCCAGAGTCAAAGGCAGCCTCATCGAGAATTTCGTTCCCTTGCCCGGTTCCGAATCGATTTCCAGATGGCCCCGCATGGCTTCAATGTTCTTTTTAACCACGTCCATACCGACTCCACGTCCGGAAATGTCGGTGACCTTGCTGGCGGTGGAGAAGCCGGGAAGCATGATCAGATTATATATTTCCCGGTCGGTCAAGTCTTTATTATTTGCCAGCAGGCCCTTTTCCTTGGCCTTGGCCATGATTTTTTCCTTGTCCAGTCCCTTGCCGTCGTCTTCTATTTCCAGATAGATATTCCCGCCCTTGTGGAAAGCCCTGATCCAAACCGTACCGGCTTTGGTCTTGCCACTCGCCATCCTCTCCGTGGAGGTTTCCAAGCCGTGATCGAGGGAATTACGGATCATATGCATCAGAGGATCGCCGATATTTTCAACGATTGAGCGATCGACTTCGGCGTCTTCGCCGGAAAGCTTCAGATCGACCTGCTTGCCCGATTTGCGGGCCAGATCGCGGACCGCCCGGGCCAGTTTACGGAAAGTAGCCTGAATCGGCACCAGCCGCATGGCCATACCCATTTCCTGCAGTTCACGGGTGATTTTATTAAGATGAGAAATATTCTTGTTTACTTTAGTTGAGGCCAGAGCCAGTATCTCTTCGTCCTGCCCAACCATCGATTCGGCGATGACCATTTCACCGATAGTATCGACCAGCTTATCGAGCCGCTCGGTATCGATCTTGACCATTTCCTTGACGGCCGTGCCGACGGTTTTCCCTTTCTGATCCCGGAGGGCATGAACCACGGCCTTGGCCGTAACTTTGCCCTGCCTGACCAGCGTTTCACCGATTTTTTCATCGGACGATTTTTTGTGCTTGAGTGCCTCTTCGATTTCTCGCTGGCTGACGGCTCCCATCTCGACCAATTTGTCACCAACCCGCTGCGGCGTATTGTCTTCAAACATATCGTCATCATCACCATTCCCGGCCTTGGCGATTAATTGGCGCAACTGTGAAACATGTTCTGAGACGATATCGGCGCTGTCAAATGATCCGCCGTCGTTTAAAACTTCCTCGACACCCTTGAGCAGAGCGCGCATGGCGTCTATCGATTCAAAAACGGCGTCGGCGATCCGGTCGGCGATGATGACTGTCTCTTGGCGGGCCAGATCGAGCAGCGTTTCCGATTCGTGAGCCAGCATGGATATCGGGGTCAATTCCATAAATCCGGCGGCTCCCTTGATGGTGTGGAAACTGCGGAAAATGGCGTCGATGGCCTCTTTGTTCCGGGGATCGGTTTCCAGATCCATCAACATCTGTTCGGCCGTGGCGCAATGTTCCTCGGCTTCGGAAATAAACTCGGCCACCAGTGAGGAGTCGTTACCCTCAAGCGATAATCTTAGATCGTTTTCACCCAGCGAATTGCATTCGGCGGCTGGTTCCTCCGGCATCGGTTCGCCGGGCAAATCGGCTTCAGGCGTATCCTCTTTGACGGACAGGTTTAGAATGGCGGTAGGGAAAGAAACTTCTTCGGGTTCGCGTTTGTCACGGATTATTCCCTGCAGGCCGGTGACCGCACCGTTGAGCATTTTCAGAATCGATTCCGGATCATCAACCTCGCGAAGAATTATTTTCTCAACATGATTAGCGCAGGATTGAGCCACGACTGAAGCCGTTGGCGATATTTCGTCGGCCTGAATTGAAAGTTGACTGAATGCCTCATGTAGTCCGGCCAGCGCCTGCATATCATCCGGGATGATTAATATTAAATCGGCGGCAATTCTATCAAGTATTTTTTCCATTATGTCGGTCACACTCTTGTAAGGCGGTTCAATGCAACTCTATTAACTGTTCGCGCCCATTGGCCCGCATGCCAGTTGCGCGAATAACCGGTAAGCATAACTCACTATTTAACGTACTCGCCGGATCAATTAGATTGTCGGGGGATTACTATTTTTTAAAGCATATTGCTGTAGCCCTCCTGAGCCGTTTTCTCAATAACACAATAAGATTTATCGACCGGGCTAAGACTTACTTAATAACAAGCGTATACTTTTTCGTCCGGTTTTCCACTTTAAGTCCGCATTTGTTACAACACGAGCAAAAATGCGTAGAAAATGCCCACATGTTTGTATTTGACTGATTAATAATTTCGAGACAAACCTCGTCTGAGTCTATGTCTCCTATGGCCCTAAAAAGTAATTGACATAACGTTATCGGTTGGTTAACTTAATACGACATCCCGCTAAATTCGCATCGCGGTCAAAAGCTCCAACAAGGCAGGCGTTAACGACGATACCTTGAAGAGCTATCCGTTTGTGTTCAAAAACAGGAGGAGGCCATGGCGAAAAATATCGTTATTTTTTCCGATGGTACCGGGCAGGATGGGGGCGAAGGGTACAGCACTAATGTTTACAAACTTTTCAACATGATCGAGAACAGGACAAATAATCAGATTGCCTTCTACGATCGGGGACTGGGGACCGGCTGGAGAAAGATATCCGGCAACGCTTTCGGCGTCGGCATCTCAAAGAACGTTAGAGATTGTTACCAGTTCCTCTTTGAAAATTTCCAGGCCGATGACCGTGTTTTTCTTTTCGGCTTCAGTCGTGGAGCCTTTACTGTCCGATCGCTGTCCGGCTTTGTCGATCTGATCGGAATATTACCCAAATCCCGACCGGAGTTGATCAAAAAGGCTTACAAAATTTATAAAATGAAAGATCGTACAGAGAAAGAGCGCAAGAAGAAAAACGACAAGCTCACACAATTTAAAAATGCGCACCACCCCATGAACTGTACTATCGAATTCATAGGTGTTTGGGATACGGTCAGAGCTCTGGGCGTACCTTTTAAAGCGTTGGAAATAATAAACCCGTTCAAGAACAAATTTCACAATGCCAAACTCTGTAAAAACGTCCTTTGCGGCTGTCATGCCCTGTCCATCGATGATGAGCGCCGGGTTTTTCACCCGACTCTCTGGGATGAAAAGAATAAAGATGATCGGCAGGAAATTTCTCAGGTCTGGTTTGCCGGTGTGCACACTGATGTCGGCGGCGGATACCCGGAACCGGGATTGTCCGATATAACCCTGAAGTGGATGGTGGCCAAGGCCGAAGCCAAAAAATTGCTTATCTATCCCAAACATGAAATCGTCATCGATCCGAATCCGAACGATAAAATGCATAATCCGTTTAAAAAGTGGGGGCGGATGTATCGCCGGAAAGTTAGAAATTGCGACGCCCTGACCACAAAGCCGGTCATTCATCCCAGTGTGCTGGAACGCGATTTGGATGATAAAAACAAACCGGGCAGTAAATACAAGCCGTGGATTCTTTCCTCTGAGTATGATATCGAACCCCAGCCGGTCACTGCCGCGGCCGAAAAAGAGACGGTTCACGAATAACGGGGCACAGGCGGTGCCTGTTTTTGGCTGTCGGTGGCGAAGCCACTTTTTGGCTGTCGCCAGTATGATCCAAGCATAGAAACACGCGATGCGTGTGGGTTCGATTCGGAAAGCCAAAAAAGCCAAATCTCTCGTAAGTGAAAGCAGTGTAGTGAGTAGGGCTTTGGGTTCGGTTTGGGTTCGCTCATGTTTTAGCCGATCAGACATTGTTTAGACCTCGCATATATTTATAAGGCAGGAACCCACCGCAACGCGGTGGGCCACACACACAGGTGTGTTGTTGGTTGTCGGTGGCGGAGCCACTTTTTGGCTGTCGCGTGAATGACCACAGGCGGTGCCTGTTTTTGGCTGTTGCGTGGACGACCATGAATTTCTTCCTCGTAAGTCATACACTGGATTAACCGCTCATCCTTCTATATTATTATCGTTTTTAGGATTATGGGAAATTTGGGTTTGGTTGCTCATTTTTAGGGGGTCCCCAAGTTTTTGCTCCTTCTCTTTTGCCTTGCGGTGTCTCTGAAGGGAGTGTAAAGTCCTCAGGGTACGGTACATCTGGCGGTCGAGGCGGCATCGCCGCTTTTTGACTGACGTCGGGATGACCATAATTCCAATTGTGAGGCAAGCGAAGCGAGACGAACCAAAAGCAGGCTCCGCCTGCCGGTTGATTTTTGGGCGTTTTGGCGGTTGGCCGCCAGTTTCTTTTCGGACATACGCATAGCTAACTCCGCAGGTTAGAGTTTCACATTAGCGGGCGTATTCGGAATTTGTAGTGGTTTTGTGGGGGAATTGCAATTCAATA
>JAAEQF010000219.1 GCA_024231695.1 FCB group bacterium
ATTTGGGATCAGCATAATCGAAATCAGAAAGCCTTAAACTCTTTCTATTCTGTTTTAGATAATCTGCGGAGACCATTTTGAATATTCTCAACGATGAAAGCCCTAATAAGTGAACTACCAATTTGATCTGATTTGAACGACACAGAGGTCGTTCACTACGTAACAAATAATGATTTGAACGACACAGAGGTCGTTCACTACGTAACTTTTTGTATAATCATATCCTCGAAACTGTATTGAATTTCTTGTGATTATTACATGGAATTCCGCATTTCACCCCTTGTCAACTAAATTGGCTTTTTGGAAGGCCTGAACAAAAGGATTGTTCGGGTCCAACTTTTGCGCAGGAGGTTTGGAGGCCAGCTTCGGCGGCCGCCGCGGGGTCTCTTTTTTGGCCGGTTTTTTGGCTGGCCGGGATTTTGGCTGGTCCCCTTTCTCCTGAGAACGGCCTTCCTTCATTGACAAGGAGACCCGTCGGCGCTGCAGATCTACCTCTAACACTGTTACCGCAACGGTTTGATCAAGCTTGACCACTTCTGCGGGATCCTTGATAAACCGATCCGCCATCTGACTGATATGGACCAGCCCGTCTTGATGAACCCCGACATCAACAAAGGCCCCGAACTTAGTAATATTGGTGACCTTGCCGGTCAAGCGCATACCGACCTTAAGGTCGGCAAGCTCATTCACGCCATCGGTGAATTGAAAGGCTTCAAAGGATTCCCGGGGGTCTCGTCCCGGCTTGGCCAGCTCTGACATGATATCCTGCAGGGTCGGCATACCAACCTTATCAGAGACGTACTGGTTTAGCTGTATCCCGGCCCTGGACTCCGGGTCTTGCAAGAGGCCTTCTACCTGACAATCAAGATCCTTAGCCATAGCTTCGACGACTTTATAGCTTTCCGGATGAACCGCGCTGGCGTCCAAAGGATTGGGCCCGCTACGAATCCGCAAAAATCCGGCCGACTGTTCAAAGGCCTTAGCCCCGAGCCGGGTAACCTTCTTTAAATCCTTCCGGGTTTGAAACGGACCTTCGTTGTCCCGGTAATCGATAATATTTTGAGCCAGCTGGGGCCCCAGCCCGGAAATATAGGTTAACAACTGTTTGCTGGCGGTGTTGACTTCGACGCCTACGGCATTCACACAGCTGGAGACGACATCGTCAAGGCTGCGCCTTAAATCGGCCTGGTTTACATCGTGCTGATATTGACCGACTCCGATCGACTTGGGATCGATCTTGACCAGCTCGGCCAAGGGGTCCTGAAGCCGCCGGCCGATGGAGACCGCTCCCCGGACGGTTACATCATGATCAGGGAACTCCTCCCTTGCCACTTCCGAAGCGGAATATATAGATGCCCCGCTCTCATTGACCATAGTGACCGACGGTTTGTTATCAAACTGCAAATCTGTCAAAAAGGCCATGGTTTCCCGGCCGGCCGTGCCGTTGCCGACCGCAATAGCCTCTATGGCAAAACGCTGACAGAGCTCAGCCACCTTACGGCCCGCTTCCTCAGATTTACCTGTCCCGAAATGAGGATAGATTACATCATGGTGCAGCAATTTGCCCTGGGGATCGAGGCAGACCAACTTACAGCCGGTACGAAAACCGGGATCGATGGCCATGATCGCCCTTTGTCCATAGGGCGCAGACAGCAGCAGCTGACGCAGATTTTCGACAAAAACCTTAATGGCCTCAATATCTGCCTTAACCTTTGAGTGTTGCCTGGCCTCCGTCTCCATAGAAGGGCCGAGCAGCCGTTTATAGCTGTCGACTAAGGCGGCCTGAACCTCCCTGCTCCCGGCGTGATCGGCCTTAATAAACAGGCCCTCGAGAAGGGCCAAAGCCTCCTCCTCCGGCGGCTGAAGGCGCAGTGATAAAATATCCTCATTCTCCCCTCGCCGGATAGCCAGAACCCGATGAGAAGGGGCCTCGGACAAAGGCTCTTCCCAATCAAAATAATCACGATATTTCTGGCCGTCCTCTTCCTTGCCGGCCAGTACCTGGGCATGCAAAAAACCTTTACGCTCAAAGAGCTCCCGCATCATGGCCCGGGCCTGGGTGTCTTCGCTCATCATTTCCGCCATAATGTCCCGCGCCCCGGCCAGGGCTTCCTCTTTTGAGGGAACGCCTTTTTCCTCATCAATAAATTCAGCCGCCGCGGCTTCCAAAGCCGCCGCCTCGCGAAGATCTTCCTGAGGGAAAATCCTCTCGGCCAGAGGGCCCAATCCTTTCTCCCGAGCCATCGTGGCCCGAGTCCGGCGCTTGGGCCGAAAGGGAAGATAGATATCTTCCAGTACGGCCATGGTCTCGGCACCATCTATCTTGACCTTGAGCTCATCAGTCAACAGCTCGCGCTCTTCCAGAGATTTAAGGATGGCCGAGCGCCGCAGGTCCAGATCTTTAAGCTGGGCAAGACGATCACGGATCGTGGTAATGGCTACTTCGTCCAAACAATCAGTAGCTTCCTTTCGATAGCGAGCGATGAAGGGAATGGTACCGCCGGCATCTAAAAGGGAGGAAACGGCTTTTACCTGATTTACCTTTATCGATAATTCTTCAGAAATTTTTGTAAAATTTACTTCCTGCATGATTCTCGTCTTCCTTTAACATAAATCCTGATTTGTGGGACAAAAGGTAAAATATGGGCAGAGGCGAGCTCTGCCCCTACAACCCCTTGTTCTATTATTTTCGTTGTG
>JAAEQF010000220.1 GCA_024231695.1 FCB group bacterium
CGAAATCGGCCCCGGTCGAGGCGACTTTATAATCTCGGCTGCCGAACAATGCCCGGACAAACAACTCGTCGCCATTGAGCTTGATAAAAGGCGACATTTCAAAATGATTCCGCGCATCGAGAAAAAAGGCCTGACCAATATTCTGCTTATTCAGGGCAACGCCCGAGTCGTTCTGCCGCGCTTCTTTAAACCGGGGATTTTCGAAAAGGCTTATGTTCTCTTTCCCGATCCCTGGCCCAAAAAACGCCACGTACCCAACCGTTTGATGTCGGTCGAATTTATAACTTTGCTGGCCGATATGCTGGGTCCCGATGGCGATCTATTCAGCGCCACTGATTTTTGGCCCTATGCCGATATGGTTATCGACCATGCCCGGCAGGTTTCGTCGCTTGAAAACGCCGGCCGACCATATTTCGTTCCGATGGAAGAGATTGCCTATTATGGGCCTTCGTTTTTCGAAAAAAAATGGCGTGATGAGGGCCGATCTATCTATTACATGCGCTACAAAAAAATCTGATTAGGTTCAAAACAAAGGCGCTCGATTGAGCGCCTTTCTCTTATGCGTTATTCAAATGCCGGATACAATTCATTGATCATCGGTCATTTCAATAGATATCGAAGTCTGACCAGATTCATCCGTCTCAACCGTAACTTCCGAGCCCTCGAAACCACTGGCCGCAAGCTGTGCGATTACGTTCTGTCGAATCTCCTCCGGAGTGGATCCCTCGACCGTGACCGCAATTGTCATCTGTTCCCGCACCTGAGCGTACAGACTGCCGGATACGGTTTTGATTATTGGCGTGGATTCAGTATCGGCCTCGATTCCGGTCAGAGCGGTGAAGGCTGCCGACGCTTCGCTGACGGCCAACTCATGCGGCAGGTTATTGACCGTGACTTCAGTTTCGCTATTGGATTGATTGACGTTGACTGAAATATTGTCATATCCCAAAGCCTGTAAAGCCTTGACCATTTGATTGGGGGACACCTGTACGTCGCCGCTGATATCGCTCAGGACGAGGTCATGCCCGACTACCCGGTCATAGGAAAAGGGAACCAGGGTAACAAACAGGAAAGCCAGGACGGCCAGTCCCAGACCCAGGCTCAATTTCTTGGTGAAAATGTTATTTGATTGCGCCATGAAAAAACGCTCCTTTCCATCTTCGGCCTGATGCGCATTTACCCGCGTACGAATCGTCTCCAGCGATGTGGTTTCCGCAGGGTCGAGCCTTCGCGTAGTTTGTACCGCCCGGTCAAGCAGTCCGGCGGCCTCGGCTTCAAGAGCGCAAGCGGGGCATCCGGCCAGATGCAAAGCCAGTTCCCGATCGTTTTCTTGTTTCTCACCCATCCGCCGTTTTGCTTCGTGGCAACGCATATTCGGCCTCCTTTAATTGGTTGGTTGACTCCTGCCGGGAAAGATAACGTTTCAATTTCTGGCGCATCTTTCGCCGGGATCGGGACAGACGGGCTTTGATGGTTCCTTCGGCGACCCGGTAGAGGGCGGCCAGTTCGGCGACACTCCAGTTTTCCAGATCAAAAAGAGTTATCAGAGCCTGTTCGCCGGGGTTAAGGGCCTCAAAAGCTCGCTCCAACCACCTTCGGGCGGTCAATTGCCCGGAAGGATCGTGAGCGAACCGGGTTTCCAGTATTCCCGGCGTGAGCGTTGCGCGGTGGCGCCACCACGACAGACGATGCCTGTTTTTGTGGCCATTGACGATAATCCGGTACAACCAGGGCCGGAAAGAACCGCGCTCGCGCAAAGAATCAAATTTGCGCAGGGCCAAGACCAGGGAATCCTGATAAAGGTCGTCCCCGTCCTCGCGGTTTTGTTCCAGCTTGCGGCAGAACGCTTCCGCTTTCGCGTGCTCCGGTTCGAGCAATGTCCAAAACAGTTCTCTATCCATCTCAATCACCACTAAGACACCACAGCCGTCGATCCGGTTGCGTGTCCGGCGAAATAATCAATAGATTATACTCAACTTTGAAGGAATTCTGCCACTATTTATAAATATTCGCAATTGTATAAAAAAAAAGACGGCGATTTCTCGCCGTCTTCAAGGATTTTATTTGCTCTAAAATCGCCTTATTTTCGTCTAAAATAACCCATTCCGGCTAAACCGAGACCGAACAATATCATACTGGCCGGTTCGGGAACCGGATTACGATCAGTTTCAATAGTCAGGGTCACTCCACGGTTGTAATAATGGCAGTCGGGATCGAATCCAAGACCAAAGTCACCGTTGGCGGCATAGCTGTCCAGGGCGGCCACCGCGGCATCGCTGAAATCAAGGGTTAGATCAATTCCCGGCCCACCACCAATAGGATCGGACCACATAGCCGCATCAGTGCCCAAGGAATCAAAATGATTCCCAGCGGCCTGATAATCACTGTAAGTGGTCAGGCCGATCTTTGACGGTTTGTCAAAAATTGAGATGAAGAGAGTGTCGTGATCCTCGACG
>JAAEQF010000221.1 GCA_024231695.1 FCB group bacterium
CAACATCGAGCTCTATACTCCTGAATTGCACCACAATCTTCCCCACTTGCACCAAAATGCATCAAAATGCCACCCAGATGCATCAAAATCTCGCCCAGAAGCACCACAATGCATTAAAATACCACCCAAGTGCACCAAAATGCATCAAAATGCCACCCAGGTGCATCAAAATCTCGCCCAGAAGCACCAAATTGCATCAAAATGCCACCCAGATGCATCAAAATCTCACCCAGAAGCACCAAAATGCATCAAAATGTAGCCCAGATGCGCCAAAATGTATCAAAATGCCATTCAGATGCAGCAAAATCTCGTCCAGAAGCACCAAAATGCATCAAGATGCCACCCGGATGCACCAAAATCTCACCCAGATGCACCAAAATGCATCAAAATGTCACCCAGATGCACCAAAATGCATCAAAATGCCACCCAGATGCATCAAAATCTCGCCCAGAAGCACCAAAATGTATCAAAATGCCACTCAGATGCATCAAAATCTCGCCCAGAAGCACAAAAATGCATCAAAATGCCACCTAGATGCATCAAAATGCATCAAAATGCCACCCAGATGCATCAAAATCTCGCCCAGAAGCACCAAAATGCATCAAAATACCACCCAGCTGCATCAAAATGTCACTCAGAAGCACCAAAATGCATCGGCCGACGACAGCCGGCGCCAAAATCCACATTTCGGCAGCCAAAATTCACCACGGTGCGTCACGGGTGCGAGCTTTTGACCTAATTCCTTCAGCGCAGTTCACTCAAATGTC
>JAAEQF010000222.1 GCA_024231695.1 FCB group bacterium
CATGGCAGCGGACACGAATTAAGTTTCGTGACGTGGTGCCGGGTTAGGAGTGAGGGGAAAATCGGCAAGACGCCTGAGGCGTCTGAGCTTCTCTCTGCGCAGTGCATGTCACTGTAGTCCTCCCCAAAGGGCAAGCTTTGGTTGCTCCTGCCGAGTACTTATTAACTTATTTGATTTATGTCTCAATGATAGGAGGGACCGGTGGCAGACAGGATCTGCCCTTCTGCCGTCAGTGCGAAGAGCACTGGCGACAGTTGTGGTGGCAAAAATTCCATTAAGGAAAACGTTAGCATGGATGCGCAAGTATCGGCCCATGTAGGGAAATGAGCCTAAGTGTGAGCTTCTGTCTCACCCTTAGTCTCGTGTAGGAGACAGCAACACAAGAACAATCCCACTTAGGAAAGAAGGCAGCATCAGCACCTAGATCGGAAACGATCTTTGGAGGGTGCGGCAACCACATTCTAGGTCACAAATAGTCTCAAACCACCACCACCCACAACCAACCACCCGGTAGCCTGAGGCTGCCACCCATCACCAACACCTCACACCACCCACTACCTCTCACCTCCCACCACCACCCACCACCCACCATCCACCACCCGCCGGCACAACCCTCCAAAATTACCACCATCCTCCACCACAACCACCTAACACCCACTCACCACCCTCCACCTCCTACCACCCACCACCACCCGCCACCACCCACTACCCACCACCAACCACAACCCACTAGCACAACACCCACTACCTCCCACTACCTCCCACCACCCTCCTTCGACCCCCGCAACACACCAGCCACCCACTGCCCACCAACGGCCCCCACCCAAACCACCCTCCAACACCCACAAAAACACCCACTACCACCCATCCCCCACCCACCACAACCAACGACCCACCACCAACCAACCCCACCACCCCCCACCAACCACCAACAACCACACACAAACA
>JAAEQF010000223.1 GCA_024231695.1 FCB group bacterium
ATATTGACGAAGTGCGAGTCCTGCTTATCTTTTACCAAAAAACTTAAACGGAGTTTACCGGTGAAAAAAAGCAGAGATACAAAACCGATCTGAGTGATGAGCAGTGGAAACTCGTATCCCGATATCTTCCTCAACAAAAAGGGCCGGGCCGGAAACCCAAGTATGATATGCGTGAGATCATCAACGCGATTCTCTACGTAGTGCATACCGGGTGCCGACGGGCTATGATTCCGCATGATTTTCCACCCTGGCACAGCGTGTACTATCGTTTTAATAAGTGGAGAAAAGATCAGACCCGGTTTCTGATCCATCAGGTACTCCACCAGCGGTTACGCGAACATGTCGGGAAAGAACCGGAACCGACAGCCGCCATAATTGACAGCCAATCTGTCAAGACATCGAAGCTTGCAGAAACACGAGGTTTTGACGGCAATAAAAAAGTAAACGGAAGAAAACGGCATGTCGCTGCGGATACACCCGGTTTTCCTCTGGCCGTTAAAGTCCATGACGCCAATCTGTCCGACGGCAGACAAGCTTTCGATGTCCTTGAATCTTTGTTTTTCTGGTTTGCCTCAATTCAAGTGATCCGGGCGGACGCTGCGTATCGGGGGGACCTGGCTCTCCGGCTTTCTGCCGCACATCAATGCAGACTGGAGATAGCCCCGACGCTTAAAGGACAAGGATTTCAGGTTATCCCTAAAAGATGGATCATTGAGCGAACCTTCGGATGGCTGCAGTGGTCAAGGCGGCTCCGTACAGACTATGAGGTTTACCCGGATACAGCTGAAACTATGGTGTATTTAGCCTCTCTTAAGATTATCCTGAGAAGGCTGGCTTAATTTTGTAATTAGCTCTGACAAAAGGATCTATTACTCTTTGATTAAACGTTATACCGCCTTCAAAATGAGCATGATCGCCATAAACGCCGATGTTTTTGGCGTTTTTCTCATCTAAATCAGCTTGGTTACTTGTCTCCAAAATTAATTCCACCATGAATGTGAGTACCATCGCCAACAACACCGATATTTACTGTGGGTTTTGTAACGGGTTGTTGACCTGTCGGTATTTTGTTTAGGAACGAGAATTAAATAACTGCGGAAAGTTGTGATATGTAATTGACAATTTCATAGTTGCGTTTATTCTCATCCGGTTATGAAGATAAAAGCATATTCCCCCGAAACAGAAGAGCGGATGCGTAATTTTTACGGCAGCCTGTCTGAAAAAGACCGTTGTCGATATGCTGCGATTGAAGCAGAAAAATTCGGACATGGCGGCATAACATATATATGCGGCGTGCTGCGGTGTGATTCCGACCGGGTCCGTCGCGGGACGGAGGAGCTGAAACAGCCTCTCCCTGAAAAAGAGGAACGGATCCGCAGACCGGGCGGGGGACGTAAATCCGTCCTCTCGACAGCGGTCGGCCTTGATGATGCATTTTCTGCAGTGCTGAAAAATCATACGGCCGGTTCGCCGGTGGACGAGGCGATCAAATGGACGAACCTGAAACGCGGAGAAATTTCCGGAAGATTGAAAGAATATGGGTTTCCCGTGAGCGTCACGGTGGTTGATCAGTTATTGGAAAAACATAATTTCCGCTCCCGCAGGGCGTTCAGGGTCGAGGCGGGAAAGAAAAATATTCCGGACAGAGATGAGCAGTTTAAAAATATAGAACGTCTCAAGGAGGAATATCGTTCCGAGGGTAATCCGGTCATGAGCATGGATGTTAAAAAAAAGGGTAGTCCTGCAACGAGATGATGATTTCAACTCAGAGCTAATGACTCATTATAATGATGGATGAAGTGCCAAATTGCTCCGATGTGATTTTCGATCTTTTTTGA
>JAAEQF010000224.1 GCA_024231695.1 FCB group bacterium
AAATCTGACCTCAACCCCTGCCCAAATGTGCAGCTTAAGAGCCATAGGAGGTCCGTAGACGAACCATGGTGGAGATCACACTCATATACGTCTGTTGCAACCCAAGTATTCGATACTTACCTAATCATATCCCAATAACACGAGCCAAAAAGGCCGTTGCAAAATCGTTCCAAATAGCGTAAATTGCGCGCGCGTAAATACGGCGAAAGTGGCGGAACTGGTAGACGCGCTGGATTTAGGATCCAGTCCTTTTCCGGGGTGGGGGTTCGAGTCCCCCCTTTCGCACCAATTCTTTGGAGGATCGGTTGAAAATAGACGTTGTGGAAAAAGAAGGCCTGAAACGGGAACTGACTATCGAAGTCCCGGCCGAAATAGTTGACGAAACTTTCGAAAAAATCTATACCGCTTATCGTCTAAAAGCCAAAATAGACGGTTTTCGGCCCGGAAAAGTGCCGTTAAATGTTATTCGTAAAAGATTCAAAGGCGATGCTACTGCGGCCTTGATTGATGAATTGACTCAGAAATATTATGAAGAAGCGATCAAGGAAACGAAACTGGAACCGGTCGGTAATCCGACTCTATCTGATTTCGACGTCGATGATGGTAAACCGCTGACTTTTACCATCGGCATCGAAGTCATGCCTCAGATCGATTCGGTCAAGCATGAAAACATTACTGTAAATGATGAAAAATTCGTGGTTCCCGACAAAGATGTGGATCAGGCGCTGGAGAATTTCCGCAAAGGGCAGGCCGAAGTACGCCCTGTGGAACGTCCGGCGGGGGATGATGATGTTCTGGTCTGTGATTTGGAACCGACCGCGGAACCGGGCTTTTTTGATCAGGATAAGTACGAAAATCAGGAAATCGACCTGTCCAACGAATTCACCGATAAGGAATTCCGGGAAGGTCTGGCGGGTTGCAGGCCCGAAGACGTCCGCGAGATAAAAATCGATTACGCTGACGATTACGGCAATGAGCGGTTCGCCGGCAAAAGTGTCAGCTACAAGATTACTGTCCGGGAAGTAAAAGAACGGATTCTACCGCCGCTTAACGACGATCTGGCCAAAATGTCCGGTCAAGCCGAAACACTTCTGGAACTGAAGCTTAGTATTCGCAAGCAGATGGAAACCGAACTTGAAACTCAGACCGCCCGAGTACGTAAAAAAACAATAATCGACCAGGTTGTGGCTCAGAACGTAATCGAAGTGCCAGAAACGATGCTCGAATCGTATCTTAAAGGAGTAATCGAGGATAACAAGAAGCAGGATGAGAAAGCCGACGAAAAGGAATTGCGCGAGAAATATAGCCCGATCGGAACCGCGTCCATCCAATGGTATCTGCTTTATCATCGGCTGGCGATTCAGGAAAAGATTGAAGTTTCGCCTGAGGATACCGAAAATTGGATTAAGAAGTTTGCTGAGAGCTATCGAATGGAAATCCCCAAGGCCAAGGAGATACTGGCCAAAACGGGCCGGGTGGGGGAGATCAAAGACGGGATACTGGAAGAAAAAGTTCTCGATTTTTTGGCCTCGACTACCGGCGGCGAAAAGGGGTAATTGAAAACAAGGAAGGTAATGTATGACACTGATTCCGATGGTTGTTGAAACAACGGGGCGCGGTGAACGGGCCTATGATATCTATTCCCGCCTGCTGAAAGATCGAATTATTTTCATCGGGTCGCCGATCGACGATAATGTCGCCAATCTGGTTATCGCGCAGATGTTGTTTTTGGAAGCTGAAGACCCGACCAAGGATATTTTTCTTTATATCAACTCGCCGGGCGGATCGGTCAGCGCCGGAATGGCCATGTATGACACCATGCAGTTTATCAAACCCGACATCGTTACCACCTGCATGGGAATGGCCGCCTCGATGGGTGCCTTTCTGCTGGCCGCCGGAACCACCGGCAAACGAGCCGCACTACCCAATTCACGCATAATGATCCATCAACCGATGGCCGGAACGCAGGGCCAGATTTCCGATATCGAAATCATGACTACCGAATTCATCATGATGAAAAAGAAACTCAACAATCTGTTGGTTTTTCATACCGGGCAGCCGTTGGATAAAATCGAAAAGGATACCGATCGTAATTACTTTATGTCGGCCGAAGAAGCCAAAGAGTACGGTCTGATTGACAAAGTGTACGATCTCAAAGCGGGTGACGACGATAAAAAATAGGATTTGAACGTCAAATGGATGATGATTCCAAAAAATCGGGTCCCGTGGAACGGTGCTCGTTTTGCGGCAAACCGACAACCCAGGTCAAGCGACTCTTTTCCGGCTATCAGGCCTATATTTGCAACAATTGTGTGACCCTCTGTCATGACCTGATGGCCGTTTCCGAGGAGCCGAAGGAAGCCGAGACCAAGTTCACCGTCCCTACTCCGACCGAAATCAAGGATTTTCTTGACACTTACGTTATCGATCAGGAAGAGTCGAAGCGGACGGTATCGGTAGCCGTTTATAATCATTATAAGCGGATTCAGGCCAAGGCTACTTCCGATGATGTCGAACTGGAGAAGTCGAATATTATGCTACTCGGTCCGACCGGCACCGGCAAGACACTCATCGCTCACACTCTGGCCAAATTCCTTTCAGTACCGTTTACCATTGCCGATGCCACGGTGTTGACCGAAGCCGGTTATGTCGGCGAGGATGTCGAAAATATCCTGGTGCGGTTGTTTCAGGCGGCCAACTACGACCCGCGGAAAACCGAACTGGGCATCATCTACATCGACGAAATCGATAAAATCTCTCGCACCGACGGCAACCCGTCGATCACTCGCGATGTCTCCGGCGAAGGCGTCCAGCAGGCTCTTTTGAAGATTCTGGAAGGTTCGGTGGCCAATATTCCGCCCAAAGGCGGGCGTAAACACCCCGAACAGAATTTCGTCCAGATCGACACCCGCAATATTCTCTTTATTTGCGGGGGAGCGTTTGAGGGACTCGATAAGATTATCGCTCGTCGAATCGGCAAGAAAACCGTCGGTTTCGACGCCCGTAAAATCGCCATCGACGAAAAAAGTTCGGAGCTTTTGGGTCAGGTGGGACCGTCCGATCTTTTAGACTATGGCCTGATCCCGGAACTGATCGGTCGTCTGCCGGTGGTCACCGCTCTCAAGCCGCTGACCGAAAAAGCCCTGCGCTCGATTCTGACCGAACCGAAAAACGCCCTGATCAAACAGTATCAAAAACTGTTTGAACTCGATGGTATTAAACTGAGTTTCGAACCGGCGGCCTTGAATGCGGCCGTGGTCGAAGCAGTCAAGCGGAAAACCGGCGCGCGGTCACTGCGGTCGATTTTCGAGGCGGCCATGCTTGATGTCATGTTCGACGCTCCGACTATGCCCGACTTGAAGGAAGTGGTGATCACCGAAAAGGTGATCAAGCGTACCGGTAAGCCAAAATTCAAGTTCAAAACTAAAAAAGGCAAGAAGTCGGCATAGGGACAGCCGTTTCATAGATAAAAATAAGTCGCCTTTTTATAGGCGGCTTTTTTTATGATTGAATATGTCGACTACGTTGATGCCTGCTTGACAATACAATAGCAGGCTATGATATTAGGCGCATTGTTTTTAAAACAGGGATTCCTATATGCACCTTACCACCGATAAATACAAACTCGCCGCTCATTTTAATAAATCCCCTGTCCTCTTCGCCTATCATATAGGTGATCTTGATGACCTTTTCTTTTCCCTCTGCCGCTGGCCGGTCATCCAAGACGATGATGGCGAAATCGAAGATGCCCTCCTGATCTACGATCATCCTCAATATCCCACGGTGATGGCTTTCGGCCTGACCGATAAATACGACGAACTTCTGATTGACGCTCTGGAGATATTACCGGATAAGTTCTTCTGCCATTATCAGATATCGTGTGGTGAAATCCTTCGCAGTTCATTCAAGGCCCAACCATTAGGGCCGCATTTCAAAATGAAGCTGAACCCCGAGAAGTTCGCAGTCTATCAAAAAACACAAAAGCCCGATAATCAAACCGATATCATCCGGCTCGACACACCCCATGCCGGTACGCTGATCAATTTCTACAAAACCGCCTACCCCGACGGATATTTTGATCCTCGTATGCTTCAGACAAGGAAATTCTTCGGTGCTTTCGAACAAAACGAACTAGCCGCCGTGGCCGGTATTCATGTCTATTCCAACGAATTCAAAGTCGGCGTTCTGGGGTCGGTAGCCTCCGATCCCCGGTATCGGGGGAAGGGCCTGGCGACATTGGTTTCGGCTCGCCTGGTCGAAGAATTGATGGCCGAAAATAAACTGATTGCCCTTCATGTTGGCGCTGATAACTATGCAGCCATGGCCTGCTACAAAAAGATTGGCTTTGAGGTTGCCTTTGACTACGAAGAGGCGTTATTTACTCGTCGATAGATAATTCGCGATACAAAACAAGGAGTACTTCATGGCTAAAGGAAAATTCGGAACCGCCATCAATTGTATGGACGGTCGCGTCCAATTGCCAGTAATAAATTGGATGACTGAAAAATTCGGCCTCGATTATGTTGACATGATTACCGAGCCGGGCCCGGATAAAATCCTGGCCGAACGAATATTCCCCAATATTGATTCGGTTAAAACCCGCGTCTTGATCTCGGTCGAAAAACATGGCTCCGATGTTATTATCATTACCGGCCATGATGGTTGCGCCGGTAACCCGGTTTCAAAAGATGCCCACCGCGAACATATTCTTCGGGCCATGAGAGTTATCAAAAGCTGGGGTCTATCCGTTTCGATCTATGGCCTCTGGCTGGATAGTAATTGGGATGTCGAAATTGTGGAAACAATAGAGAAATAGCGGCTACTACCGTCCCCGAAGCGATCTGAACATATAGGCCAGTTTCCAACGCGGATCGCTGCCACTGAAAGGCAGGTCGCATTTGGCACAGGCGGCGTTTTGTTCGACTTTTCTATCAAGAAGGTTCTGACGAAAACGTTGATATTTTGCTCCGTTCCAAATCTCCATAATCGGATCAACAAACAGATTTCCTAACACCGATCGCCCGACAGTGTCGCGACAACAGGCGACACAATCTCCGTTATGAGCCACGGCCATCTGTGTCCAGGGATAGGGACACAAACGGTAATTGGAATCGTCATTCCGGTTGTCCAAATGCCCGCAAAAATTATGAAACTGCCGCGAATCAAAACGTATCTGTTTTGAATTGGCCGTCAATTCGTCCGGGAACAGCTTTTTTAGTTTTTGTAAGGATTTTTCCGGATCAAATCCGGAAAACGATGTGATGTCGTGCACGTCCAGATGTATCCCCGGAAAGCTTTTGGCCATTTTCATCAAGCGGATTAGATTCGCTCGCACGAGCTCAAAGTCGCCCTCTCGTCCTCGAGTTTTCTCAAAAACCTGCGGGTCAGAAGCAAAATCGATGGAAGCTCGAAACGGCCCGGCCTCGGCCAGTGAATCGACCTTGCCATTGTCCATAAGCGTGCCATTGGAGGCGAATACCGAGAAATATCCGCGTTCAGCCGCCAGCCGGACAAAGCCGCTGAAATCCTTGTTAAGCAATGGCTCGCCATCAAGAGTAAAATTAAGATTTTTATTGGCGGGCTGAACATTATCCAGTCGCTTCAGGAACAATCGAAAATTATCCATCGATAACAGTCCCGGTGGACGTCTTTCCTTATGCGCCGGATCGCTTTGTGGGCAGAAATCACATTGGAGATTGCAGGCGTTGGTCGGTTCGATGGTGTACTGATAGGGCGGATGGGCAAGATGAACGGACCGCGCAATTTTGTAGGACCAACCGAGCTTGATGATATGCAGCCATTTTCGCATTTGTGTATCCCGGTATCTGTCCTAACCTATTTCACCTTGCAGAGAACAATACGGTCGATATCGGCGAGGTCTTTGATCAGCAAGCAATCAGAATATCTTTTGTCCTGATCGACGATTTCGAATATTCCTTCGGCCTGATTATCCCCGACCTCAAAAATTAAATAACCGGGGACATTCAAATAGTCGGGAGCCTCGGTCAAAATGCGCTCGATTACATCGAGTCCCTGATCCCCTGCCAGAAGCGATACCTGCGGATCGGCTTTGACTTCAGGTGGAAGACCTTCATAGTCGCCGATAGTGATATAGGGCGGATTGGAAGCGATAATATCAAACTTTTCGTCGCCTGCTATGGCCGCAAAAAGATCGGAACGACAAAGACGCACATTGCTTTCGATTTTAAAACGAGCCGCGTTTTCGCGGGCTACCGCCAGGGCTTCTTCGGAAATATCCACAGCGGTAATGTCCAGTTCGGGATTTTCCAGTTTGAGTGTCAATGCCAGAACACCCGAACCGGTGCCGATATCCAGAATCTTGACCGGCGTGGACGGGCAAAAGCGAGCTGAACGCAGGACCGAATCCATCAGGATTTCCGTCTCGGGACAAGGCACCATGACCGCCTCGTTGACTTTAAACTTGCGCCCGAAAAACCATGATGAGCCAAGGATATATTGAAGCGGATAGCGGGTCAGCCGTTTTTCAACAATAGCATTGAATTTTTCCATCAAGGCATCATTGAGTAGCATCGAACCCTGTAGAAATAGATGCAGACGAGTGCAATCAAGCAGATCGCACAGAATAAGCTCAGCTTCGGCCGCTCCAGCCTCTATGCCGACCTTTTCCAGTTTCCTGGCCGCCTCGGATATGACGAGATTTAGATTTCTATCCGACATCAGATGGAATCGGGAAGCGCCGCTCCGCCACCCGCCCAAATATCGGTTAATTCGGGATGAAATGCACACCCCGATTTTTTGTGTCCGTGAAAACGAAGAATTGGCCGGGGAGACCGGCTTGGCGCAGTCGACTTAATGGCGCATTCCAACTCATCAGTCGGAATTACCGGCAAAACTGCTCCAGCAGCCAGAATAGCCGAGAGTTTGATAAATTCGCGTCGGGCTAACATTTCCCCTCCCATTCTTCCTTGGTTTCCTGCACCAGGTCGAATCCGTTGATTTTCATCGCCGGCACCAAAAGCAGCGACGAATACTGCGGATAAACAACTCGGTTTCTGGAAATCATTTCCACGTTGGAAAAGGCTTCCAGAATCGATTGATTGGTACGCATGTTTTTTATCGCCGAGCCGACTTTCCCATTTTCGATCAGGAAGGTGCCGTCCAGTGTCGTGCCGGTAATCATCGTCCGCATCGGATTGAGAAAATTGATATACCAGAAATGGGTTATCAATACTCCCCGCTCGGTCGAGGCAATCATCTCTTCTACTGTCGCTTTGCCCGGGGCGATGGCCAAATTTTTGGGATATGGCCCATAACTGTTGTCCGGAGGCAAAGCATGCCCCGTCGGAGTCACCCCCATCTGCGCAGCATAATAACTGTCGAAGGCGCCATCGCCGGCTTTACCCTGGTCTATTGGCTTGATCGACTGCCGGCGAATCCCCTCGAAGTCAAACAAAAGCGACCCAAAAGCAGGATTTTCCGGTTCATCGGTGATCGTGATATTCTCGCCGGTAATCAGTTCACCAGTTTTTCCCGATAAAAAAGATCGGCGCTGAAGCATCGTTCGGCCGCCGAAACCGAGAAAGCCCAGGAAAAGCAGCAATTGCCCTACCGCTGCGGGCTCGAGAATCACTGTGAATTTACCGTCGGGCAAGGTTACAGGATCAGTACTGGCCTCAGCTTTTTTAATAGCCCGTTCGGCCACGGCCTGAAAATCGATTTTCGCCGGATCGGGATTGAAACCGATAGCATATCCGGAATTGTCTTCTTGGCCATTGACGGTCAATGACATCTCACTTTTACCGAACTGCCCGAATTGCTCCACACCCAGCGAATTGGCAATACCGACGGTCTGGATTTCGTGTCGAAACGCCCCCGCCGCCTCAAGATCCTTACTCCCAGCCATTTTGACAATCCCGGAGACCGCGCCAGCCATGTCATCCGCATTGAAATTCAAATTCGGTTCCACAAATACCGTTTTCTCCAGTGGCGGAGCCATCTCCGGCGTGGGGAATGACTCGAACCGTTCATCCGCTTCCTGTAAACTACTAATCCGCATAGCCGTCGATACGGCTCCCTCGATTCCAGCCGGGCTGAGATCATTGGTAGTGGCGATACCGACTTTTTTATCCGCAACCGTCGTGACTATCAACCGCGTCTCTTCGTTGGCTATGTTTTGATGAATCACCGATTCGGCGAATCGCGTCAATCGGAAACGGTCGCTTATGAGCACCACTTCGGTCTGATCCGCAGGCGAGAGGTTGATTGCTTTTTGAAGTATTTCCTGAGTTTTGGTTTTATCCGGCATGATTTATCCTCCCACCTCAATGTTGGAAAATCGCGCCGGGGATGATCCCTCGGCTGTGCGAGCATTTTGGCCCGGCTGTCCTTTGCCGCAATTAGGTGTACCGCGCAAAACATACTGCGACTTGTCACCGATAGCTTCGCAATTGCCCCAGAACTGAGTCGTACATCCGGCAAAGGTCGGATTTTTCAATATCCCGGCCAGTTTGCCGCCTTTGATTTTCCAGCCGATCTCACAACCGAACTGAAAATTCTTGCGCAAATCATCGATCGACCACGACGACGGCGTCGCCATATAAATGCCATCATCCACCTCGCCGATCAACTGCTCGAAAGTTTTGTCGCCCGGTTCCAAAATGGTGTTGGTCATACGCACCAGCGGAAGATTTTGCCAACCCTCGGAGCGCATCGTCCCGGTCGAACTCCGGCCGATCCGAGCCGCTGTTTCGCGCGAGGACAGATAATCGGTCAGGATTCCGTTTTTGATTATTGGCGTTTTTTTGCTCTTTACGCCCTCATCATCCCAGCCGAATGATCCCAATCCGTGACCATCGGATGGATCATTGCTGACATTGATAATCTCCGCGCCATATTGAAGATTGTCCAACTGGTCGGTAGTGGCAAAGGATGTCCCCGAAAAATTCCGTTCCGATCCGAAAACGCGATCCAACTCCAACGCATGCCCGATAGATTCATGAATAACCAGCGGCATGATATCGTTGGCCAAAACCAGCGTCGTTGTTTTCTGTGGACAGGCCGGAGCCGTCAGCAGCCCGGTAACTTCCTCGACCAAACGGGGGAGATGAGCTTTCATGTCCAGTTCGCTTAGCAGTTCATAACCTTTGACCTCATACTGGCCGCTCGATCGTGGGAATGACCTTTCGGCCCGCTCTCGCCGCGATTTGACCTGCCCCAGACTCAGGCCGGTACCGGATTGGATAATCGTCTGATGAAGTTCGGCCCCTTCGGATGAATAAAACCACTTTTCCAGTTTGCGAAACGAGGCGAAACAACTGCGCGAATTGACCAGTTCGTAGCCGCCCATAACCGCATCCAGATCGGCCAAAAAGGCGATCTTGTCAGCCATTGGCACGGTGAATGGATCGATGGCATAAGGGGAAACAAATTCACCCTTCTCAGGCTTGACCGGCGACAGCATGACTTTGTCTTTCATCGCCATCGCTGAAGCTTTGGCGATTCCGGCGGCCTGTTTGACCAGCTTGTCGATTGGCAGGGCCGGATCATCCGATGCCGCAAAACCCCAGGCGCCATCCAAAAGCAGCCGCACCGCCCACCCCGCCGACCGCGAAGATTCGATCGGATCGGGTGAACCGTCGGCATAAGACAGGTTTTCGTCGCGGATAATTTCGTACCGGATATCGCAATAGGAGGCTTTGGCCAGAGAAGCCGCCGTCAATCCATCCATGGCGATTTTTGCTATATCCATATATTGCCCCTCGCTGTTGAAGGAAATCCAATGCGATAATTTACACAAATGCGGATTAATAGTCAAACAGGCGGAGCCTGATTCTCACTGCAGGCATCGCCTGATTCTGGCTGTCGCCAGTATGACCGGACTCTACTGTGAGGCCGAAGGCCGAACAGGCAGAACTCCGGTTATCCACGCGACAGCTAAAAACACACAAGTGTGTGAGGCAAACGAAACAGGCCGCCAAAGAACACGCGATGCCTGTGGTTGGCGTACGTCCTCGTGCGCCAACCGATGGAGAATTTAGCCGGCAGACGGGGACGTCCGCCAGCCACGCGCATTAAGTCTTGTCGAGTAGGGCAGAAGCGGAGGGCCGCAAGGCCCGAGACTTCTGCCAAAATATATAGAAGTTGCGTCGGGTCTTGACCGCCGAAAAGGCAATAGCCCTGTTGGCGGGTGTGACCCGACGCTTCAACATATTTGCCTTTACATTCCCCAAGCTCGTTATTATATAATTATAGTGCTTGAAATCTATTTGGAGAGGTCTTAGAAAGAATTGGAAGATTTATTAGTTATTGTCGTTTCGCTAATACTATTTGCTCTCGGATATAGTCTCCTAAGGGACGGAATTGAGGCGGTGCGTAATAATGAACAACCAATTGGTATACATGATCCCAAAATGGCACTACCTGTAGGAATAGTTTTAATTGGAGGGGGAATATTTGCATTGATAAATAGGTATATTATCCCCCTATTCTCTATATAGGAGTAATTATGGACTTTCTGCAAAAGATAGAAATATCGCCAGTAATATTGATTCTTATGATTGTGGTTTCCGTTTATACGTTTGGGATTGTTAATAGAATTAAGAGTAAAAGCCCGGACCGTAAGACACATTGGATATTGCTGCTATTGTATATTTGGTCAATTTTGCTGTTTCTTGTCGCCGCATTTCTATTGCTGAATAAATACTTATTTTAAACTTTGTATGACCGGGTGCATGGTTTACATTTTTCGCTGAGAATTTATTATAGAAGATTCATCCGACTGGTCTTTCAGAATCAATCGCCTCAGAATAAAAATCGCTTCGCCCACCCGACGCCTTCGGCTCTGGGTGGGGTGCAGGCTTCGATAGGCAGGTGTCTGCGACACCTGCGCTACTCAACAATGATTCCTACTCCGGGTCTTTGACATGCGAGTTCTGGACTTCGCCGTCGGGAATGATCGCCCAGCCGATGAAATAAGTAATTATCAACGGAAAAAAAGCGGTGATGACTCCCAGGAAAATAAGAGCCAGTCGCAGAATAGTCGAATCGATGTTCATGTATTCGCCCAGGCCCCCGCATATGCCGGCAATCTGCCGGTCGCTTATTGATCGTGTCAATTTCTTCATAGTATCCTCTATTACGTAATCCCGATGATACGGTTGCCGAATTTCGGTAAGATTCTTAAGGTCTCGTTATAATGTCTTGTCCAGCCAAATGACCTGATTGTCGTTAAAACCGTAATGAGCAAACAGGTTTCGTGCGGCCCGGTTCTTAAGCGAGGTTATTCCGGCGATATAGCGACAATTGTTTTTCTCGCCCCAATCGATCACATGCTTTACCAGCGCCAGCCCGACTCCCTGCGAACGCCGATCGGCCCGCGTATGAATCTCATTGATCCAGACATAATCGCCGCCCGCTTCAATCCCACTGCAGATATTGATAAAACAGAAACCGGCCGGTTCGGTTTCTGTTGGATTGTCATCTCCATAAGCTATAAAAAACAGTCCGCGCGATTCCGGTTTGAGTGCATTGATGACCGCCGATCTTATTTCCTCGGCCGAATGATCTTTGCCCAGCACTTTCATCTGTTCTAAAAGAAGCGAGATTATACTTTCGACCAGATCGGGTCGGTCATTTGAAGATATTTCGATTATCCTGATAGCCATAACATATATACGTACTTCACCGCCTATTATTCAGTCAAGCATAAATTTTTGCTAAAATGCAAATTGATTCAGATGGAGATCGACTTGAAAAAATTACTCAGCACTGGCCGCGGCCAGACGGTCAGCGCGGTCATGCTGGCGCAGAGCATCGATCAGTTCTTTTAGGTCGCCGCTTAATATCGCTGGAAGCTTGTGCAAAGTCAGGCCGATACGATGATCGGTGACGCGTCCCTGCGGATAATTATAAGTGCGAATTTTGGCCGACCGATCACCGGAACCGACCATCGACTTGCGTTCGGCGGCGATTTTACTTTGTTGTTCATGGATGGCCCGGTCCAAAAGCCTCGCCCGAAGGACCTTCATAGCTTTGACCTTGTTTTTCAACTGCGATTTTTCATCCTGGCAGGTGACCACCAGCCCGGTCGGAAGATGAGTTATCCGCACCGCCGAATCGGTGGTATTAACCGATTGGCCGCCAGGTCCCGAACTACGATAGACATCCACTTTAAGATCCGCGTCCTTGAGATTGATATCGACATCCTCGGCTTCAGGAAGAACTGCTACCGAGGCGGCTGAGGTGTGAATGCGGCCCGAACTTTCGGTCGCCGGCACGCGCTGAACACGATGGACGCCCGATTCGAATTTCAACTGAGAATAGGCGCCGCCGCCAGTAATACCAAAAATAATTTCCTTGAACCCGCCGACTCCGGTCGGGTTATGCGACAGCATTTCCACTTTCCAGCCCTGACTATCGGCAAAATGGCTGTACATGCGATAGAGGTCGGCAGCAAACAGAGCCGCTTCGTCGCCGCCGGTCCCGGCTCTGATTTCGACCAATACATTCTTGTCGTCATTGGGATCGGGGGGGAGAAGCATGACCCGAAGATTTTCCTCGATCTCGGCCACCTTCGGTTCGTTTTCTTCCAGATCGGCCCGAGCCATTTCGATCAGATCGGCATCCTCGCCGGCGGTAATGATCTCTTTGGCTTCTTTGATATCATCCAATAGCCTGCGGTATTCTTCACTGGCCTGATGGATTTCTTCCAACCGACGATGCTCACGAGAGAGCTCTCTCAATTTATTCTGATTTTTCAATACCTCCGGCAAAGTCAACTCTTCGGTCACCGTTCGATATCGATCATCTATTTTATTTAACAGTTCCAGCATTTTTTACCTCAAGCGGCAGACAATATAGGCGTAGGTTGCCGGCCGGGCAAGTTTTTTCAATTCAGGATATGGTGGATAAAATAGCTATACAGGAACCCGCTTGACCGCCAATTCCGTCTCGGTGATGTTCATGGCTGTTTCCAAGGCCACGATAGCTACTTCGATTTGGTCATGGGTGGGTTCGCGAGTAGTGATATTCTGCAGCCATAGTCCGGGTGAGATCAGGACTTTGGTTACTCTTGATTCGCGGGTTTTGCCCGAAAGTTTAAGCAGTTCATAAGATGAACCGGCTACCAGGGGCAAAAGCGAGAAATGAATGGCGAAACGAGTCAATAGATCGGGAGGGAATCCGGTGCTGATAGTATAGACGGTGTCGGAAATGGAATAGATCAGAATGGCGAAAATGGCTACGATCAGAATAAAGCTGGTACCACAGCGAGGATGGCGACGAGAATAGCGGATGACTTCATCCGGCGTCATTTTCGCGCCTGATTCGAAAGCAAAAATCGACTTGTGTTCGGCCCCATGATAGGCAAAAACCCGTTTGAAATCGCTCAGGTGCGAGATACCCCAGACATACAAAATAAACAGAGTGACCCGGATCACCCCGGCCACAAGATTGAACGAAAGGGCGTCTTTTTCGATTTTCAGTAGGGTCGAAAGCGCCAGCGGTAAGAAGAAGAATACCAGAATGCCGAGTGATAGGGCGAAAACAACAGTTGCGGCCAGAAGCAGGGAATTGGATTTCTTGGTTTTTTCCCGATACACTTCACCTTTTTTGGCCGCTTCCTCCTTCTCGATTTCGGTGACGGCAATGTCGGCTGAGAAATTTAGCGACTTGATGCCGATAATCAACATCTCAATAAACGATACCGCACCACGGATCACCGGCCAGCCCAGGATTTTTATCTTTTTGGTCAGGGATACAAACGAATCGGATTTGACTTTGATCTCGCCGGTAGGTACGCGAACGGCGGTGGCTATACGATCATCAGATCGCATCATAACGCCCTCAATTACCGCTTGTCCGCCTACCGCCAAATCCGGCATGTTTTCTCTCCATCACCACAATACAATAAACCTGTTACCTACAATCTACAAGCGCACAATAAAGTATGCACTTGTAATCTCGATTTCGTACCAGAAATACGAACCGAAACCGTAGCCTCGACGGAAATAACTATTTCTTTTTGTCGAGATTGTACTTTTGACGGAATCGTTCGACGCGACCGGCCGTGTCAATCAGTTTCTGCTTGCCAGTATAGAAGGGATGACAATTGGAACAGATTTCCACTTTGAAATCCTTCATCGTCGATTGGGTGTCGATTACGTTACCACAGGCACAAGTGATTTGCGTCGGATGGTATTTGGGGTGTATCTTCGGTTTCATCTCATTACCTTTATCTACTATTAACCTGCGTAATACTTATAATTACGCAAAAACAGCCCGCAATATAAGCGTTTTCGATAAAAAGGCAAGTGTTTTAACCGCCGGATACAAAAGGCCAAACTTGTGATTGCCAGTGTCCCGCCTGAGCCGTAAATTATTAAGAGCAATAAAGTTCATGGTCTTGCACTTTAATCAGGGGAGCGGGTTTGCCGGGCAATAAATCAAGATATTATCCGCGTATCAGGCGCTGGTGCAATTCCCAGGAAAATAGTACCGAGGTATATCAATGGGATTGTAATGTCTTTAAAGTCAGAGACAAAGTTTTCGCCATCTGTAGTTCCGAGAAGCCATTGGCCATTACCCTCAAGCCCAAACGGGAAAATCTCGATGCCTATCTTTATCACCCGGCCATCGATATCGCCCGTTATGTGGGACGATATGGCTGGGTGACCATAACCATTGAAGACAAAGATACTGCGCATTTGGCTCTGTCATTGGTCATGGAAAGTTATGAATTGATATCCACTCAGAAGAGAAAAAAACGCAAGCGTTAATCGGGACTATCCAGGAGTTTCCACAAAAGGCCGCCGACCTCAGCCAGCCGTTTTTCTGCTTCTGCCCGATTGACTCCTAACCGATTCATGGCAATAGCCAGTTTCACCGATCCACCGGCTTCCAACTATTCGTCAAGTCGTATTTGCTTTTTTGAAAGATTTTAACCGATTGTATCTATCTTTGAAATAGGTAATTCCTCCGATTCCAAAAGCGATTGAACCATACCCTAATTCCTTAAATTTCACAGATATGTCAACATGTGCATCCGGGAAAAACAATTGTACATTAAGAAAAAACAATCCGATCAGAATCGGTATACACAAAACAAATAGACATATTAGTATAGATATTTCGGCGCTCTTCTCCTTGGAATAATCCTTGATTTCAGATTTAGAGTACGTATCAGAAAATTTAAATCCCTCAAGTGAAAATCCTATCCCGAGAAGGAACAGACCCAGACCCAAATTATCAAATATGCTTGCCGTTTGTCTAAAAAAAAGAGATAAGCTTAAATAGAGGCCAAAGGCATATGCCACAAATCGAGAATAACTTAAATAATGGAAAAAACTATTTATCATTATCACCTCGTTCGATTTTTGGCACTTCTTTAAATAACCCGGACTAAGTATATAAAATTTAGAATATCGTATGTTCTTTGTCAATTACTTTTCATAAAGATGTTGGAGACTGCATTAACAAAATATCTTCCAACGATTACCATCTTTACTCAGCCTGAAGTATAACTCAAAAGTTTTGTCTATTATAGCTTCAACCGCAGAAAAAAAGGAAGGGCAGGCGTTAATCGGGACTATCCAGTAGTTTCCACAAAAAGCCGCCGACCTCAGCCAGCCGTTTTTCTGCTTCCGCCCGGTTAACTCCTAACCGATTCATGGCAATAGCCAGCTTCACCGATCCACCGGCTTCAATTAAAAGAGTGTCGGCCATTTCGTATTCAATATCCAAAACTTCGATCAGGATTTTGCGTGACCTCACGGCCAGTTTGTCCGAGGTCGCCCGCAGATCGACCATCAGGTTACCCCAGCATTTACCCAGAAGCACCATCGCCGTGGTCGTAATCATGTTTAAGGTCATTTTCTGAGCCGTCCCCGATTTCATCCGCGTGGAACCGGTAATCACTTCCGGACCGACATCGAGTTGAATCAGGACATCGGGCATGACCGCCAACTGCTCGACCTTGTTGCAGACAATCAACACCGTTTTCGCTCCAGCCTCTCGGGCATGGATAATCCCGGCCTGCGTATATGGTGTCTTGACCGAGGCGGCCAAGCCGATTAACATATCGTTTTGGCCGAAATCATACTTTTGCAAATCCTGGGCCGCTTCTTCGAATTGATCCTCGACCCCTTCGGCCGATCGTATCAGTGTATCTTTGCCGCCGGCGATGACTCCGACGACCTGCTCCGGCTCGGTGCCGAATGTCGGTGGGCATTCGGCCGCATCCAACACTCCCAATCTTCCCGAAGTACCGGCGCCGGTATAAAAAAGACGGCCGCCCTTTTTAATCGTCTCCGCGACCATTTCCGCCGCCCGCGCGATATGGCTCAATTGCCACTGTACAGCATGAGCCACCGTCTTATCCTCGGCATTGATAATATTGCATATCTCGATCGCCGATAGACGATCGAGATTAGTGCTTTGAGGATTACGTTGTTCGGTACTTAAACGGCCCAAATGATCGAGCAGTTTTTTTCGCTTGTCATTCATTGCGATGGAACAATAATGGAATCGGGTATGGCCACTACCATCCCGGCTATTCGTCCTGAAAGTCTGGTCGAAAAAACACTGTCCTCGGGATTATTAGCCGTTGGGATTTCAAAGGGAACGGCAGTTGCCTCGGATGGTGCTCCTGTGTAGGCCATCAGAAGAACCTTATGATGGCCACGCATGAGCAGTTGATTGAAATTCAGAGCCTCCGGCGTAATGGCACCCGAAGTGCCTGAAACATAGGCCTCATAGCCGCTGTCGGCGGCGATTGTATCCGGCGGAACCGTGGCCAGAATATAGCCTTCCGTGCCGGAGGATACAGTCCAATCCACATTGACCGATCCGCCCGAATAGATTCTGCTGGCGGGAAGATCAGTGACTTCTGCCGTCAGGTCACCCGGCAAGTTTATTGTCAAGTTTACATCCAGCAAAGTCGAGTCTTCGATGCTGAGCGTATAGCTCGAATCAGACCCTAAAATCCCAGAACCGAATACCAGAAAATATCCGGTCAGGCCGGTGTCAAGATTGAAGGCGTCCAGCTTGATATCGGCGTTCTTATAGAGTTCGCCGTTCTTTAACAGGCTTAAATCAAGTCGGGCCGACTGATCGGTCAAGTATTTGACCAAAATCGCTTCAACTCGATATGTGTCAACAGGATCAGGCTGGGTAGTGGCCTCTTCGCAACCCGCCAACAAAAAGGCAGTTACCGGCAACATCGCAATTAATACGGCAATCTTTTTCATATTCTCTATATCGGAATAAAGGCCTGCCATTCTTAACATTAATATGTTAGGCAATTCGATTTTCAAAGGCAATCCCAATATTGAATTGAGCCGGTTTTTTATTGCCAATAGCCCAATTATGGCCTTTATTAGAAAATTATGACCAAAAAAACCAAAGAAGCGATAAAAACCTCGGCTGTCATTGTTCTGGTGATAGCCGCCGTGCTGGCCCTCTGGATTTATCCGCTCAACCAGTCCGGCAAAATAGCCTCCCGGCCGGATGAACCGGCGAAAGCCTACAATCCGGCCGATTTCGGTTTGATCTCCGATTCTCTTTCCCTGGATACTGAAGATAATATTCAGATTTCAGGGCATTTCGGCCACGCAGTCCTCGATTCCGCCGCTTCGGCCAAAGGTACCGTTTTTCTGCTTCACGGTCTCTTTTCCGACGGTTCATCGCAGCTGGCCAAAGCCGCGACTCTTACTGCCGATGGGTTCAACGTCATTGTCTATGACCAGCGAGCTTACGGTCAGAGCGGGGGCGAGTACCGTTCCGGTGGATATTTCGAAAGCAATGACCTGCAGTCGATAATTGCTCGCCTCTATCTGGAAGACCGACTGGTTCGCCCGGTAATTATCTGGGGCGAGGATCATGGCGGAAGCGCTGCCTTGCGTATCTGGCGGGAGGAAAATCGGATCGATTATGTTGTCGCGGAAAACCCGGTAGTTACCGGACGCGACTGGCAAAAACGAGTTGTGGCGCACGACGAACTTTCCGCCCCGGAATTCATGCTGGGATTGGTCTGGTGGTGGCTGAAACAAAAATCGGGTTACGAGATTTCTGCTGAAGAATCCGATATCAGCGACCATTACGGCTGGGCTATGCTCAACAAAGAAGGACGTTTTCTAACCATGGCCTGCGGTTCGGCGAATACGCCGAACAACGAATACATAAGAGAGCTAAAAGACTTCGGAGGCAACTGGCTGGTTGTTGAGTGTGCTGACAGTTCCCTTTTTGAAAACAACCGGGATGAGGTTTATACTGCCGTTATGAACCTGCTCGTCAAGGACACAGGTTTAACCGAGGAATAAACCGGCGGCTTGTCATATTTGATAGGTTTTAGGTACCTTAAATCTATGCGCGGCAGATCTTTATCTGCCGCGTTTTGTTTACTTGCCCTCGCTGATTTGTCGCATTAAGGCTTTTCCAATCGACGAGCCGGGTGCCAGCTCAAGACCCCGCCGACAATATTGCAAAGCAATCTCCTTCTCCTGCTTGGAATTGTAAGCGAAGGCCAATCCAAAATAGGCGTCGGAGAAATTTCTGTTCAGGGCTATGGCTTTCTGGAAAACTTCGATAGCTTCGTCCGGATGACCACCCTGCGACAGGGCTGCCCCGAGATAGTTCAGTTTTTCCGGATCATTCGGCGTGAGTTGAACCGCCTTGAGCAGAAAACGTGCGGCTTGGTCAAATTCCTTTTTGTAAATCGAAGTAATACCGGCAGCCATGAAATTTTTCTGTACTGGATTGGGGAGCTCCATTCCCTCCATCGCCGCTTCATACGCCTCATCATAGCGCCCCATTGAATACAATGATTGAGCTACATTGCCATACATGCGGGCTTTCCTGTCGGCCGGATTGATTTTGTCCAGAATACGCAATTCGTTGGTATAATCTCTTTCATGCTCGTAATACTTGGCCAGAACTTCATACCCCCAACTCTGGTTGCGCTCGGCCCGGTCCAGAAAATACTCCGCCCGCTTTAGATGCGCCTCGGCATTGTGATTTAAAAACAGCCAGGAAGACAGCACAACCATTGATACCAGGACTGCTCCGATCAACGCCTTCGGCGGTGCCGTAAGGTTGTTGTCCAAAGGTTCAAAGATCAAAACAGCCAAAGGAATAACACCAAGAGCCATGGGCACCGAGAATAAATCCCAGTCGCGCACCATCGTCAGTTTGGGGTCGAATACTAATATGAAGAGAAATGAGGGTAGAACAATTGTTGCCGCCATGATAATCCTTCGTCTGCTACTTTTCCAAACCAAAGGCATAAAAGGCAAAAGCAATAAAAAGGCCGGGGCGACCAGTAGAAATTCATTGATCAAATCAAAAAGATGATTCGGCGTAAAGATACCATAAGAACTGTCCCATAGCGGCAGAAAGCTGTCGGTGAGGATTATAATCTCATCTGCATCAAAATACTGATTCAAAATCCTCGGTATCAGAAGAGGAAGCAAAGCGGTAACCGCCACCGCCGAGTATATAATCAACCGCCGTGAATGATCATTGAATTTGAGATAGGCCAGGTACAGGAATGAGGGCAAAAGTATTACTCCCAGCTGATGCGAAAACCCGGCCAAAAGATATATCGGTATTACAACTCCGAAAGAAATATCATCAAATGATTCTCTGAACACAGACAACAAATACCAGACTGAAAACAAATATACCAGTGTATATGATTCAGCATATCCGAAGAAAAACTGACTACACCCCAGGGACAAAACAAATCCGATAAAAAGATATCTTTTCCACCCCTCAAAAGTCACGTTTCGAAAAAGGATATATACAAAAACGACTCCGGCGACGATGCTTGTGGCTGCCATTGCAACCGTTGGCCTGAATTTTCCGAACAGAGTGATAAATTTATACAAAGTGGCATGAATGAAGAAATCCAGCATTTCGGTGGCATAATACAATTTCCCTGCCCTAATCTCGATATCCCGCAAATAACCGTCACCCATCGAATGCACCGAAATCCGAAAGATAATAAACAGCCCGACGGCAATCATTGGCCACAGGAAGGATGACATTTTCCGGGGAATCCCTGACATCTTCTCAAAGGTGCTCATACAGAAATTTCGAATCGGAGGCAAAAATGTCAAAATAATCAGCGCAATGAAAAACCAACGGATCAGATCAGAATGAAAATAAAGATGGTTTAATCCCCACCACTCGTTATCGGGAATAAATCCAAAGAGTATATAACTCCCGGCCAAAAGAATGGCGAACAGAAAGGCCGGTATTGACTCAGGTTTATTCTTCGCAGGAGCAGACATGATAACCAGTTTACTTAACGGATTGCGATTTGTAAAGATTTTTGGCCGCTCAATTTACTCGATAAAAAGCATAGCCACTCCGGCCACGGCGACGATCGCCCCAACTATTGCCCGCCAGGTTGGGCGTTCCTTATGGACCGCCATGGCCAGGGGGATGACCACCACCGGAAAGGTGGACATCAGGGTCGCCGCGATTCCGGCCTCTGTATACTTTACCGCCACTAAAGAAAGCCAGACGCCGATGGTCGGACCCAGAAAAGACGCCCCCAGGACGGCATAGATTGCCTTTTTACTGGTCAACGATTTGATCGTGGAGATAATTTCTCCGCGACAGGCAGCTACCAGCCAGATGGAGATCGTCGCCGTGATCATTCGGATTAAAGTGGCCGACATCGGATCAAAAGTTTCCCCCATACCCTCCTTGGCCAGAACCAGTCCCAAAGCCTGTCCGGCCGCCCCGCCGACGCCCATTAATACGCCAAAAGCCTTGGATCCTTCACGCCGGTCGATATTTTCGTCTTTTCTATCGGTAGTGACCCAGGCCACTCCGGTTAGAGTAACCAATATACCGCCTATGGCCATCAGGCCTAATCGTTCTCCGATCAGGAAATAAGCACAAAGGGCGGTCATCACCGGGGCCAGTGCCATCATCAACGATCCCAGCCGCGGACCGAGGATAACCAGACAGCGGAAGTAGAATGTGTCGCCGACGGCCAGTCCGATTATTCCGGACAAGGTCAGGTAGATTAAAGCTTTTTGATCATAACCGGATGGAAACAGACTGCCGTGGACGGCCAAAAGTACAACCGCCAGAAAGGCCGCGGCAATGGGGATGCGCAGTTTGTTGACATTGTACGACCCAATAAGCCGCCCGGAGAGAGCGAATAGAATCGTGCCCCCCGCCCAGCAAAAGGAAGTCCCCAATGCAGCCAGTTCACCGAAAAAGGGCAGCAACAGCTACTTCTTTTTTTTTAACTTTTTTCGGGGGCTCACTTTGCACTTGCCGCAGCAACTGTCTTTGGCCGCCTGATCCAGACAGATGGTCAGGCGCTTCAGGTCGTTCGTGTCATTGTACAGATGAGTCGAAACCCGTATTGAACCTTCGCGCATGGCGGTTATGATGTGGCAGTAAGTAAGCAGGCGATGGATATAATCAATATCGCCGCGATGGGAGGTAAAGGATATGATGGAACTGCGATGTTTCTTGTCCACCGATCCGGTTATCCGGTAAAAAGGTTCCGAGTTGAGCAGTTCGATCAATTTATCCATTTGGGTATAATTATGTTTTTGAATATTGCGTACACCCAGTTTATTAATAAACTCGAGTGACCAGTCAAAAGCCATGACATGCGCTGCTGGATACGTTCCCATCTCAAACTGCCGGGCTGAATTGTCGAACGGACGGTCAAAGTCGTTCAGGTTCGACCAGTCGCATTTCCAATCCACACCCAGCCAACTTCGCCAGGGTGGACGAAACCGATCCTTGATGTTGTCCGAGACAAAAAAGATGCCTGTACCCTGCGGCCCCAGCAGCCATTTATGGCCGCCCGCCGAGGCAATATCGACTTGCCATTTGTGTACGTTCATTGGCTCACACCCGGCGCCCTGAATGGCATCGACGACAAAGAAAATACCGTGCGCCTTGCAGATTTTGCCGATCGTCGTCATATCATTTTTATAGCCGTTGAAATACTGCACGAACGACAGCGACAGGACTTTAGTCTTTTTGGTTATGGCTTTTTGCAAATCCTCGATATCAAAACATCCCCGGTTGCTCTTCAGAAATTTGATTTTGATACCGCGATTGCGCAGCTCAAGCCAGGGATAAACATTGGCCGGGAATTCGACATCAGACAGAAGAATTTCATCGCCCTTCTTAAGCGGCAGACCAAAAGCCGCCAGATTGATTCCAAACGTTGTATTGAAACCGAATCCGACCTCTTTTTTCCGAGCGCCGAATATCTTGGCTCCATTGCGCCGGATATTATCGAGAGCATCATACACTTCCACTTGTCGGCCCATAAGACCCGATTTGGCCTGAATATAGACGGCCTCCTGAACCTTATAACCCGGGTTGGAGAGGGGACCGTTTGAGGCGGCGTTGAAATAGCTCGTTTCTTTCGTGTGTGGAAAATTGGCACGTACTTCTTTGATGTCAAACATGTTGTAGTCCCTACAAGATGTAAAGATAAGAGATTATGCCAAAAACAAGGATCAACTTGATCAAATGACCGGCGGATTGAAACAGAGTGTAAGAAAGCGGCATCTTTATGCGCATCAGAAGCGAGACGGCAAAAGGAATAATCCCCAGCATAAACACAAACAAAGCCAGACTGACGCCAGCGCGGACACCTGAAAAGGGAACCATCACATAAAACCAGCTGTACATCACAGCCGGCATGGCCACCAAAAAGGCGAACTGCACGATAAATTTGGAGATGAAATAACCAAGCCCGTCTTCCTCCTTGAGTTCCGGCGGAAGCTTTGAGGGGAGTCTGAGTTTTTTCTCCAGCAGATACCAGATTGCCTCAAAGATAAACAGTGCTGCGCCGCCCCAAAGCAGGCAGGCCAGAAGCAATCTTACACTTATCATTTCAACCATCCCTCCTGACGATACCAGTCGATAGTCAATTGGGCACCGGTTCTGAAATCCATACGGGTCTCAAAGCCAAGATGCTGGCGAGCCTTGGAGACGTCCAGTTCCCAATTCGCGGTCAGTTCTCGAACTTTTTCGCGGGAAAAGAGAGGGATACGCCCGATCATCCTGAAAAACATTTCCGACAACCAGGCGATAACCACCAACGGCGGTCGCGGAATCGGAATCCCCATTGCCTTTTTGCTCAGCAATTCGGCCATTATATCCAGCATCTCCCGAATCGTGTGAGCCTGACTTTCGGCAATAAAATACACTTCTCCCGAACGATCCTCAACTTCCAATACCCGGGCAATGGCCATCGCCAGATCATCGACATAAACCATTTGCACCCGATTGTGACCACCACCCATATAAGGTTTAAAACCTTTGTTAACCAGATCAAAAAGAGTGAAAATCGCCCTGTCTCCGGGTCCATAAACTGCCGGAGGCCGGATTACCGAGATCGGTATTAAATCGACAAACGCTTCTGCGGCTATCTCTCCGGCCAGTTTGGAACGACCGTAGGTGGTGATCGGCTGCGGCAAATCACTTTCTTTTCGAGGAGTGCCTTCAGCCGGGCCGGAGGCTGCCACCGAAGAAACCAACACGAATTTTTTTATACCAAGGTTATGGTTTTTAACGGCGTTGAGCAGATTGGTCACGCCCTCCTGATTGACCCGATAAAAATCGGCCTGACTTTTGGCCTTGATCAAACCGGCCAAATGTATGACATAATCGACCCCGGTGACTGCCTTCGGCAGACTCTCCGGTCGGCAAATATCGGCAATGAACTTGGAATGTGGGATTTCCTTCAGCAAACTGAGATCTGAACTTTCCCGGCAGATAATCCTAATAGTGTACCCGTTGGCGGCCAAAAGTCGGCAGAGGCGGCTGCCGATAAAGCCATTAGCTCCGGTTACCAGTACAGTCTTGATGATGGCCTTTTGCATCAGGCCAATTTACATGGAATACTCAGCTTTATCAAGTCAAATCCTTTAAATCGCTTCTCAATGGCTCTGGTATTATAAAACTCGAGAAACTCGAAATTTACAGTATCAATAATTATGCCTGAGTATTACCTCGTCAGTCGGTTTTTGACCTGCGGTTTTATATGGACTCGGGAGGAATATTCTTTTATAAACAGGCCAACCTCAGAAACCATGGAGATGGGGATGGAAAAACATATTCAAATCCTGGGCATACTCTACATTATCAGCGGCATTTTAACCCTAATGGCCTGCGGAGTTGCTTTTCTACTCGTTGGCGGCAGCGGGCTGGTCTCCGGCGATGAAACGGCCATTTTGGCCACCGGTGCAGTCAGCCTCGTAATCGGCATGGTTGGCCTAATTCTCGGATTGCCCGATATAATAGCCGGATGGGGGCTTTTGCAGAGAAAATCTTGGTCCCGAATTCTGACTATTATTTTGGGAGTTCTAAATCTATTTGCATTTCCTATAGGCACCGCTCTGGGCATTTATTCACTCTGGGTGCTTTTTAAGCCGGAAGCGGAAAGCCTGTTGCGCATTTAGATAGAAGTAATTAGGGGTCTGAAAACCAGGATAATTCGCTCCACTACTGCCCTTGTAGGTTGAATACAACTATGTATTTCTACATTATTGGAACCATTGGAAGCGGAAATCGGTTTAATCTTTATGACATATGTAGATCAGCTAAGTACATAATGCTTGACTTCTCGGAGGTTATGAGTAAATTTGGGTATAGAAAAATATCAGTAGCTTAATATTCAGGAGGAATCTGTGAAACGTAATTCACTAATGATTGTTGCTTTGACCCTCGGTGTTGTTCTGTTTGTGGCCGGTGGTCTGATGGCTGGTTCCGGCTGTGCCTCAAAAGCCGCGGCCAAAGCCTGTGGTACTAAAATCGAAACGACTCAAAAGATTACCGCCAAAGAGGGTGAGGAAATTGTAGTCCTTAATGTCTCCAAAGTAACCTGCGGCGGATGTGTCAAACATGTTACCCAAACGTTGACCAAGATCGAAGGCGTCGGCGATGTGTTTGTCAATCTTGACGACGGCACCGCTACGATCGCCTATGCCAAAGCCAAAGTGAAACCGGAGATGCTTACAGCGGCCGTTATCAAGGCTGGATATCCGACTACTGTGGCCACCGCTGATACGAAGATGGCCAAAAATTGCGATCCCAAGGCCTGTAAAGCCAAGGGTTGTGATCCTACCGCCTGTGGTCTTAAAAAGAAATCCGGCGATTCTGGAAAATAAAAAGTCTGGCTGTAAAAAAAAATAAAAAGGCGGAGGAATGAAAAATACCTTCGCCTTTTTCTATTGGCCGATTTCGGTTAATCGTCTATATTGGCTTTGATTATGAAGAGAATAACTACAATCTCGGCTTTATTTCTAATTCTGGCCATACCGGTAACCGCTATCGGTGCCAAGTATGCGGGCGAACCTTTTTCTCTGGGTGTCGGTGCCGGGCCGCTGGGCATGGGCGGAGCCGTAGTTGCCGGATCGAATGATGCTACCTCGCCCTATTGGAATCCGGCCGGTATGGCGCTCATGCGTGGGCGGCAGTTGCAGACCATGCATGCCGAAACTTTCGGCTCACTTCTCAATCATGATTATATCGGGTTCGCCTCTAATAACGGTAAGCGCACCGGTCTTAATAGCTATGGCGCCTATCTCTATTACCTCGGTGGAGGCGGTATCAAAATAACCGCCCGCGACGCCGACAGCCTTTGGCCTTATGTCCTGCGTGAAGAAAATCATTTTGACCTGATGCTGGGAGGATCATTGGCCGGACGCCTGAGTAACAGCCTGGCCTATGGTCTGACGGCCAAGCTGATTTATCGTGATATCGCCGTTGAAACTGCATATGGCCTGGGTCTTGATGCCGGAGTGATTTATCAGGTGGATACGATTATTACCGCCGCGTTGGTTGTCACCGACCTGACTTCAAGCTTTCTGGCTTATTCCAATGATAATACCGAAACAATTTACCCAGCCATCAAACCGGGTATTTCCTTGCGCTGGGCCACCAATGAAGTTTCCATTCTGGTCGCCGGGCAGTCTATCATTCGATTCGAGGGCCGCCGTACCAACGCCGACCTATGGCTAGGTAATATCTCGGCCGATTTTCAAGCCGGTTTGGAAATCGCTTACAGAAAAACAGCCTTTGGTCGCCTGGGTTTCGACCAGGGTCATTTTACCGCTGGTCTGGGAGCGGCTTTCGACCGCTATCTTATTGATCTGGCCTATCTTCATCACGCCGATCTCGACGAAACTTTTCGTCTTTCGGCTGGAATAAACTTCTAAATATTACTCCAGTACGTCGATTTACTTTTCGCTTGCTCCTTACCCCTCATTTGCCGTAATTGGTCAATATCAAATCAATTCATTCAGCCGCAGGGCTATTGACACGGGAGGACGCTTGAGTTTTTTATGGGATTTTTTCGGCGATTTGCATGGTTATGTTTGGGGATTCCCAAAGGTTTTCCCCGCCATGATTATCCTGTTGCTGGGAACCGGTTTATTTGTCTCCTTCCGTCTCGGTTGGATTCAATTGCGCCAGATCAAACACGCCATTGATATCACCCGCGGCAAATATGACGATCCCAAACATGCCGGAGATATCTCGCATTTTCAGGCTTTGTCGGCGGCTCTGTCGGCCACAATCGGTATCGGCAACATCGCCGGTGTGGCCACGGCCATTCATTTCGGCGGCCCCGGCGCCCTGTTCTGGATGTGGCTGACCGGTATTCTGGGGACATCGCTTAAATATGCCGAGTGTACGCTGTCGATGAAATATCGCAAAATTAATCCCGACGGTTCGGCTTCGGGCGGCCCAATGTACTATATGGAAAAGGCCCTCGGCTGGAAGTGGCTGGCTGTCATCTTCGCCGGAGCGGCAGCGATCTGTGCCCTGGGAACCGGTAACGGCATTCAGGCATTCACGATGGCCGATCAATTCCACTCCGATTTTAACATCCCCGTTTGGCTGACCGGCGGAATCATCGCCATGGTCGTCGCTTCCGTGATCCTCGGCGGGATCAAAAGGATCGGCCGCGTTACTTCGATTCTGGCGCCGCTCATGACCGTTATATATGTTGTCGGAACACTGACCATAATCTTACTGAATCTGGATAAAATTCCGGGAGCTTTTTCTCAAATAATCAATGGTGCCTTTTCACCGGCAGGAGTCGTCGGCGGTGCTACCGGTGCAACATTTATGCATACGCTGATCTGGGGTATCAAACGCGGCCTTTTCTCCAACGAAGCCGGACAAGGCTCGGCTCCCATCGCCCATGCCGCAGCCAAAACCGACGAACCGGTGCGCGAAGGCACCGTGGCCATGTTAGGTCCCTACATCGATACCTTGACCATCTGCACCCTGACCGGTCTGTGCATCCTTGTTACCGATGCCTGGATAGTGAAAGTTGGTGGCGCCGCTCTCAATGGCTCACCGATGACTGCCTATGCTTTTCGTGAGGGTTTGAGTTTTCTTGGAGGTTACGGCGGCTATGTGGTTACCGCCGCCGTGTTATTGTTTGCCACTTCGACCATAATTTCCTGGTCGTATTATGGTGACCGATCGATCCAATACCTCTTTGGAGACGGCGCGGTAAAGCCTTATCGTATTGTGTACTGCATGATGATATTTGTCGGAGCCATCAGCGGCCTGGAAGAAATCTGGACCTTCGGCGATGTGGCCCTGGGAGTCATGGCCATCCCCAACCTGATCGCCTTGATCGCCCTGTCGGGTGTTACGGCCAGGTTGACCAAAGAGTATTATTCCCGCGAACACACACCATTCAAATAGCAGACAAAAAAATCCCGGGTGACCGTCAATCCCTGTCGGTCGCCCGGGCCCATATCCCAGTTGTCGGTCAGTGATCTTATCCGAGATGCTTACTGATCAACTTGGTCATCTCAAACATATTGACCTTTTTCTTACCGCCGAAAACCTTCTTGAGTTTGTCGTCGGCAATAATCATCCGCCGGTTGGCATCATCCTGTAGTTCATTCTTCTTGATATAAATCCACAGTTTCTTGGTCACTTCCGTCCGCGGTAAAGGCTTGTTGCCGACAATGGCGGCCAGCTCTGCTGACGGCGTCCACGGTTTCATGAAAGCCGGATTCGGTTTGCGCTTGGTCGCTGTCTTCTTGGCGGCCGGTTTCTTCTTCGGTGCGGCCTTCTTGGCTACGGTTTTCTTGGTCGCTGCTTTCTTAACCGGTTTTTTCTTGGTCGCAGCTTTTTTGGTTGTCTTTTTCTTGGCAACTGGCATCAGGTGTCTCCTTTGTATAAGTTAATAAGCGAGATTATCTTTGGCTGTTTCTATTTCCCTTATGTTAGCCTGTGGTGTTATATCGGTTTCGCCAAAAAAGTACATTTTTTTTTAAACCCTTAGCAAGAAAAAAAACGCCTTCTGAAAACAATTTTCATAGAGGGAAAAGGCCTCCGATGCCGTCTTTTAAGCCGGTTTTGCCAAAAAAACAACCGGAGACGAGTACATCGCCTCCGGATAATGTAGCAATCAATTGATCCGCTCGGCCTAAATCTAAGCCATGAACGGGTACCTGTAATCGGTCGCCGGAACAAGTGTTTCCTTTATCGTCCGCGGTGAAGTCCAGCGGATCATGTTCAGAAGCGATCCGGCTTTGTCGTTGGTGCCCGAAGCGCGAGCTCCACCGAAAGGCTGCTGCCCGACAACCGCTCCGGTTGGCTTGTCGTTGATATAGAAATTGCCGGCCGCATTGCGCAGGATCTTGCCAGCCAGCGCCGCTGCTTCCCGATCGCGAGAGAATATCGCCCCGGTCAGGGCATAGGGCGAAGTGGCGTCGCACAGATGCAGTGTTTCCTCAAATTCCTCGTCAGGGTAAACGTAAATTGTCAGAACCGGGCCGAATATTTCCTCTTCAATCAGTTTGAAATGAGGATCGGTCGTTACCACAATCGTCGGCTCGATGAAATAACCCTTGGAATCATCATACCCGCCACCGGCGATGATCTCGCAATCGGAAGAGGTTTTGGCATAATCGATGTATCCGGTTATATCGGCAAATGCACTCTTGTCGATGACGGCGTTGATGAAGTTGGTGAAATCCTCCGGGTCACCCATTTTTAATTCACCCGCCTGTTTGACCAGCATCGCCTTGGTTTCATCCCAATGAGAGGCCGGGATATAGGCCCGTGAGGCGGCCGAACATTTCTGTCCCTGATATTCGAAAGCGCCACGGATAAGGCCGGTGACGACTTCGGGAATCGAGGCGGAATTGTGTACGAAAACGAAATCCTTGCCGCCGGTTTCGCCGACGATACGCGGATAACTTTTATAATTGGCGATATTTTCTCCGACGGTTTTCCACATGCCCTGGAAAACCCCGGTCGAACCGGTAAAGTGAATGCCGGCCAGGTTTTCGTTTTTCATGATTTTATCGCCAACGTCGGCGCCCCGGGCGGTAATCATGTTGATCACACCATCGGGTAAACCGGCTTCCTTGAGAATCTGCATGATGATGTGAGCGGTGTAAACCACACTTGAGGCTGGTTTCCAAAGAACGACGTTACCCATCATGGCCGGAGCTGTCGGCAGGTTACCGGCGATGGAAACAAAGTTGAACGGTGTGACTGCAAAAACGAACCCTTCCAGCGGCCGATAATCCATATAGTTCCACATTGTCGGCGACGAGTCCGGCTGCATATCGTAAATTTCCTGCATGTAGTAGGCGTTGAAACGGAAGAAATCGACCAGTTCGCAGACGGCGTCGATTTCGGCCTGATAAATATTTTTGCTGTGGGCCAGCATGGTAGCCGCATTGGTGATCGCCCGATAAGGACCGGCCAGCAGATCGGCTGCTTTTAGAAAGATAGCCGCTCGGTGTTCCCAGGGGAGATTGTTCCATTTTTCGCGGGCCGCCAATGCCGCCTCGACGGCATCTTCAATTTCCCTGGCGCCGCCCCGATAATAAAAACCCAATTCTCGGGAATGATCCTGGGGTGAAGTCATCTTGACCGTTTCGTCCGTCTTTATTTCCTGCCCGCCGATTATCATCGGTACTTCCATCTGGCGCGACTTAAGCTCGGCCAATGCTTTTTTCAAAACTTCCCGTTCGGGCGAACCGGGAGCGTAGGACAATACCGGTTCGTTCTCCGGATATGGAACTCTGTAATTACCCATATCTATCCTCCAAAGCTGAATTATCTGTTTCCAAATTGCTTGACGGGAGTATAGGTAGATTTTACGGCAAGGTCAAGCTTTCCGAGTTTAGCCCCCAAAATAAGCTGCCTGTGCCTCACAGTCCTTCGGCAGCCTACTAAATAATTTTTTAATCAAGCGGTTTTCAAGCCCCTCGAATTGATGTCATTAATATGAGTGGCGCATACAATCAATTAAGAATTGGCTGTCCAGCTCGATCCGTTCATCGGCCACCTTGATCAATTCCGACGACGCCTGCGGCCGTTGGCCGTGGGCCAGATGAACGATGACCCCCATGCTCTTGGCAATATTCACTGCTGGAACATAATCGCCGTCCGGAGCCAGTAATACCAAATGATGAACATACTGGCGGGCGGACATTTCAACCATATGGGAGGCCAGCATGACATCGACCCCCTTTTGCTGATACGTATAGGTGCCGTCATCATTCTGGATGCGCTGAGTTCTCCCCAGGTAAACATCGAAACGAGGAAGATGCTGCAATCGAGTGAAAAACCCCATTTTCTTTTTGTGCATCTCTGCTTCCTGTTCGGTCGGCGTCCGGCTGACCCATGGTAGAGCGTGATAATAGTATGATCGAAGCAGCTGTAAATCGCTCTCGGATGTGGTTATGACCGTATTGACCAATTTGTTGACGAGCTTGGAATAATCAACCGCCGGAGATCCATGTTCTTCGGCCAACATCCGTTCCAAATAGGCTCCATCAATTTGAATGGCAGCGCGCATGATATCATTCTCCTTAAAAATTAAAGACAATCATCTTTGGGATTTGCCCCAATAGTCGATTTTGCTATATCTTAGTTACGTTTGACAAAGCTGAACTTTGAAATCTATTTTTCCCAAAAGAGATTCCTGCCGATCCCGAACCTGTTCTTCGGTCAGAACAAAATCAGGACCCACCTGCTCAATCATTACTGAACTGACGCAGGAGGCAAATGTTCCGCAACCGCGTAAATCTTCTCCGTTTAAGCGGGCATGAGTGAATCCGGCCATATATGTGTCGCCAGCTCCCGTCGAATCGACCAGATCAATTTCATAGGGCGGAATTTCATAAAAATTGCGACCATCATAAATAATTGAACCAAGCTCGGCCAGGGTGACAATGACCAGCTTCGGCCCCCAGCTTTTTATTATACGAGCTGCCTCGAACGGATCACGACGGCAGTCGATACCGGTCAATACCCGGCCTTCCAGTTCATTCGGCTTAACGATATCGAAAAGACCCAGAATTTCCTCGATCCCCTCCGGTTTCTCATGGTATATCCGGCCATCCTTGCCCGCATTACGCAAAAGACCTTGGGGATCACAAAAGAAAAGTCCGTCGAACCTACGCCGGATATCCCGGATCAGGTCAAAAGAAATCTCCCTCAGAATCGGTCCAATCAAAACTGCCTCGGCCTTTGTCAAAAGATCGTCGTCGATGGCCGTTATCGGTTCGGCCCGTCCCAGAAGATCAAGATTGCGATTGCCGAAATCATCGTAATAGACCAGCGAAAATCCGCCGCTTTCAATTGAGGGCAAAGCCCTGGCCTCAATGCCATAACCTTTCATATCTGCCAGGAACGACTCGGAAAAATCTTCGCCCACCGAACCGACCAACGTCAGTTCTCGGCCGAGCCGGGATAGAGCCAAAGCGGCATTGGTGGAACAACCCGACAATATCCGTCCGTCGGTTTTGATTTTCTTGGTTTCTATGTAATCGTAAACCGGATTTCCGAGAACAAGGATCATCTTATTGCCTATCTTTTAATTCCTTCGAGGCGAAAGCCAGTCTTTGAACGGAAGTGATCACCGATGTCACACCGACCAGAATCATGGCATAGGTCAGCAGATTATAACCGGGGAAATAATGTTCAAGAACCACTCCCAGCATAATAAAAATGAACTTTTCCAATCGTCCCATAATACCGACGGCGCAGGTCGGCAGATTCCCGATCGATTCGGCTGCGGCTCGCGTATAGGAGGCGATCAGCATCCCGAAAAGAGCGAATATCGGCCAAAGAGGATGAACGATACCCGATACGGCGATTCCGGTTAAAATAAAAAACTCACCGTACCGATCGGAGACATGATCAAGGATGCCGCCAAATATGGTACCCATGTTTCCGGCCCGGGCTGTGGCTCCATCGAGCATATCGGTCAGGGAGGTCAACAGAATGAACAAAACGCCCCAAAGCAATTTGCTCTGCCAGAACAGCACGCCAGAAATAATGGCGCAGACGAATGATACCCCGGTTAAAAAATTGGGGGTCAGGCCCAGCTTGCGGCAATAAACGCCCAGATATGTTGAGGTATCCTCGTAGAGTTTTCTTCGGCTATGATGCAATAGTTAACCCATCAATGTTATACCGGACAAATTCAGGCTGATAATATAGTTAGCCCCAATTCCACGGTCAAGCCGTTTTATTCGGTAAAACAGCTCTCTGGCTCTGGCCGGATAATTCCTGATAAATTTCTACTTGACCGCAAGCTCCTCGGCCAGTTTCACAAACGGTTCGATATCGGCCGTTACCCGATCAACTGCGTCATTCCAGAAAGTTTCCCGGCTCAAATCTACGCCTATATGCTTGGCGGCTACGTCATCGGTGGTCATTGATCCGGTGTCGGCCAAAAGTGCCCGGTATTTGTCGGCAAACGCGGGGCCTTCCTTTTTTGCCAGGTCGTAAATGCCTCCGGCAAAAAGGAAACCGAATGTGTAGGGAAAATTATAAAAAGGCATTTCCGTTTCGAAGAAATGCAGTTTCGACGCCCAGAACAGCGGATGCAAACCATCGGCCGAAAGAATATCGCCAAAAGCCGTCTTCTGCGCTTCGCACATCAATTCACTCAATCGCTCGCGTGGCACCGTTCCCTTTTTACGTTCTTTATAGAAATTTGAATCGAAAATGAATCGGGCGCGGATGTTGCAGAACATGATAAAACCCTGTTGGATTTTCTGGTCCAGAAGAGCAAGTTTTTCCTCTTTGCCGTCGATTGAATTCAAGGCCGCATCGGTCACCAATAGCTCATTGAAAGTCGAAGCGGTTTCGGCCAGATTCATAGGATAATGGCGAGAAAAATAGTCATGGCCCTTAAGTACATAACTGTGATAAGCATGACCAAGCTCATGAGCCAGAGTCATCATTTCATCGTAACCGCCGGAAAAAGTCATAAATATCCGCGACTCTTTCTTCAGATCGAGTCCGGTGCAAAATCCGCCGGCTCGTTTTCCAGGCCGATCTTCGGCCTCAATCCAGCGTTTGTCAATAGCCATCCGCGCAAAATCGCCGATTTCCTTCGAAAACGATCCGAGATGCTTGACCACAAAATCACCGGCTTCGTCGTAACTGTAGGAGAGACTGACGTTGCCGACCGGGGCCAACTGATCATACCAGCGGAAATCATCTATTTTCAACAGCTTTTTCTTGGCTTCGATATACCTGAGCATCTGCTTGCCGCCGCGAGCGACCGCATTCCACATCGCCTCCAGGCTTTCTTCTTTCAACCGCCCCAAAAGCAAAGGCTCATGCAGGGCTGAATCCCACTCGCGCCCCTTGTACAAACTCAAACGAAATCCGGCCTGCGAATTTAGGGCCATTGCCGCCAGTGGGCTGACCGTGTCCCAAGTCCCTTCCAGTTTCTCAAACGCTTGATGGCGAACATTGCGGTCGGCCGAGGAAAACTTGTTGGCCAACTGACCCATTGACAGCATTTCCTTCTTACCGTCTTCTTCAAATTCGGCCTTCAAGTCGCCGGCGATTTTACTATATAATCGGTTCCAACCGTGATAGCCGTCCACGGCTAACTGCGAGGCCAATTTCTCCAGCTTCGGCTCCATTTTCCGGGAGGCATTGTCGCGCAGTTCATTCCAGAAAAAGACCGTCCCCACCAGCTTTTCATGGGTCAGAAGATCATTCCAATCGGCATCGCTGATACCGATGGCAAACTCTTCGACACCGGTCATGATTGTTTCCCAGATCGAATAAAGATTAAAAATCTCCGTTTCAATAATCTGCGCCTTTTCATCGGCCACGTCCTGCGAAACGAGACAGCTGGTAAATCCCGAAGCATGGTCGATCCGTTCCATGATATGCTGCATTAAAAGGAAAAAGGCCGTCCATTGGCTTTTTGACTTTTCATTCAATTTTTGCGGAAGATCGCCAATCGTTTTTTCAGCTTTTTCCAGATCGACGGTCAGGGCCCGGCGAAATTCGGCGAAATCGGTCGATTCTGATCCGCCGGCGAAAATCGATTCAATATCCCATCTCAGTTTGTTGTTATCACTACTCATAGCCAAAACTCCTTCCGATATCATGCAACGTAAAGGGCGTAATAAACAAGAAAACGACGATTAGTCAAGAGCTATATAATATCTCCAAAATAACGATCGGAGCAAATTGACGCGGCGAAGCGTATATTCCAGCAATGGTTGACGTCTGACGTGCAACATTTTTCCGAACTGACCGTCTAATAAAACTGGTTACTAAAATGCGAATAACGAAATAGGCAGTTGAATTGCGGGTGCGATGACTTTAATTGGGCATTAGACAGGACGTGACAGATGGCAAAGAAAAGTCGTAAAAAGAAACTTATCTGGGGCGGAGCCGTCGCCATTATCATTATTGTACTGGTAGTGGTGAATATGAATCGATCCGAAAGCGATGGCACGATGGTTCAGGCCGATCTGGCCTATCTCGACGAAATCTCCGAAATCGTGACCGCTTCCGGTCGAATTCAACCCCAGACAAAAGTGGATATTACTTCCGAAGTGCCGGCCGAAATAATCAAGTTAAGGGTGGCCGAAGGTGATCGTGTCGTCCGCGGACAAAAACTTCTGCTTTTGGACACGGTCCAATACAATTCCGACGTCGATCAGGCCCGCTTTTCACTGGATGAGATCAACGCCCGTTGCCAGGCCTCCAAAGCTCAGTATTCCCGGGACGAACTCGACTTTGACCGTATTTCAAGGCTGTATCAGCAAAAACTGATTTCGGAAACAGAATTTACCAATGCCGAATTCCTCCGGGAAAACTCTAAAGCGAATTATGAGGCGATGTTGGCCCAGGCCAAAACCGGTCAGGCCCGTTTGGAAAAAACCCAGGACAATCTTTCCAAGACCAGCATTACCGCGCCGATGGAAGGCGTGATCACCTACCTCAGTGTCGAGGTCGGGGAGATAGCCCAGGCTCAGACTTCTTTTACTCAGGGCAAAACCCTGATGACCATCGCCGATTTATCTGTTTTTGAAGTCGAAGTCGATATCGACGAGACTGAAATAGCCAAGGTCAGAATCGGGCAATCGGCTAAAATCCGCGTCGATGCTTTCCGCGATACCAGTTTCTCCGGAACGGTCGTTGAAATCGGCAACTCGGCCCGCGTCAGCGGACAGGGCAGCGACAGCTACTCCACTAATTTTCTGGTCAAAATCCGATTCGATGAAATTGATCCCGGGATTCGTCCGGGTATGTCGGCCACCGTTGATGTAACCACTGCCAAAGAAGATGAGGCGCTTTTAATTCCTTATGCCTCGGTAGTCACGCGTGAGTTTGATCCCGATTCGCTTAATACCTCTGGAGAAGATGAATCGGCGGAAAATTTGGGCGACGATGATTTGCACGCCGCCCCGATGGATGATTCCGCCGGAGATTCCGGTGAGGAGGAAACTCCGGCTAATAATAAGTTCAAACGTAAGAAAAAAGAGAAGAAAACCGGCGTTTTTGTTATCAAAAACGGAACGGCCGAGTTTGCCGAGATTACTACCGGGATTGCCGATGATCGCAATATTTCGGTCCTGACCGGAGTCAATCCCGGGGATACAATTGTTTCTGGTTCATTCCAGACTCTGCGCAAACTGGCCAAAGGCGACGCCGTTGAAATCGACGAGCATTCACTCGAAAAGATGGAAGAGAACGGGGAATAATCCCCTGACTGGCGATTATGAGAACCATCCTGTCATTATTGAGTGAAGCCGTAAGCGCTCTCTGGGCCAATCGTCTGCGGTCCTTCCTGACTGTTCTGGGTATGGTCATGGGTGTGACTTCGGTCATTACCATCGTTTCCACTGTCGAGGGAATGCAGTCCAATCTGGAACAAGTCTTTTCTTCCATGGGCCCCAAGACTTTTATTGCCACCCGTTTCGGCCTGATAACCTCTTATGCCGAATACGCCGAACGAGCCAAACGCAAAAAACTGGTGCGGGGACTTATAGAACCGATCGAAGAAGGCTGTCCCGATTGTGAACAGGTGGGAGCCGAGGGGTATGCCTCCGACCATCTAAAATACGGTACCACCCGCATGCGCTGGGTGCAGATAAATGGTGAAACTCCCAATATTCTGTCTATGCGCGACATCGATGTTGCCCAGGGGCGTTATCTGACCTGGGAAGATGACCGCCGCCGCCGACAAGTGGCCTTTATCGGTGCCCGCGTTGCCGATAAACTCTTTCTTGACGAAGATCCGATCGGCAAAAAATTGAAAGTCGGCGATGAGGAATTCGTCGTCATAGGTGTGGCCGATGAGATGGGTGGTATGTTCGGTGAGGAAATGGACAGCTTTTTGACCATGCCTCTGTCAACTCTGCAAAAGCTATATAAACAGCCTGGCAATCCGGTCAACCTGGTCATCAGCGCGGTCTCGCTGGAGAGGCGCGAGGCGGCCATGGATCAGGTGCGAGTGGTTTTACGTTCGACTCGAAGACTTCTTTACGATGATATAGATGATTTCACTCTCATGACTCCCGATGCCATCCTTAGCTTCATTAATGATTTTACCCGTGCCTTCCGGGTTATCATGATTACCATGCCCCTGCTGTCGATTGTCATTGGGGGGATTGTCATCATGAATATTATGATGATCTCGGTGACCGAACGAACCCGCGAAATCGGCATTCGCAAATCTGTTGGCGCCAAACGGCGTCATATCCTGACTCAGTTTCTATACGAATCACTGGTTTTATCGATCATCGGAGGCGCCCTGGGGATCGTTTTCGGCACCCTGTTGGGCGAATTGGTACTCAATTCCTGGATGGATATTTACATTACTCCGACATCGTTGGCGATCATTCTTGGCTGCGGCATTTCCACCGCCACGGGACTGTTTTTCGGCATTTACCCGGCGGTCAAAGCCGCTCGACTCGATCCCATAGAGGCGCTCGGTTATGGCTAAATGGCTCAAATCTCTGGCGGAAACTAAAGAAGGCATCAGGCTGGCTTTGGAATCGGTCCGCTCCAATAAATTCCGTTCGTTCATGACTATCCTCGGCGTCATGATCGGCGTTGGCGCGGTCATTCTGATTAATACTATTATGGATGGCTTCAATGACTATGCCGAAAGCTCAATTGACAAAATCGGCAAAAATGTCATCTATATTCACAAATGGGACAATAACACCGATTTTGACAACCTAACCGAGGAACAGCGGCGGCGCAAAAATATCACCATGAATGAAGTCTATGCTATCATGGATATGTGCCCATTGATCAAATATGTTTCACCCGAGAAAAAAAGTTACAACAATGTCGCCAAATACGAAAAACGTAAAATCACCTCACCCGATGATTTCCGTGGATGCTGGCCGACTCAGACGCTGGTGACCAATCGCGAGATTACTTACGGCCGCTTTATCGATGACAATGATATGCGCCGGGCGGCCATGGTCTGCGTTATTGGCCCCACCATTGCCGATGCCCTCTTTAACGATCGCCACGAGGCTTTGGACAAGGAGATCACGGTTAACGGCTACAAATTTACCGTTATCGGGGTGCAGGAGGAGGTCGAGGATCTCTTCGGGATTAGCGAGAACGATTTTATCTATATTCCGATGTCAACTTTTGAAAAACTGTATCCCGACGTCGAACGGGTTTACCTGCTGGCCAGCGCCGTGTCCCGGGCCAAATTCTATGATGCTCTGGATCAGGTTATGAACGCCCTGCGTCGCGTCCGCGGAGTGCGACCGGAAGAGGAAAACAATTTCGGTATCGAAACCCAGGATGCCTTCAAGGACGAAGTCAACGACATCACCGGCAAAGTTCATCTGGGCGCCGTGGCCGTAGCCGCGGTCGGGCTCCTCGTCGGTGTAATCGGAGTGATGAATATCATGCTCGTGGCCGTAACTCAGCGTACGCGCGAAATCGGCGTGCGCAAAGCAGTCGGAGCCAGACGCGGCAACATTCTCTTTCAGTTTTTGGTCGAGGCGGCGACGCTGACCAGCGTGGGAGGTATTGTCGGCATCATTGTCGGGGCCTTGGTTGGATTGATTATTACTTCGGCCCTGGATTGGGCTTACAGCCTGTCGTTGCTATGGACTTTTATCGGGTTGGCCATGTCGGTTGGAACAGGGATGATCGCCGGCATGTACCCGGCCTGGCGTGCAGCCAAGGTCGATCCCATTATCGCCTTACGCTACGAATAGATTTTTTCCTTTACGGCCGGCCGGCGGATAGATACGTAAACCCCAGCCCATAGATCGGCAGCTTGTCTTACCCAGCATTTTGATTTTGCTCTTGTCTTTATCGACACAGGTGACATTCATTCTAAAATCAGACAAACAGGTTCCGGCCACGAGGCCGACGTATCCGGTTCCTACCATGCATATATTCATCGTTTCTCCTGCCTCTCCAGAAACCAGGTTACAAACTTCTCGATTCCGGCATCGATCGATACCTGCGGATAATATTCCAACAGTCTTTTGGCTTTATCGATGTCGGCGAATGTCTGATCGACGTCGCCCGGCTGAGTCGGCATAATCTTTATCCTGGCCGTCTTATCCAGCGCCAGTTCAATCTTTTTGATCAAATCCGACAACCCGACCGTGTCGGATCGCCCCAGATTGATGACTTGATAATCGAAATTATGCTCATGACAGGCCATAATTCCGGCGACGATATCGGATACAAAAGTATAGTCGCGCCGGCTTTTTCCTCCGGCAAAAACCGGGATTTCCCGGCCGTGATAAATTTGATCGGTGAAAAAGTGAATAGCCATTTCCGGCCGCTGGCGCGGGCCATAGACGGTGAAAAACCTCAGGCAGGCGGTCTTGATATCATAAAGGCGATGATAGGTATAAACCAATAACTCCCCGGCCTTTTTAGTGGCGGCATAGGGCGATATCGGGTTGTCCACCGGATCGTCTTCGGCGAAAGGCACTTTTTCATTGTTGCCATAGACCGATGACGATGAGCCGAAGATGAATTTCTTCACACCGAATTTATGGCAGGCTTCCAGTAGATTCACCGTTCCCATGACGTTGACATCGCCGTATAGAATCGGGTTTTCAAGCGAAGGCCGTACTCCGGCCATGGCCGCCAGATGGATAATTTCATCGAAACCACCCTGCTCGACGCAATCATCCACGGCCGTTCGGTCGCGGATATCGTCGTTAATCAGCCGATAATTTTCATGTTCAAGATGCGGCCGGCAATTGAGCCGTTTGATTCCGGGATCGTAAAATTCATTGAAATTGTCAATTACTGTTACCCGATGACCGAACTCCAGCAGGGTATCCACCAGATGTGATCCTATAAATCCGGCTCCGCCGGTAACCAGTATTGATAACGACACAGACAACTCCGAATCGGCAGTCGTTTTTCGATCTGCCGTAATTGGAGCCGTAAATTACCAACCGTACTCATTATTTCCAAGCGCTTTTTTCCATTGCCATCGCCCGAGAAATTGATAACTTGCTATCTTTGAACCTTGGAGGATCCGTGTCTGAAAAACAGCCGTTTGTCACCATCGTCATGCCGATTCGCAATGAAGCGGATTATATCGGGCGGACGATCCGATCTATCCTCGACAACGATTACCCGGCCGACCGCTTGGAAATACTTGTGGCTGACGGCCAGAGTGACGACGGCACGGCCGAAATCGTCAATGGGGTTGCCAAAAAAGATCCCCGGGTCAAACTGTTTGAAAATACCGGGCGCATCGTTTCAACCGCACTCAACATGATGCTGCGTGCGGCCAGGGGCGATATATTCATTCCGGTAAGTGGGCATTGTGTTGTTACTTCTGGTTTTATCAGAAAATCGGTCGCCTGTCTAACCGGACATCCAGAAGCCTGGGTCGCCGGTGGATACCTGAAAACTGTGTCGGTCGGTTTTATCGGCCGGGTTGTTGCCGCGGCGACGCAATCGCGTGTTGGTGTTGGCGACGCTCGCCATCGTCTGGGCAATTTTGACGGCTGGGTCGATACTGTGGCCTTCGGCGCCCATTATTTGTGGGTGCTGGATAAGGTTGGATATTTTGACGAGGAACTGGTTCGCAATCAGGACGATGAATTCAATATGCGCATTATTCAGGCTGGGGGTAAAATCCGAATTTCCTCGAATATCTGCAGTACCTATTATTCCCGCAGTTCGCTTAAAAAACTGTGGCGGCAATATTTTCAATACGGCTTCTGGCGCACCCGCACTCTGCAAAAACATGGCAAACCGGCAGTTTTTCGGCAAGTTATCCCGGTAATCTTTGTCGTGACCATCATCTCTCTGGCTCTTTTGGGATTGGTTTCGCCCCTTTTCTGGTGGGTATTGGCCAGTCTTCTGCTAATATATTCGCTGGCTTTGGTTTCTGGTGCTATCGATGTCGGCCGACAGACCGGATGGAAATGCGCGCTGGCGGCTCCGCTGATTTTCAAAATCATCCATTTCGGCTATGGTTTGGGAACACTTTGGGGTTTCGTCCGCTTTATTATTTTGCGCGGAGCCGGTATGAAAAAACCGGATCGGATGAAACTGTCGCGCTGATTTTCCGACTTTCGGTCAACTTGATTTATCATTGTTGACCCGGTCGGTCGTTTTAACTACATTAAATCTCTCACAACCAATTGGCGTAAAAGGCGGATAGGACTATATGCTGGATATAAAATTCATTAGAGAAAACCCGGAACTGGTCAAAAAGGCCTGCCTTGACAAAAACGACAAAGCCGATATTGACCGGATTATCGAACTCGATGCCGACCGTCGCAGGCTTTTAACCGATACCGAAGCGCTTCGCGCCGAGCAGAACAAAGCCTCGGGTGAAATCGCCAAGGTTAAAAAAGGTGGAGGAGATGCCACCGAGGCTATCGACGCCATGAAAGAAGTTTCCCAAAAAGCCGGGGAGATGACGGCCAAAGTCCGCGAAGTCGAGGAAAACCTTCAGCAGGCTATTCTACGCGTCCCCAACGTCCCCCATGATTCGGTTCCGGTCGGTCCCGATGAGGAGCATAATGTCACTATTCGTGAATGGGGTGATAAACCCGAATTTTCTTTTACACCAGCGCCTCACTGGGAACTTGGCGAAAAACTGGGAATCATTGATCTTGCCCGCGGAGCCAAAGTCGCCGGCTCCGGATTCATTGCCCTGCGTGGCGCCGGCGCTCGATTGGAACGAGCACTCGTTTCCTTTATGATAGACTATCATGTCGAACGTTTCGGCTTTACAGAAATCAGTCCTCCGTTTGTTGCCCGGGCCCAGTCCATGACCGGAACCGGTCAACTGCCCA
>JAAEQF010000225.1 GCA_024231695.1 FCB group bacterium
CCCAGATCGGTGATGTTGCCGTTGCCGGTGGCGGTACTCGTTCCAACTGATGTCACTGCCTGGGTGGTTACCGTGGCCAGTTCATCAGCGGTGAAGGAAACCTGACTGCCGTAAGAGGTTCCCGCCTCATTGGTGGCATAAGCTCGAACATAATACAGGGTTCCGGGAGTAAGGCCGGTCATCGATGAAGTGAAGACGCCCGTCGCGCTGGCCGTCCCCGAATTGGTGCTGGAATTGGAGGTCGTCGGTGTTCCGCTGGTATGCCAGACCACACCGTGAGCAGTGGGATTGGGAACACCCAGATCGGTGATGTTGCCGTTGCCGGTGGCGGTACTGGTTCCAACTGATGTCACTGCCTGGGTGGTTACCGTGGCCAGTTGATCGGCAGTAAAGGAAACCTGGTTGCCGTAAGAGGTTCCCGCCTCATTGGTGGCATAAGCTCGAACATAATACAGGGTTCCGGGAGTAAGGCCTGTCATCGATGAAGTGAAGGTACCCGTCGCGCTGGCCGTCCCCGAATCAGTGCTGGAATTGGAGGTCGTCGGTGTTCCGC
>JAAEQF010000226.1 GCA_024231695.1 FCB group bacterium
AGAATCCTACGGTTACAAACTACACGAGTTTAAATCACAAGAAGAATGGCTTAAAGTCTGGCGATTCTCTGAGTGGGTTAAATTAGTTAGACCAGTTAACTTTGCATCAGAGGTCGTAGTTTGGGATATGGTCAATCGTGTAGCCGGATCACTCGATTACCTCTGGTACATTAAAGGAGGGGAGTACAAAGTAAACGGTGCAAAACCCATAGAGATTAAAGAAGGCTTCTATGTGGTTGATTTAAAAACAGGGAAAGTCCTTGATGATGATGCAAATGTACAAGTATCCAAGTACCGAGAAATGTTAAATATTCTTCTTGACACGGGACAACTTGTATTCACGCACAACGGGAAAACAGTATCAAGAGTAGATGGTGGGATCATCCTTCACGTTAATTCTAGTACTAGAACAGGGATTCAGGGAGTCTCTACTAAAGTCCTAGAGAACTGTAACGGTGATGCTCACTATTTCAATAATCACTTACTTCCAGTATGGCAGAGAAGAAACAAGGACAAACAGCCTAAAATCTTCTCGATGCCTACTTCAATTCAACTAACCGACTTAATAGGAGAGTGAGATGAATAGAGCTACTTACAGATGTTCGATTTGCGGTTACTACACTAATGAATGGTATGAATACAGGGATCATGTTTGTAAGCCTAGAAACGAAGTACC
>JAAEQF010000227.1 GCA_024231695.1 FCB group bacterium
ACGCCTTCGTTTAGGGCGCCGGCCGACAGCGCCAAAACTAAAAGAAAACGCCTCAAAATCCTTCAAAACTGCAGCCAAAACGTCAAAAAACCTCCAAAAATGCTTCAAAATACCCTCAAAATGCCGCACAACACGCCCAAAAACCTCCAAAGAAACATCCAAAATGCACCAAAACGTATTCAGAATGCCATCTGATGCATATCAAATGCATCAGAAGGCATACTAAAGCGTTCCGAATGCACACACGAGCGATTAGAAAGCACCCTAAGTCTCTAAAAACCATCAAAATGCCTTCAAAGTCCATAAGTCCCACTTTGGCAACGCTGGCACCATTGAAAATTGTCTTTTCAAGCATAAAACGCCCTAAGGCAGCCAGCTGAAAAGCGCTAAGGCAACGGGACAAGGCGCTAAGGCAAGACGAAAAAAACTGAAAAAAAATGATTTTTTATTTTTTTGAAAAAAAATGATTTTTTTATCATGTATTTTTTTTGTTATAGGGTACCCCCCT
>JAAEQF010000228.1 GCA_024231695.1 FCB group bacterium
GCGCATCATTCCAAGGTTACCAAGCCAGGCATCGAAGTTTTCCGGAATGCCATAAGTTATAAAATGATAGCCCTGACTCCTAAATATCTCACATTTCATCTTGAAATCCCGGTTTGGATCGGTAAGGTAAAGATTGCGCTTTTCAAATCTCCAAGACCCATCATAATGTGTACAGGTATCTTGCGTGAACCAATTGCCCCAGCAGTGAGTCAGATTAAAAGTGCTGTCCTCTCGAAGAGTAAGTTGATACCAGTCATTCTTCCATTCGCCGGTTATACCCTGTGGCTCAGGAATGTCGCACTGACTTTCATAATTCGCAGTATATTTGAAATTAAGGGGGAAAAACGCCAAGGCGAAAAAAACCGCTAAACCGCCACTTATATACAATAGACGATAGATGCCGTTCATGAAGTAAGCCGTAACCATTGCAGCTATACCGGAGAACAAGATGATACCCAAAAAAAACATATACCCCAACCAACCAATTAAATCTGTTCCGGGAAATACTTTATTGGGTGGTCGAAACACTGTATCCGCTATTAATCCATAAGAAATCATTATGGCAAAATAGGTATAGATTGATAATGGGATGATCCCAATTATCCGTACCCAGCGCTTTTGTAAGAAGATTTTGAGATTATTCATATCGATTCAATAATCCTCCCTGAAGTGTTAATTGGATAATTAAATATAGTCTGATTGTTTCACGTTATACAAGATACATTAAAAACGGTTGACTCTAAATGCATGCATTTTCTCAACTGCAAATTATAATATGCAGAAATGAATTCCCTGCTACTATGCCAGATTTTCTCTATGCTGAGAAGTCAGACGTCCCACTAACCTGTGCGGCTTCCCAGCCGAGGATGGCTTTTTTTCTGGTCGCGCCCCAGCGATATTTGTGAATCAAACCCGAAGACGTTATCACCCGATGGCAGGGGATTAAAAAACTGACCGGATTGATCGCCACTGTATTAGCCACCGCTCGGTAGGCTTTGGGTTTTCCCAAATAGGCGGCAATATCGCCGTAACTGACGACATTACCGGCCGGGATCGTCAAGAGCGCTCGCCAGACCTGAACCTGAAAATTGGTACCCTTAAGATGTAGATGGAACGGGGTTGAACCGCGACCGGCTGACAAGGCGAATACCTTCCCGATAATCGATTTTGTCTTTTGTTTGTTTTCCGATACGGTCGCCAACGGCCAGTTGCGCCGCAATTCCATTATGGCCGCCGAACGGCCGCCATCGTGCACAAAGCCAAGAAAGCAGACGCCTCGTTCAGTCATGGCCAGCAGACATTCTCCGAATGGCGACGGATGAAAACCGTACTCGATTCTCAGATCAGACCCAAGCCTTTTATATTCGCCGGGAGTCATAGCCTCGAAATTGACAAACAGGTCATGCAGTCGTCCGGGACCGGATAGTCCGGCATCATACGAAGCATCCAGCACACTTTTCGATTCATCCAATTGTCGCTTGGTGTATTCAAGGGTCAAAAACTGCATGAACCGCGTAGGGCTGACGCCGACCCAGCGTTTGAACAGACGTTGAAAGTGGAACTTGCTCAAATTGGCGCTCCGGGCGATCTCTTCCAGCGTTGGTTGAGACTTGAAATTGGCCTCGACAAACTCGATAGCCTGCCCGATATGGAAATAATCTTCCGCTGACTGTGTTAGTTTATTCTCTTTCATAGTCTCAATATATTCGACCACTTTTTCATTTCCACCCGAATCTTGCTTTTATTGCGGTTCAATAATTATTTAACAAACGAGGACGGACGTCAATCACAGAACCCAGCGTCTATGGGTGCAGGCCAGCCGCGTCTTCGTCATGCTGATAGCGCCAACACTGCAACGATAAAGAGCCATGATTAAATATCCATATTGGCCGGTTCGTAATACTCTTTCGGGTGTTTGCAGCAGGGGCATTTCGGCGGCGGCTCGGTGCCTTCATGGATATAGCCACAGACGCTGCATTTCCATTTGATCGGTTCCTCGCGTTTGAATACGGTCCCGGCTTTGACCATCTCAAGCAACTTTTTGTACCGATCACGATGATGGGCCTCGACCTTGGCGATCAATCTAAACAGTGCCGCCGCTTCTTTATGGCCTTCTTCCGCAGCTTCCTTGGCGAAAGTCGGATACATTTCCACCGTTTCATAGTGCTCGCCGTTCATGGCCTCTTCGAGATTCGCGGCCGTGTCACCGATACCACCCAATAATGAAAATTCATCTTTGGCATGACGTTTCTCATTTTCGGCCGTTTCTTCAAAGATTTTGCCGATATAATGGTAGCCTTCCTTATGAGCCACTTTGGCCCAGTAGGTGTATTTGTTGCGCGCCTGCGATTCACCGGCAAAGGCCGCTTTGAGATTATCTTCTGTCTTGCTCATTTTAAATCCCTTTCAATGTTTGATTTAAATATATGTAATCATTCTAAAAGAATAGTAAGCGCATGTCAAGTTGTATCGGTGGCGGAGCCACACACTCGTGTGTTTTTGGCTGTTAGCGAGGACAGGCGGCGCCTGTTCTTGGCTATCGCGTGGATGACCCCGATAAGTTCGCACATATTACATTGTACATTATGTCATTGTGAGAAAAGCAGCATGCCATCATGAATGGTGGGTCACCCGGCTTATAAATAATTTCATAATTCCAATAATATGTTAGTTGCAATCGTGGCCAAAACAGTTTATATTGCCATCATCACAGTGATGACGACATACTCCGACCTTGACATCGTGAAAGAAAATCGTGAATCCACGCGGTGTTTCCGCTGTGGCATAAACTCAGGGCGGAGTACTCAATGTTCATTATGCACGAATGTACCATCTATCCTGACGGAGGGGTTGTATGCATTTAATAAAATTTCAAGAAATTGGACGGAGAGTTGCTCTAAGAACGGCTCTTATAATAGTAATGGTCTTTTCAGTGGCAGGAGTCTGGGCTGACGAAACAGTGCAGACCTTCGAATTTGCGAATATTAATTCATGTAGTATCACTGCGGTTACCGGTTCTGTGGATGTTAAAACCCATAATTTGGATAAAGTGATTGTAATTTTTGAGAACAACATGGTAAAGCCCGAATTGCTTACTATTGATGTTACGCAAGTCGATGGACACCTAGCCATTGTGGAAACTATCCATGAAAACGAAGCCAAGGGAAAAACGGCCTTGCGCATTTATCTTCCCGGAAGCATTCCTTATAAATTCATTGAATGTATCAGCGCCCTTGGCCATATAACCTTTCATGGATTTGAGACTGACAGCCTGACTGCTCATGCGTCAAGCAAGCCAATACATCTCAGTTCGGTCAGTGCCGGGGAGTTGAGGATTACAACAGCATCGACCCCAATCACCATGATTGACTGCAAAATATCAAAATATGGCAAGTTGGTGACATCCGACGGAATGATCGACATCGATTTACCCAGCCTCCCGTCAACCGAGTTACATGCGGCGTCGACATTTGGCGAAGTGAATCTTCGTGTTCCAACATTTGGTGAATCGTTTCAGTTAATACTGAGCCGCAATGAAAACCGGGGCAAATTTATTATGCCCTTTGAATGCATGGAATCAGGCACAAAGAGACTTCACGAGAACGATACGTATCGGACAAATCGCTGCATCATTAACCGTGGTTCGGACGGTCCGGTGGTTGATTTGCTTACGGGCTCAGGAACAATCAGGATATTGAGCGAGAATACTTACGAAAGTAAAAAAGAATCATCTGCAGGACATTAGGCAGGTGGCGAGGCCACTCTTTGGCTTACGCGTGGACCGGCGGAGCCTATTCGTGGCTAACGCGTTAATGACCTGAGTTGATAAATCCTGCGTCTAAAGACGCAGGCCACCCGCGGTTAATCACCCGACAGATGTGGACATCTGCCGGGCACATAATATTTCCGACCGAGTCATTAATCAGTAGCGATTTAGTATAAAAAAATCGTTGGGGTGCCCCGCGGCTTCAGCCGCGGGAATCGGTGCCAGGGATATAAAACAGTTTTTGTATGTTCCAAAACGAGAGGCAGGAATCCACCGCAACGCGGTGGGCCACAAACCTAGTAAACGAGAATCCACCCCCACCGGGTACCCCACAGCTTGCTGTGGGTTGGTTATACTCATAATCTATATTCAACATTAGCTTAAATTCGTTTTTGTACATTTTCACACCAACATCGCCTCCTTTTCCGGATCGGTCCGCATATATAGGAATAATTATTTCAAAACCTCAAAAAGGAGGTTATTGCTATGCGTACAACCGAAAAAAAACGGGCGGCCAACCGCAAAAATGCCCAAAAATCGACCGGGCCCAAAACCGAAAAAGGCAAACAAATCGTCAGCCAGAACGGCGTCAAACACGGCCTCTTTACCCGCGCCCTCATCCTTAATGCACCCGCCCTCACAGACGACCAGAACGAATACAACAGCCTCGTTTACTCTCTCGTCCTCGAACTCCAGCCCGAGGGTCTCTTTGAGGATTTCCTTGTCCGCAAAATCGCCAACTGCCTCTGGCGTTCGCGCCGCGTCATCTTGGCCGAAAACGCCCAGATCGAACGCCAGCTCCGAAATATCGATGGTCAGGTTGACAATGCCATCGGCCTCCAGCAACTCGTCGATAAAAGCGCCGACGATCCCACCCCCGAACAAAAAGAACGCACCCGGTCAATCGTCATCGGCGGCAATGTCATTCCCAATGAAAACATGGGCCGCAACATCAGCCGCTACGAGATGCGCCTCGACCGCCAGATGACCCGTACCCTCAAGACTCTCAACATCTTACAGAAACGGCGTAAGGCCCTTGAGGTTGAAAGGGCAATGGAGGACAAGGAAAAATTCGGGGATCCCCTAAAAATGAGCAACCAAAGCCAAAGCCCTTATAATCCCATCCGAGATAACCCCTTACATGACATCGACTGAGTGCATGCTGTATGACTTTTGGCGTAGGGCAGGTGTTGAAAACACCTGCCTATGGAAAAAACTGCCGTTGGCAGGATACTCGGCCTCTGACGAGGCCTCCGGATCCTGCCCTACTCGCCTATGTCGCATATATGACCTAAATAGGATTAAAATACGGCAATATGTAAAAAAAAAACGGCCGCGGAATACGGCCGTTTCAGTGTGTCTATTAGGACATCGAGTCGGCTATTTCTTCGCCGCCTGCGCTTTCTTCTTTTCTTTCTTTTCATCGACTTCCGGTTCGGGATCGACCAAAGGCAGGCCCATCATGAAGCGATGCATGGCCCGTGCGGCAACTTTACCCGCACCCGCGGCCAGAATCACCGTCGCGCCACCAGTAACGATATCGCCGCCGGCAAAAAGACCGGGACGGGAAGACATCATCGTCTTTTCATCGACGGTAATGTTGCCCCATTTGTTGGTCTCCAGACCGGGGGTGGTCTGCGGAATCAGCGGGTTGGAGGAATTGCCGATAGCCACGACGACCGTATCGACTTCCATCAGGAAATTGGAACCCTCGATAACCACCGGCCGACGACGGCCCGAGGCATCCGGTTCACCCAGTTCCATCTGTACGCATTCCATATGAGTCAGCCAGCCGTCATCGTTGCCGATATATTTGATCGGATTGGTCAGGAGTTTGAACTCGATCCCTTCCTCTTCGGCATGATGAATCTCTTCGGTCCGAGCCGGCATCTCGGTGAGACTGCGGCGATAGACGATGGTGGCATGATCGGCGCCGAGGCGTTTGGCTGTTCGGACCGAGTCCATGGCCGTGTTGCCGCCGCCGAGGACAGCCACGCTTTTGCCGGAAAAGATAGGGGTGTCGTAATCAGGGAATTCATAGCCGCGCATCAGATTCGACCGGGTCAAATATTCGTTGGCCGAATAGACGCCCTTGAGGTTTTCACCTTCGATGCGCATGAAGTTGGGAAGACCGGCTCCGGTACCGACAAAGACGGAATCGAAGTCGCCTTCGAGAAGTTCGTCAATCGTTTCCAGTTTGCCGACAACATAGCTGGTTTTAATATCCACGCCCATATCGCGCAGGACATCGACTTCAGCCTTGACGATCGCTTTGGGCAGACGAAATTCGGGGATGCCATACACGAGCACTCCGCCGGGAGCATGAAGGGCCTCGAAAATCGTAACCTTGTGACCCATTTTGGCCAGATCAGCGGCGGCGGTCAAGCCGGCCGGACCGGCGCCGACGATGGCGGCTTTCTTGCCGGTCGGCGGAGCCATCTCGGGGATTTCGATTTCATCATGTTCGCGTTCCCAGTCGGCTACGAATCTTTCCAAGTTGCCGACTCCGACTGATTTATGTTTTTTGGTCAGGACGCAGACTATCTCGCACTGTTCATCCTGAGGACAGACGCGGCCGCAGATAGCGGGCAGAGCGTTGGTTTCTTTGATCTTTCGGGCGGCAGCGGAAAATTCGCCATCGGCCACCAGTTGTATAAACGCGGGAATATCGACTTCGACCGGACATCCGGAGATGCATTTCGGTTTGGGACATTGCAGACAGCGCAGGGCTTCCTGCTGGGCAACTTCCGGCGTCAGGCCGTAGGGGACTTCATTGAAATTCGTGACGCGCTCTTCCGGCTTCTGATTAGGCATATCCTGCCGGGGAATCTTCATCCGTTCCTTGTTGGTAATTTTCTTTTTCTCCGACACAGTAAGGTTCTCCCTTAAGACTTGGACTCGGCCTGAAAGGCGCAGTTTTTCGATTCATGCAGGAAGCGATCATAGGCGACTTTTTCCTGCTTGTGATACATTTTCAAGCGGCTGGTCATTTCATCGAAATCGACTTTATGGGCGTCGAAATCGGGGCCATCAACGCAGGCAAATTTTGTCTTGCCGCCAACGGTGACACGGCAGGCGCCGCACATCCCGGTACCGTCAACCATGATCGGGTTGAGACTTACCCAGGTTTTGATTTTCTTTTCGCGCGTGGTGGCGGCGATAGCTTTCATCATCGGCACCGGACCGACGGCCATGACAAAATCTATCGGCGTGCCGTCATTCATCAGTTTTTCCAACACGGTGGTGACAAAGCCGTGCGTGCCGAAGGATCCGTCGTCGGTGGCGATATGAAGTTTATGCGAGGCGGCCGTCAGTTCTTCGCGATAAATCAAGAGGTCTTTGGTACGCGCGCCGATGATCGTTTCCACCTGATTGCCGGCATCTTTCAGAGCTTGGGCGATAGGGTAGATGGGGGGGATGCCCACGCCGCCGCCGATACAGATACAACGGCCGAACTTTTCCACATGCGAGGGAATACCCAGCGGGCCGACGACATCCAGAAAACTGTCGCCCGCCTTCATGGCGTTCATTGCCCCGGAGGTTTTGCCCACTTCCTGTATAACCACCGTCAATACACCGTTTTCTTTGTCCAGGCCGCCAATTGACATCGGCACTCGTTCGCCCCGTTCATGCTGGCGAAGGATGACGAACTGCCCGGCTTGCGCTTTGGCTACCAGCTTGGGCGCCTCGATTCGAAAGCGGCAGATTTTCGGACAAATCTCATCTTTTTCAAGAATCTTGTACACATATCCTCCTAATTACCGGATGCCCGGTAATTGACGAAATAGTCAACGAAGTAGTCGATCACTTCGGCGGTATTGAAAAGATCAATCGCTTCAGCTTTTTTTATAGCCGTCCATCGGGCGGCAAATTCCGGATCTTTCGCCAGACTAACTTCTATCTGTTCAACAGTCAAATTGTATTTCCGGTTCACGAAGCTATCGCGAATCGGATCCGGCAGGATGGAAAGGAAATTCTCCAATCGAGCCTGTCGTTGGTCCGCCGGCGACTGATCACATCCGCCGAAAGAGAGCAGGGCCAGAAAAATCATCATGATTCCGACCAATGACCGGGAAATTATCGTGAAGTGGAAGTTTCGCATCTTACTTGCTTTGTCTCACAATGTTGTCGGTTTCGCGGGCAATAACCA
>JAAEQF010000229.1 GCA_024231695.1 FCB group bacterium
ATCTCATGAAGACAAAGGCATTTGACCCATCTGAAGCACCGTTGATCAATCATGTAGCCGGTGTAGACGACCACGCTATGTACACATGCATCAATTGTGTCTCCAAGTGCCCCTATTGTTGATGGACATACGGCCGATGCCGGAAATGCCCACTATAGACTTCAATATAAAGTTTCTGGACCGCGTTATCAGTCGCCCCCCCTCGATGACGTACTACATGTACGCCTTACTCGGAGGGGCTCCTTCTGGCCTTGCCAAAAACATTATCTGGAAGCCTATAGGAGGACACTCATGTCAACGATATCAAAAGATGACCGGCTTATTCATCTGGTTTTTACGGCCCAGCACAGACTCAGAATGCACATGAGGGATGAACTCATGGCCGCCGGCGTGAAAATTACGATGGTGCAGGCCGGGATCTTATTTCTACTAAAAGAAAATAACGGACAAGCCATGTCTCAACTCAGCCGGCGTCTTATCCTGGACAACTCTACCATTACGGGTTTGATAGATCGCCTGGAAAAGTCCGGTTTTGTTATACGCAAGGCCAATCTAAAAGATCGTCGGATATCCCTCATTCAT
>JAAEQF010000230.1 GCA_024231695.1 FCB group bacterium
AAACTTTCCAGCATTACGAGGCTAAAAAGATTTGCAGGGCTGAAGCCGATGGCCATCATTATTCCAAACTCACGCACCCGTTCCATTACACTGACAAACAAGGTATTAAAGATACCTGCGGCGACTAGAATGGCAATAAGCAATTCAATAAATATTGCCCCCCCGATCTTCATAGCGATAAACCCGGCCAGCTCAGGTTGGCTATCACTCCAGCTCAAGGCCGTCGCGTAAGGCGCCACTTGTTCCTCGAGACGCTGGGCAACGGCGGTACTATGCCGTTGATCATCGATAAATATCGCCACCTGGATAGCTTCATCAGGCTCATAGCCCAATAACTCACGGGCTAAATCAATGGGCAGCAAACAAAGGCCGGCATCCATGCTTGGGGCCCCGGTACGGATAATACCGGAGACACGGGCCAGCCCGCTGACGATATCGCCTTTTTTATCGGTCATAGTATAAACGACTTTATTGCCCATTTCCGCCCCCAGCTTCCTGGCCAGCCCTGTCCCGAGGATGATACTCTGATCTCGTGAAGACTCAAACATCCGCCCCTGCTCAAGGCCTTCCATAACAGAGAGGGTATTTTCATCCTCTGCCTGGGGATCAAAAGCAACAAAAAAGGCCCCATAGCTATCTGCGGCCGTGGAAAGCATAGTGTAGCCGATGATCCTGGGGACGACCCTTGTCACTTCTTCATCGCCCAGGGCGATCGTACGCAGTTCATTGCCATTCCGGACCGTTCGGCTGAAGGTAGGTTTGTCCTGATACTCCGGATGCTGCAGGGTAACGTGCCCGCCGCCCAGGCGGGCCGCCAAGTCAATCATATCGGCAAAATTTCGGTCCTGCATGGCGGTGCTGATAATAGCCAGGGAGGTACCGAAGGCAATAGATGAAAGCGTCAGCAGAGTACGTCTACGATTACGCCACAGGTTTCGCCAGGCCATCACTATAAGGGGAGAGCCTCTCATTATTGATTTTCCTCTTACTGATGTCGCATAGCCCTGATCGGCTGAATCCAGGCAGCTTTAAGGGCCGGATAAATAACCGCCGCGAAAACGATGACCACCAGGGTCAGCACCGGCTTGGTAAAGGTATTGACATTGACCTCGGCCCGCCACACGGGATCTACGGCCAGGCCCATGATAGACATCCCGCTCAGCGAACCCATATTAATGCCCACCTCGAGCAAATACCAGAGTCCGGGAACACTAAGCATCAAGCCGACCAGTACGGCCAGCCCGGTTTGGATAGAGCTTTCAGCGATGATTAAAAAAAATAGCTGCCCCGGCCCGACGCCCAGGGCCTTGAGCACACCGATCTCACGGATACGTTCAAAAACAGCCATGAGCATGGCATTAAGAATAAGGATACCGATGGCGATATAAACGATAAAAAAAATGATAATCATTAGCCCCTGCATAGAATCAACCATAGAAGCGATGGTCGGCAACAACTCCCGCCAGGTCTTTACATCGAGTTCGGGCATTAAAGCCCTGACATCATCGACTACGGTATTGAGTTCAAGATATTCGGGCCGACGAATAATGATCTGGTGGGCGCCCTCGGAAAAAACAAAAAACTCTCGAAAGGCTTCTGCTGTCATGAATACGCCCATACGATCGGTTGCTTCACTGATCCCTTTAAGAACGCCTCGAACCGTGTACAGTTCATTGGCTATACTCCCATCGGCAGCCTGGCTTAGGCCAATCAGCTCATCGCCGGGACCGACATCAAGAATCCGGGCCAGGCGCCGACCGATCACCACCCCTTTCGGTTGATCGGCCGCCAGCCAATCACCTTGGGCCACATGCTTATGGATGAGATTAACGTCCTTATCATGATTTATGTCCAAGCCCCGAAACGATGCCCCGGCCGAGGCCTCCCCGGCCGCCACCAGTCCGCCGCCCAATAGACGGCTACAGGCTCGGTATCCTTTCTCATCGAGACGGAGCAGTAATTCCTCCGGCTTCCGGATACGGGTATAGATAGAAGGATTATCCCGGTAATCTCCGGCAAAAACCTGTATATCTCCGATTTCAAGATCAAGGACGTTTCGCTCCATACCGAGGATATATCCTTCCACCAGCCCGGTATAAAGGATCATAACCCAAAGCGCGAGAGTCATGGCCGCGACCGTAATAATAGTACGCCGCCGATAGCGCCAGACATTTCTCCAGGACATCTTGAAAAAATCCA
>JAAEQF010000231.1 GCA_024231695.1 FCB group bacterium
CTGGTGCTTTCTACCGTTTGGACTTCTGTACAGGCTCATAACCCGAAGGTCAGGGGTTCAAATCCCCTCCCCGCTACCAGGTTTGAATCCCTGAAGTCGCAAGACTTTGGGAATCTTTTTTACCTATCCCACCATAAGTGGATGGGCCACACGCCATAACCATTGTCACCATCCGTTCTTTTGGAAGTGGAAATCACAGCGTAGTACGGAGGGTCAGGGGTTCCTGCAGTTTCAGACATTACTCTTCTACTATAGATATCGAACTATTCCAATCTCACCTGCCACACCGATCTTGCAGAGCGTATTGCTTCTGTGATAGACATCACAGAAGCAATACGCCGATGCTTTCAAACGCTGGTAGGTGTGGTCGGGTGCGGCCTGTTGTTATAGCGCCAAGCTCCCAACAATAGCCAATACTCCGATTGGAAGTAATAGGGTCCACTGCGGCAGGCGCATTAGTTTCCTGCTCCAATTCCCAATAAATGAGAAAACCAGAAACACAATGGCATACGCCACAAACTGACCACCGATAAACAAAGCAAGTACATTGCTACCCGAGCTAATCGGATTCACTCCCAAATACAGCAACGCGATTGCCGACGCGAACAGAATAACGGTGATCATGTGCCAGCATGCATGAAGCACTGCCCTTGGCATTGCGGCCAAGTCACACAGTAAAAATGGTTTGATTACACCAGACTGACCACTAATTAGATGAATAAATGCTGTAATAAGCCCAATCCCTCCGGATACAAGCCACCAGTAATTCATATTTACACTCCATCCAGAATTAACTGCTCAATAATAATTCCCCTCTACTTCTTAGTGAGGAGCTACCTGTTTCCCTTCAAAACCTAATTGGAAAAATTAGTAGTCTAAATTAAGAAATATTTTGGGTAAATTCAAGTCAAACTGGAGTGAGTTCTTCCTATTTAACATACACCTCTTTCTAACGTATTTCTTACAGAATTAGCCAAAGCAACAGATAATAAGAGAAGACACCAGACACTGAGTTTCCCATAAGCCCTTGCCTATCAAATATTATGCGGCAGGAATCACGATTTTGACCTGAGCCGAAATGTTCTCCATGGATCGAATAGCAGCATCGCTTAAAAGAGTTTTAAGTATTCCTTATTATGCAATGAAGATGGCCAGAATATGCGGAGTCCTGACTATTCTGGAATCCTGTGTGATCAGTGGCACCTAAAGGAAACAGCAGCCTGCCACAGGCGATAATTTAATTATTTCCTTAACGGCGGGCCGCAAGAGGATAGCCAGCTCGGACAATCACATGGCGGCGGTCCTCCTTTAAAGACATAGTTAATAATGAAAACCGCATCACCGACATTGCAGGTACAGTCCCAGTTCGCATCGCCGCTGCATATATCGTAGGGAATTGGCGCGGGACCACTTTTGAATACATAATTAATCATATATACGGCGTCCCCAACATTTATAGCACCGTCACCATTAGAGTTTCCTGGTGTGCAATCACAAACCCCACACGTTATTGATGCACAATTAGTTCCATCACTCTGATACACTCCACCCTGTGATTGGCACCATGAAGCCGTGACTTCATCAATACAAGCATCGCCCGGAAGACAGCAAGCACCTGTGGGCGTGGTACAGGTAACCATTGCACAATTGGAGCCATCCCCCTGATATATACCGCCCTGTGACTCACAATATGCAGACGTCACATTATCCATACAAGTGAAATTCGGCAAACAACAAGCGCCGGTGGGCGCTTCACAGGTAACCGTTGCGCAATTGGAGCCATCACCCTGATATATACCATCCTGTGACCGGCACTCTGAAGCCGTAACATTGTCAATGCAGGAATTGCCCGGAAGACAGCAGGCGCCGGTATCTACGGCTACTACTTCATTAGTGGCCAAAAAGAAAATCAATCCAATTATGGCGACATGCAAGAGTAAGTTTTTAATCACATTTTACTCCCATCAATATATAAATCGGCAATTTATTATTCCCGATAAACTGAAATGGCTATGTTAGAATCAAGGAAATGATAACCATATAATTGCCCTAAACCAACAATGCAAAGGCGGTCAACACTTTTATATAATATACATGATAATGCAATATTGTCAATAGCCTTCAAAGAATACAGAATCTGCAAATGGCGCGCAAGAAGAATAAGGTAACAGCAGACAAAGGGCTCAAGCTAAGTTATTGCTATTATCACCTGTTACTGTCTGGTGCTTTCTACTGTTTGGACTTCTGTACAAGCCCATAACCCGAAGCACACATCGTGTGATTGTCGACGGTTCAAATCCCCCCCTGCTATTTTTCAAGCAACTGTTCGACCAGTCTCTCAAGCTTTGCTAACCGATTGCCAAGCTCTGAATTTCTGTTTTCGAGGTCATTGTTTTTTTCTATCAGGGCTTTAATGGCGGCCAGTGAAACCCCATCCGGATCGATAGTTGAGATAGTTGTATTGTTGTTACCTAATCCAAACAAGCGATAGAAATCCTGCGCCATCGGTCCGATATGTTGAATTGACTCATCCTGAGTTATATAGTTCCAACGGGAAACTTTCAATTCAGCCAGTTTTTCCAAAATCTCATCACCATCTACCGGCTGGAAATTTTCCTTAAGAGTGCTATCTGAAACAGAAACCCATGATCCTCCGCCAGGATCAAGAGTAACTCCAGTTGTCATTATATCATTGCTATAAAACCTGAAACCACCTTCGGCTCGGACAACAAACTGATTGGTTCCGCTTGAACTTAGGCTTCCACCAGAGTTATCAGCCCATACAAATGAGCCAAGATGAATCGCATGGGCGTTATTACCTGCGGCAAATGTTTTAGCTTCCTCGGCAGAGTTGTTCCCGCCGCCACAAACAATTGCATCAATACCGCTTGCAGTATTACTCCTACCTCCGCAAACTGTGGCACCGGTATAGCTGGCAGTATTACTACTACCTCCGCTAACTGTAGAAGCAGAACTACTGGCAGTATTATTTGAACCACCACCTACCACGGAATGCATACCTGATACGTCATTTTGCAGGCCGCCACCAATAACGGCATAATCACCACTAGTGGGATAAGGCCCACCAGTTGAGTTATTGGACCCACCTCCGATGAAGGCACAGTCGCCACCTGAGGCATTTTGGGAACCTCCACCGATTGCGGCATAATTTCCAACGGCCAGATTATCATTACCACCACTAACCGTAGAATAGCCGGAATCGGCCGTATTATCCCAACCACCACCCACCGTGGTAAACTCATCCAGTGCCGCATTTGCTATACCGCCACCTACGGTAGAGCCGTTATCAAGAGCATCATTGTTATAACCCCCGCTGATGGTTGCAGAAGCGGTGATGCCGAGGGTGTTAGCACCTCCTCCGCCGATTGTGCCAAAATTACAGGGTGCTTCGTTGTCAGTTCCCCCGCCAACTGTAGAATACTGACCGCTGGCAATGTTGACAAAACCCCCGCCGATAGTGGCGTAATCATTGCTGGCATTGTTGTTAGACCCGCCTCCTATTGCTGCATAGTTGCCGTTGGCAGTATCTTTGAAACCTCCACCTACCGCAGCATAGTCACCACTGGCTTCGTTGAGACTGCCACCACCAATAGCGGCGCCGATGCCGGTGGCGTTGTTGTTTGCGCCACCACCTACGGCAGCACTGTCTACAGCATAGTTGCCATAACCACCACCAATTGTGGGAAGATTGCCGGAAGCCTGGTTGTTGGAACCTCCACTGATAGTGGCTCTTGCACCATTAGCCAGGTTGGTTCTCCCGCCACCGACTGTGGCCAGGTTGCCGCTGGCAGTGTTGTTATAGCCGCCGCTGATTGTCGCGCTGTCACTGGCGGAGTTGTTGGCGCCGCCACTGACTGTAGCCAAGTCGCCACTGGCAGTATTCATATAGCCGCCGCTAATTGTAAGATACTTGTAATCAAAACCGAACTCCCCGGTAGTGCTATTGATACCAAGATTTATATGGGTGGTGTCATTATTGCTGCCATATATTGTATTACTGAGTCGCGCTATCCCATACACTCCGTTAGTGAAGAGCACACCGCCGGATTCTGTCCAGTTACCAGCACCACTTGTCGGTGGTGCTGACCAACTCACCTGACCGGATCCATTAGTAGTCATAATTTGACCGGTAGTTCCATCAGCAGTTGGCAACTCAAAACCCTCCGCCTCATTACCAATCCGTATATGTGGCATATCAACCATGAAAGTTGAGTCTTGAGTGAGCTTACTCCCGATACCAAAAAGAACCGAATAATCGCCACTGGCGCTAATTGTATCAGCATAACCAGCAGTATATGAATAGTCACCACTGGCAACACTCTGATAACCGCCACTTACTGTGGCACTATTACCACTGGCTAGGTTATGAAAACCACCACCAACTGTGGAGTATGTACTGCTGGAAGTATTACCTGAACCTCCGCCAACTGTAGCAGCAGAATGACTTGAAGTGTTCTGAGCACCACCCCCAACTGTGGATTGGTAAAGACCACTGGCCGTGTTTAACCAGCCACCACTGATAGTGGCATTATCACCACTGGCATTGTTGGACTTACCTAAAACAAATGAATTTGTACCGGTATTGGTGTTACTTGGTCCCAATGTGGCTTTGCCTGACAAGGTCATATCTCCGACAACATCACCACCTGAAGCACCGTCGATCGTGCCTACTCGTTGGGCGTAAGGTACGCTGACCATCGCAACTCGCGGAGTCATCTCTGGATCACCTGCCACTTCAATACCTAAATAGCGGGTAGTCCCGTTAAAAACTGTGTCAGCAATCGGATTAACATAACCAAGTAAAACAGAAAACAGACCATTGCTTGTCGTAATGGATTGAGTTTCAGTCCATTTGGAATTGCCGTCTGTGGCATTATCGTAAATGGTAAAAACCAGATCATAAAAGTTATCAGCAACAGGATCACCGCTTGGATCGGTTAATCTACCCTGGTAATTGACAGTATTAGGGACCTCAGCGTATGCAAGTGTAATGCAAAACACAAACAATATTGCAGGCACACAATTCCTAAACGATTTCATGGATTCCTCCTTTAACCGCATATATGACTTGTATTGGTGTATTATCAGAGCTTGCAAATATCCCAACTGCAATATACGGCTAAATTCAATAGCGTCAAGGGGTTTTATAATTTCCATGTCAGAGGCTCAAATCCTAACCAATCCGTGAAAGAGTGATTTTGGTGCGCGAGAATGTAATAATGAGCAGAATTATTGGCTTCCATAGAGGTTGGAAGGGCCGTACCGCTACCAATTAAAAAGGCTGGAATCTCATCCAGCCTTTTGCTTTCATTGACTTTCTACTTTACTACGGACAGTTCTGAATTCGCAGGGTCCAATCCTGACATGAGCTGCCGCCGTTAGCACGGATTTCGATTATATAATCTTTCGAATCGTCTACACCATAATTATCGATAACGCACTCAGAAACATCATCGACTTGGCCGGCGCCATTGTTTGATTGGTCGATAATAACGGCGGACGATCCATCCCAAAGGTATAAGTCATAATCCATACCGGCCGGAGAAGATAGCGAGACAACTATACCAATGTCAAACACAAGGAGGGGATTGGAACAACATTCAGACATGGAAACACTATACCAATGGCTACCTCGCCCGCTAACAGTGGAGTCAGAACTGCATCCATCGCATTGGTCGCCCGCTAATGTTCCCAAATCCTCGGCCGTGCCCCAGTTTAATGGTGTATAGATCAAGTCCAGCTCGCAACCATTATCATTGATGCCATCGCAATTGGCCCAATTATCATAGCAATAACCGACTATACAATCGCAATTCGAACACGCTGAGGATGCATTAGGAAGCATGCAAACGTTACCATTATCACAAGTGTAGGTACAGCCAGAAAATGGGCTGCAAGCATCATCGGTACAGGGATTATCATCATCGCAGACCAACGGCGTCCAATCGAGTTGATTCGTCGCGGCATCACAAAACATACAATCGCTTCCAGGTTTAAACTCTCCGTCAGTATAAAGGATATCATCAATGAGACAATACCCTGGTTCCGGTCCTTCACAGCCATCTGAGAATATTCCATTATAGTCGAAAAAACCTGTCTCGCACCCGGTAATGATACAGGTATCGGCTTCACATTCCCAACTTGCGACATGTGGAGATCCTTCACAAAGCTCATCCGTGGCGTCGTTACAGTTATTATCCAACCCGTCGCAAGTAACCTCGGGATTTCCGGGGAATACGTCCGGCTCGTTGTCGTCACAATCAGCCAGCTGGCCATCGGTATCGCCAGGTTCAGCCGGATCACACACATCATAACCATCCTCATCGGCATCGGCGCAGAAAACGTCCCCGCATAATCCTCCCCCGTCAAGTTGCACCCAATATGAACCGTCACAGTAGCAGGGCTCATTCTGTGATCCATCGTAATACAAACTGCCTCTGGTTGTCTCATTGCAGGGTCCGGGGGAATCAGTCGGCGGGAGATTTAACGATTGGGTTTGGTATGCATAGGGGACTGACGCTAACCTTGTTCGAGGTAAGATTTCTTCACCACCAACCGAGATGCCAAGCCAACGATCAGGCTGATTAAACACGCTATCAGGGAGTGAAGTCACAGAACCCAACAGGACACTGAAGAGACCATTGATAATGGTCACTGTTATATACGATTCTGCCCATTTTGAGTTACCACCGGTCGAATCGTCATAAATGGTAAAAGTCATAGAAACAGTCGTATCCAAAGGATTACCCAAATCATCGTTCAATTGTCCCTGATAGTTAATCATTTGCGGCACTTCGGCCCAAATGGGTGTGATGGAAAACAGGATAAAGAATGTAATTGCAATAACAATACGCCGGTTCATGGATTCCTCCTTGCCTCGTAAATATAACTTGATCTGGTGTATTTTCAGATGATGTGATTCTTCCTAATTCAATATACGCCTAAATGTAAAAACGTCAAGAGTAATTCCGGACACTCTAAAGGTCAACGGTTCATTTCCTAACCAGCCCTTGAATGCATGGTTCTCGTGCGCGAAAACGTGATATTGAGCGGAATCGTGGGCTTCCATAGAGGTTGGGAGCCCCGTTCTCGTATCGCATTTGTAGTTTGCTTTAAATCACTCGGGTAGTATTAACGCATCAACAAAAGACTCAGAGCCATCACGGCCATCCCGGCAATCAGTCCAAAGATACTGTCATGTCCCTTGCCATACGCGCGACTGGTCGGCAACAGCTCATCAAGGCTGATATAAACCATAATACCGGCCACAACACCAAAAAGGATACCCATCACTTCGGGTGGAATAACACCGCCCTCACCACCGACAAAGAAACGCAAGGCACCATAGGCCACAATCGCCCCCACCGGTTCGGCCAGACCACTCAGGACGGAATAGACGAACGCCTTTTTTCGATTTCCGGTGGCATAGAATATCGGTACGGAAACGCTGATACCTTCGGGGATATTGTGCAGGGCAATGGCCACGGCAATCGCCAGTCCCAGGGTGGGATCATGCAGGGCCGCCAGAAAGGTCGCCAGCCCTTCGGGAAAATTATGAATAGCGATAGCCAAAGCCGTAAACAGGCCCATGCGCATCAATTTATGATTATGGCCACCTTGAAAATGAACCTTATCGTTCGTCTTCTCCGCGCCAATTTGAGCGATTGTTTCAGAATCCAGGACCTTAACCGCAGCATCATGCAAAGGCGCGGTTTCCGACTCAGAGTGCGTTTCATGCGGGTTCTCGGCGGCCGGGATCAGATTGTCAATGAGGCCAATCAGCAGTATACCGCTGAAAAATGAAGCGGCATTCACCCAATGCCCCCAATAATCGCCATAGCTTTCGGTCAGGGCGTCGACGCCCTTGATAAAAATCTCAACAAAGGAAACATAAAGCATCACTCCGGCGGAAAAACCAGTGGCGATGGAAAGGAAACGGTAGTTGGTCCTCTTGGCCATAAAGGCGATGGCGCTGCCGATGCCGGTGGCCATACCGGCGAAGACAGTCAATCCCAACGCATAAAGGACATCATTACTCATAATCCGAACTTTCTACGGTAACATGTGATGAAATACGTCTCAATAGTATTTAGCCTGTATTACGAATGGTATCAACAATAATTTGGATAAAAACTGATACTGTATAATAAGAAAGGCCGGATAAAAATCCGGCCTTTCTGACTTGAAAATTGATTAACTGTTTCGGCGGCCTCAATCCGGCCATTCACACATGTCATCACAAATTGGCGGATCGCCACCCTTGAAGACGTAGTTGATCAAGTAAACGGCATCGCCGACATTAAGCGTACAGTCGCCGTTGGCGTCACCCTCAGTTAGGCAATCGGGAGCTGGGCCACTCTTGAAAACGTAATTGATCATATAAACGGCATCGCCAACATTGACAGAACCATCATTATTGGCATCACCCGGCATTGTGCAACAAGAGGTCGAAACCGGACCGAGGACATGCCCGTACCAGGTTATACCACTCGTGTCATTAAGGTGAGAACTGAGCGCGTTATATGATGCTGTATGCGAAGTGTCGTAACCGGTAAGTTCATACGAGAATCCGCAAAGTGAATCATCGGGCATGACTGGGTGCGTGGTAGTCGTCCAGATTATTCCTCGCCAGTCAGGCGTATTGGTATCGACGGCATCGAAATCGTCTGGATCAAGGAAAGGTGGAACAGGTGACAAGCCGGGTGTATTAGCCGGAATCCACTCTTCAGCACTCCATCCCGACGGACTTTGCACATTCAACGATGAATAATTGAAGGGGACATCAATTGATATGGCAAAGTGGTAGATCGGCTCAAGAATATCCGTCTCATACTCCCCGCTGTGGGCGCAGAATTGGTAAACATCTGCCAGACGACCTTGTCTGGTCGTGCTGACAATACCTTTGCCCTTGGGAGCTTTTTCATTCTTACCCAGCGGACAGATAGTCATCATCTTGACCATTTCCAGATAATCGGAACCGGCCGGCGGTATGCCCGCCTGAGGACTATTGGTAACGCGGAGCTTGTCGCCATTGGTAGTCGGATTCTGAATATCACAAACTTCGTAGTTTTCTCCGGCCACGACCTTGGCATTTTCGGCCTGGGCTCCGGCGCTGTTTCGCCAGCCATTGGTCGTGACTACTTTAGAAGGTGGTTCGGCATCATCCCAGCCGGCTGCGGTCTGAGCATGATACCAATCGCGTTTTTTGCCAACCGGTCCAACCTTTACCCAGGTACCGGCAGGTTCGCCTGCATCATGGGCCTTAAAATATGGAATCACATCCTGACAACGCTTCAATTCCTTCTCAAAGTTGGAATACGAAGCTGCGTCGCCGCTGTACATGGTTACAATCAGGCCATCATTAGCGCCCGCCTTCCAATATTTCCCTTTGCCTTTGATATAATCGGCAACGCCTTTGGCGCCGCCTTTCTTTTTAGTCCGGATTCCATCCTCCAATTTGGTGATAACATCCTGACCGTCATCCTCCCAATCTCCGGGATCGCCATTGGAATGGGGAATTACGCCGGCATGTCCGTGATGATCCCAATACCAGAAACAATTAGTAACGGCTACTTCCAGACAAACACCCTTGCCCGGTTTCTGCTGATAATCAGCAATGCCGGTTCCAGTTGAATCCTTGTATTTGACATCACTCGAATCGGTAACCTTGGTCGTCTTTGGGCTATCCGGTGCATTACTGGTTATTTCAATATTGGCATAACCCTCTTTGTTGTAAGGCATATCCACTGGCGGGTAGATATCCAAATGAATAGTCTCACTGTTAAAATCACCGCTGGGAATTGTGCCCGCTGTCTGCGACGGGTAGATCCAATCGTAACCGTAATCATAGGAGATGGTGAGGCTGTAACTCAAACTGGCATTTCCAATATTTTCCAAAACCAGATCATAAGTCGATGGATATGATGTGGTTATCGGTAGCTCGCTGGATACGATAAGTCTCGGCGCATGAACAATACTGCGGCAGCCAGTTCTGAGATGCATAACCGGATTCAAAGTCCAGGTACCTTCGCCATCGATAATAGAACCAGCGTCTGTGTCCTCGATATAAAGGATATCCAGAGTATCATCACCGCCGTCGTACATGCCATACAAGGCCATAGAAGACCAATGTTCACTCTGGCATTCGGCGCTGTCGCAGGCTGGTGATCGGGTCTGAGTCAGATTCTGTGGTAAATCCCAGGTATATCCATCATCATCCGAACCGGACATATATAATTCACCGTTGGCAAAACCGTGCTGGGAACAATCGGCCAGACCATCCGGATCGTAATCGCCGAATTGAGTCCAGAGCGCATAAAGGTTTCCATCGCATGCACTGATCGATGGTTTGGATATATACAGATTCCAATTACCCGGATCACAGGAAGAGGTCATCGTGTAGGTGGCTTCGGTAATAATTCGAGCCGCTCCGATTCCCGAGTTCCAATACATGAGCCGACTCTTGTCTGAACTGAAATCTCCAGGAGTCGGAAGCTTGCGAGCCGCCCAGGTAATACTCAGATTACTATATGAGTCAAAGACAGCAGAGAGGTCGGTATAGGCCCGCCAAAGTGAGTCGATTGTGTAATTGGTGATACAGATTGGTGGAGACCAGTTGTGTCCTTGATCTTCTGAGATCATGTAGTATACATCAAGGTCGACTTCTCCCCCGGAACCCTCGGCTTGCCCCACACGATCATCGGTATATATAATTGCCACTTGATCGGATGCAGGATCGGCCACAACGGTAAACGAGAGGTTGGTGCAGGTTTCAATATAAGTTCCATAATCAAAGGAACTGGTTCCGATTCGACGAAACAAAACCATATCGTTACTGCCATCGCCAAGTCTGGTTAAAACATACACAACGCTTTCGGTCACATCGTAAACTGCCGAATCATGATAAGCGATTATCGGCCAGCCGCTATTGATTTCGGTTTCAAGAAAAAATCCGGCGCCTGGCATAAAATCTTCACAGAAGTAAGTCGAGGTATCGCCCATGTAGGTACTCATGTAGGCGAGTATACCGCCGCCATCGCTATTCGCATCACAGGTTGTAAAGGCGCCATATTCCACCCAAACCACTATTCCTCCAGGACTTAGTATATAATCCATCATTGATGGATCATAAGCCTGATAATTAACATGGCGATTTCCGGGTATTTCAAATGCATCCTGAGCCGTCCAGACCATGTGAACAAAATTGGTTATAGGCCGATGGGCAATCTGTCGCCCCATCGTCCCATAATGTTGAAGATCGTGGGTTGTTTCACCAACCTGAGTACCCGGTGACTGGCTGATGGACAAAAATGAAAATCGGGATGTACGTTCGCCCTGTTTTAAGCTATTATCATCTGCAGGGCCAGCCTTAACTGACAAAGCTGCAAACAACAGCAGGCAAAGCAGTGGAAATAGAATGGATGTAGAGCGTGATCGAAATCGCATGATTTTACCTCCTCGAACAAGATTATTTCCGCAAGATATTATGGTGCGAAATGGTCCCCCCGATATCTCTGACGGGTAGGGGTACAAATAAAGTATGTTGATGTGACCAAACTGTTCTTAACAGATGCTTGTCGAAGAATGAAAACCCAATGGGAATCTAATAGCTGCAAGATGATATGTCAAGCGATATTACCGCATCCAAAAGCCCAAAGGCTCTAAAGTAGATGCCCTACTTGTACCAAGAAAAAAGGCCGGATAATAATCCGGCCTTTCTTACATGAAAATTAATTAGCTGTTCAGCGGCCTCAATCCGGCCATGTACACATGTCGTCACAGATAGGCGGATCGCCTCCCTTAAAGACGTAATTAATCAGGAACACGGCATCGCCGACATTAAGCGTACAGTCACCGTTGGCATCTCCGGCCGGCATCTGGCTGGGCGCTGTACCGCCCTTGAAGACATAGTTGATCATATAGACGGCATCGCCGACGTTGATGGCAATATCACCATTGGCGTCGCCGCAGTAGTAACAGTATTCGAGCCAAACGTATGGTTCGCATTCATCAGGTATGGCGTTACCGTTAGTGTCGGGAGACGTCATGAGAGCAATATCCACCGAATCTTCCACGCCGTTATTATTGCAATCGACCAGCAGCGCCGGATGGATGGCAATGGTCGGGCCATTGGTCATCATTCCGTCATCATCCCAGTCCGCCCGAAGGACAACTTCCTGAAAACTGAACGCCTTGAATTCGGACAATTGTACCTCAACCATGATACTCTGCGTATCATTGGGAGGGATGTAGGTTTCACCGATCACTTCATCTCCGAAAGGCAAACCATTTAGACTGAGAAAAACATTACTGTCAATTACAAACGTATCACAGGCGCAAGACGGAATGACTCCGATTTGATAGTCAAACGCACCGGTTGGATCGCCGGTATTAGTGACTGGAAATTCCAAAATCGCCGTGCTGTCCACGTGCAGATCTACTACAGGCCATTGATAGGGGTCAGCATACGGGCAGTACAAACTAGAAACGCCATGAATTGATCCTCGGCAGAAAAACATATCGCCGGTTATCGGATCAAGTACCCAGGCGCTGTAACAGGCTATATCACCCACGCCAAAGGAAGGATCTTTATTGGCCACGACCGTTATCGGCAGAGACGACCCGCCCGGGACGGTGACGCTGGACGGCGATGAAGATACGAAGCCGAAAGGTGTAGTGGTATTGCTGACTACCCCTGAAGGACAATCAGCCGGTGAACTGCCGATGCCCCAATAGTAAGTCACCGGATTGTTCGACTCATTGTAGATATTAAAAGTGAACGTCCGGGTAGCATCATTGGGACAGAAGATCAGTTTGGGAAGATGACAATAAGACCGGCATTTACCCTTTTCTTCAGCATTGTATATGGCCAGAATTTCAGTGAGTTCCAAGGACCGCTCAAAAATTTGAACCTCGTCGATAAGGCCGCTGAAATACTCATTGGTGAAGCAGCAACCGCTGTTATTAAGCGATGGTCCATGGCCGATATCCATTCTCCCGTTTGAATTCGTCCAATGAAGTAGTCCCAACGGAACCGGGCCGGTCGGCGTTGCCGGGTAGGCCGTGCCGTTATGATAGAAGGTGACTTCAGGCGTTCCCATAGTCCTCGATACGGTTACGGCCACATGTTGCCACTGGTTTAGCATTATCGGCGCGGCAGTAGTCATAAAGGGCGGCAAAATAGCTCCCCCTTGTTCGACCATCTCCAGGCCAAGATAGCCGGGTGTGCTTTGATCCATATTGACAAAAAACCTTATTCCCGGCCCCCAACGTGAAACTCGATTATCCACGATTATTCGGTTTTCGCAGGGATGGAAACCGCCATTGGTCACACAGGTTGCATTCTGACACCAGGTTGACCAGGCTTCCGGGTAAATCCAGGCGTCGATAGTGAAATCGCCGGTGCCGATATAATCGAAAGGATCATCGTTAACGCGCACGACTCCTGTTCCGTTCATTCGCGTAAATCGATAGGCCCCGCCAACCTTTCCGGTAACGAATCCCGGATTATTGAAATGGACGCCGTCGCGATTACTGACGATATCGTTGCTCGTGGGCGGAGCCGTTTCGTTCAGCGGCCACCAGGAAAGCAGATGCGGTGGTGGTTTGACACAGTTACCTCCACAGGGATTGGGAGTACAGCCGGCATGGGGATAAAAAGTACCGAGACCGCCTGAAATAGCGTCGCAATCCGCCCATCCTACGGCAAATACGCAGGATCCATCCGGCAGACAGCAGGCCCCCGTATCGCAGTCCATGCATATTTGCATGGTCAAATCCAGAAAATCAATCTTGGTATCGTCTTGCATGATTATATCGAGGTCGCCATCCTGTAATGTAGCCAGAATATTGGTTGGGCAAAAAGCCGGACCTCTCGCCATAAGCGGCAAATCAGCCAGATTAAGGCATATATCCAGTGTATCCCCCACGGCCCAGAGGGTATCGGCCGGATCGCCGCTCAAATAGGACTTCAAATACCCGATCTTGGCGGCCCAAATGGTGTTTGTCTCGTTTTGCCTCAAAAGGAAATTATCATTCTGGCTACCATCCCCGATGGGCGTCAGCCGGAAGCAAAGTTCGGCGCTGACGATACAGCAGTGAGCGTCCCAACCGGTAAACGTATGGCCGAAACAACGATCCATTGTGTTGGAATCAAAAAACGGATCAGCTCCAGCACTGATATTGCCCATCTCAATCAACAAATCAACACTGGGTGATGACGGTTCCGGCACGGTAGCATCGAATTTATCGGATATTCCCGCCGGCTGAAACCAACCATGTACCAGCCCCGATTCACATAGCGTGTCGCAGCGCGGGCCATGCACCGGCCCGGCTCCCATTCCCACCGGAGCACTCCAGTCGGCCGAAACCGAAGGAAAAGCAGCTACCGTCCAGTCCACATCATGGGGATAACCGTCATAATTGAAACCAAAGTCGGCTGATGTTGATGAAAGTGGCGCCCCGCTGATATTATAAAAAATAAATGTATAGGAACAGTCATCTGTTGGCCCAGGCGAAACTGAACCGTGTGGAGTGGGGCCGCTGTGATCCGGCCTCGTGCCGGGAATTATTGTATATGTCCACCCGGCCGGGTGACAAATATCCGAATAGTGACTGAGATAGGTATCGTGGGTCCCGATAAAAATCGTATCCGGATTCTGAGGAACAGCCCCGGTCGTTACGCGATAAACAAAATCCCTTACAATGCCGTCATAGCTGACTATTCCGGTACCGCCGCAACTTCGACCATCACAGCGAATATCCTGAGCATTGACAATTCCGGCGAAGATTAGAAGTAAAAACACTGGCGCAACTATAACTAACCGCCTCATAGCTACCTCCCTGCAATAATATATTTTCCGAGTTGTCAGTCAATGATGTGTGGTCTGCGATGTTAATATATAATAACGCAAGTGAGAAAAAAAGTCAAGCTATTACATAGGCGACAAAGTTAAACCACATAATACACTTTGAATGCTTTATATAAATTATTATGAATGGTGTGCTTTCTCGTTACCCAACAAAAAACATGCTTGCCTGTTTCCGTTTCTCAAAACCCAGTTCATTCTGGCGATAGTGAGTAGGGCAGAAGTCCCAAACTTCTGCCGATTTATTATTTTCTGTTCGACTTCGTTGATTATATTAATCTTTACTATTAATCGGTTGAACATCTTTACTATTCCAGCACGGCATTTGGGGATTTATGTGATTACTGTTTTTAATTATATAGTATTTTAACGAATCCGGCTTCTCGTAATAGTTCATTAAAAGGATTGCCTTTAAAAATCCTTCATCCATTGAGCCAGCATCACTTAAAACAGCACCTGGGTATAATTCACCAACCTTGTTACCGTCTTGGAATAAGGATATTTGTTCCCTCAAGTGAAAAATCTTATCCGTTGATTCCTTATTAACATACTTGCTAGATATAAATCCGATCAAGAAGCATACAACCGCAGAAAGAATGCAAATAGAGAGTTTCATCTTATCTACTCCTTACCTTCTTTATTATACTCAGCAGGTAGGTCAGGAGCCCTGCGCTCCTGACAACATCTTATTCACCGAACTGCCCATCATCATACTTGAATTGCTCCCTCATGCCCCAATCCGGTTGATAACATCCGTCAAATGATTGAATCGACGAGTATTCCCAGTCAAACGGTTTTTCCACGTAACCATGCTTCACCGGATTATAATGTATATAATCGATGTGGCGGTTCATGTCATCATTATTCCGAATAATATGATCCCAAAAATGATGCTGCCATATTCTTCCGGATTTAATGTGTACATGCTTTCGATACAATGAACCAAAACTCATCTTTACACGTTGTAGGATGTTTGAAATATCCTGCTCCAGGGGATCAATGATAACATGAAAATGATCCGGCAGAATTACCCAGGCGATCTTATCATAACGGCAACGGTGCTCAATGTCCTTGAATGATTGCATGAGCATATCCACATGGTCCAGGAGAATGCGTTTCCGCAAGTAGGTCACATTGGTAATGAAATACGCATGTCCCGGCAACGGATATCTTCTTAATCGAGACATGCTGTAATGTCATTAGTTTATAATTAGAAGTCAATCATATAAAGATTAAAATTTGTCAGGAGCGCGCGTTGCGCCCTCGGGACTTCGTCCCTCGGCAGGGCTCCTGACCTACCAACTATTACACAAAAACTAACACCGGGCCGTGCATGCGAGTCATAGGGCGGAAGTCGGAAACTTCCGCCCTACGCTATATTTGGGCTTTCAAGCACAGGCTCAGATCATCCACGCGCAAGCCAAGAAGTGACAATGTCACCCCTTGCCGGCGCAGCCGAACAGGTCGATTTTGTTACGCATCTGGACCATCACCGCCTGCTTGCCCGCCGCCAGGTATTTGCGCGGATCGAACTGACTGGGATTTTCGGTAAAATACTCCCGAATCGCACCCATGAACGCCAACCGCAGATCGGTATCGATATTAATTTTGTTAATCCCGCGAGCGACGGCGTCATGATAGGCCTCGTCCGGCACGCCTTTGGCTCCCGGAAGTTCCGCGCCATATTTGATCGCCTTGTCCAGAAGCTCCTGCCCCACGCCGCTGGCGCCGTGCAGAACCAGGGCGATTTTGGTGCGGTCTTTGATTTCAGTGATACGGTCCATGGCCAGTTCGGCTTTGTGCTTGAACTTATAGGCTCCGTGACTGGTGCCGACGGCCACCGCCAGAGCATGACAACCGGACTCGCGGACAAATTCCTCGGCCTGCCCCGGATCAGTCAGGAAAGCATCTTTTTCATCGACGACGACTTCGTCTTCAATTCCACCCAGACGACCCAGTTCGGCCTCGACGCAAATACCGCCAGCCTTGGACATTTCGACAACTTCCTTGGTAGTGCTGATATTAACGGAGAAATCCTCTTTGGAAGCATCGATCATGACCGAGGTGAACCCGGCATCGATACACATCTTGGCGTCGGCCGTAGTGGCTCCGTGGTCGAGATGCATGGCGATCGGCACCGAAACGCCGGCGGCTCCGGCCCTGACCATGGCCATCATATATTCTATCCCGGCGTATTTGATAGCCGAGGTTGATGCGGCCAGAATTATCGGCGCTTTCTTCTCTTCAGCGACCTCAATCGCCGCCTGAATAAATTCGAGATTATTGACATTGAACTGCGGTATGGCATACTTCTCAGCATTGGCCTTCTCATACATCTCGATCAATGATGCTAACGGCATCTTGGACCTCCCTGATTATATTTTCCCATAATTCCTGATTTTCGCCTCGTCCGGTGTCAAACTATGCAATATATAATCCATACGCAAAATGGAGAATATCAAGTTAAAGTAACGGCAACACAAAATGGCATGCAAAATAAAAAATCGCGTCGGACCTGTTTTTTAACCGGAGAATCGGACCTTTTTTTCGCCAAACGGCCGAAAATATGGTATAATTACAGGAACGACGATGCGTACGCTGATTACTTGCATATTTTTGAGTCTGACGGCCTCATGGATTATCGCCCAGACGGGTGAACCGGTGAGGATGCCGATAGCCCTGAATCCTCAGGTTGAACAGGCAACCCGGCAGGAAAACCCATTGGCTGTCTCGGTCGCCCGACTGCATTATAGTGGCGGTGGAGATTGGTATTGGGGTAATTCGGCGGTGCCCAATCTGCTCGAATTTATTAAAATGAAAACAGACTGGCCGGTTGATCTGGAGGAAAAGCGAATTGAGATTGCCGACGAAAACCTGTTTTCTCACCCATTTCTATTTGCCACTGGACACGGGACAATTAAATTCAGCGAAGCCGAAAACGAACGCCTGCGCCAATACTTGGTAGCCGGCGGATTTCTGTTTATCAACGATTCCTACGGCATGGACAAATCGGTGCGTCAGGTTCTGGCCGGCCTATTCCCGCAAAAGCCCCTGCAGGAAATTCCTTATGATCATCCGATCTACCACAGTTTTTACGACTTTCCCAACGGCCCGCCCAAAATCCACGAGCACGACAAGCAGCCTGCCACTGGCTGGGGGATTCACATCGATGGACGGCTGGTCGTCTTTTACCTGCATGAATCAGACATCGGCGATGGCTGGGAGGACGCTCATGTCCACAATGACCCGCCCGAAAAAAGGCAGGAAGCCCTTAAAATGGGGCTGAATATCGTCTCATATTCAATGGCTTTCTAAACTTGTGGCCGTCGTCTGCCGTATAATAGACAAAGTCTCGTCCTACCGAGGTTTGTTATGGAAGAACTGCAACAACTGGAAAAAAGACTCCGGGGCGCAATGTTTCGGCGGCGGCTGGTTTTATCGACCGCGGCTCTTGTCGCCCTGATTTCCACTGCGGCCGTACTGGCCATGATTCTATCCTCGATAGCGGCTCTTTTTGTCATCCCGGTCCCGCTCAAACTCTTTTTATTGATCGTTAGTATCGCCTCTGTTCTGCTGGCAGTTTATCTGTTCGGAATAAAGCCGATCCGTTCCGAAAAGGGCGTTATCTCAGCCGCTTTGCGAGTCGAAAAAAACCATCCGGAACTCAAAGGCCGTCTTGTCGCCGCTTTACAGTTCAGCAAATTCGATTTCAGCCAGACCAACTTTTCTCCGCTTCTAATCGAGATGACCGGCCGTCAGGCGTCAGAGATGACCAGGGGTATCGATTTCAATGAAATCGTTTCCGGCTATCCATTATATGGTAAACTCAAATCGGCATTGGCTGTGGCCGTCCCGGCCGTACTCATCGGACTGGTCGCCCCCGGTATATTTACCAACGCCATCGATGTCTATTCTCAGCCGACCACACTGATCGCCCCGCCCCCCGGCTTTTCCCTGACCGTAGTACCGGGAAACAGTGAATGCGTCAAATATTCCGACATTGCCATCGGCGGAGAACTGCTTGGTTCAGGATTCCCCGATCGAGTGGAAATATTTTATCGCTTTTCCGAAGGCCGCTGGCAGTCGGAAGAGATTACCATCGCCACCGGCAATGGTTTTACATCAACCGCGAACGATACCGTGCCATTTGCCCTGACTTTGCGTCAGGTACGTCGATCCCTCGACTATTATATCGTCGCCGGGGATATCCGCTCCGAAACCTATGCTCTCAATGTCGTCGAACGGCCGCGCGTGGCTAATCTGAAAGTATCGATCAGCTATCCCGCCTATACCCGTCTGGACCCGCTGACCCTCGATGAAAACAACGGATCATTCGCCGCCCTGATCGGCAGCCGAGTTATATTTGAAATCGAGGCCAATAGGGATATCGACGAAGCTCACATAATCGTCGATGATACTCTGCGCCGGAAAATCGATTTTGCCGGGCAAAGCGGCAGAGTCACTTTTACGATTGAGGACGATTTCGACTATTACATCAAACTACTCGACCGCAACGGCGAAGAAAATCCCGATCCGATTGAATATTCGGTCACGGCTGTCCCCGATGAATTTCCGACCGTAAGCGTTCTCTATCCCGGATTCGACCTAAACCTCGACGAAACAATGATGATTCCTTTCCGCGTGCATATTTTTGATGATTTCGGATTCAGTTCACTGGCCCTCAAATATGAAATCGTTTCCGGCGGCCGCAAAGGCGGTGAGAACGTGGCCATCATCAATTATTCCGACCGGATCGAAACCGAGGGTGAGGTCAGTTTCAACTGGGATCTGGATATGTTCAACCTCCTGCCCTCCGATTATATCCTCTACCATTTTGAATTGGCCGACAACGACCGTATCTCCGGGCCAAAAATAAGTAGCACTCGCGTCTATGCCGCCCGCCTGCCATCGATTGATGAAATCGTCAGGCAGAGCGAGTCGGATCAGGAAGGGCGCGTTCGCGAATCGGAACGGATGCTCCGCGAACAGAAAGACATGGCCCAAAAATTACAGCAACTGGCCGAACAAATAAGAGCCTCGGAAGACCTTGATTGGCAGAATAAAAAAGAGCTGGAAAATATCCTCGAAAAACAGAACCAGACCGCCGAACGCCTTGAGGAAATGGCGCAGGAGATGGAGAAGTCGATTGAGGATATGGAAAAAAACAACCTTCTGTCCGAACAATTACTCCAGAAATTGAACGAATTGCAGAAGCTGTTTGCCGAAGTGGCCACGCCGGAGATGAAAGAGGCAATGAAGAAACTGCAGGAAGCGCTGGAAAATATGGATCAGGATGAGATTGACGAAGCGCTCAAGGATTTCCAGCTTTCACAGGATGAAATGCTCGACCGGATGGAGAGGTCCATCGAACTGCTCAAACGGATGCAGATTCAGCAAAAAATGGCGGCCATGTTGAAAATGGCTGAAGAAATACTCCTGGAGCAAAACCGGGTCAACGTCGATACCGAGGAAGCCGAAGCCGACGATGACTTCTCCCGTTTGTCCAGGCGGGAGACTCAACTGCAAAAGCAGCTGGCGGTGCTTAAAGAGGAAGCCGGAAGGCTGCGCGAACTATTAGTCGATTCGCCTTACAGCGATTCCGAACCTCATCATCGCTTCTCCGCGGTCGTCGAGGAAAACCGGGCGGCCGATGATATGCTGCCGATGGAAGAGGAATTGAATCAGGGCGAACAAACGAAGGCTTTGGTACACGGTGACGCGGCTTCTGAGAAACTTGACGCCATGGTCAACGAAATGCGCCGGATCATCGAAGAAACGGCTAAGGAGGAAGGGAAAGCACTGGCCGATCAAATGCGCAACGCTTTGGACGATGCCAATTATCTTTCGCAAAAACAAGAAGATCTACTCGGCAAGTGTCAAAACGGACGATCGGATCAGGAATCCATGTCGCAGATGGCCGGCGAACAGCAGTTGCTGCGTGAGGCCGCTGCCGGATTATCTCAACGCATCAACCAGCTTTCTCAACAGTCGCCTTTTCTGGCCGCCGAGATTAAAAATTATCTCAATCAAAGCCGGCAGAATATGAATTCGGCCTGCAATAATTTAAGCAACCGCCGCAGTCGCGCCTCGCAAAACGATCAACGCGATGCTATGTATAATCTCAATCGCAGCGCCGTTCGGCTGCTCGAGGGCATGCAGGAACAGAAACAATGCAACAAAGGCGGGTCCTGTAATAAACCGGGCCAGAAGATGCAATCCATGTCTCAACAGCAAAAACAGATCAACCAGCAAACGCAGGCCAATTGCCCCAAACCTGGTCAGAATTTGAGCGAGAGCCAGCGTCAGGCAATGAAAAGATTGGCTGGCGAACAGGGCACGGTACGCAAATCGATCGAGGATTTACAAAAGGAATTCGGCAGTCGGCGGGAAGTATTGGGTCGTCTGGATGCTCTTTCGGATGAAGTGAAAAAGATTGAGGAAATGCTGGAAGAGGGCCGGGCCGGGCAGGAACTTCAGGACCGGCAGCTGCGCATCTATTCGCGCATGCTCGACATGCAGAAATCGCTGACACGACGCGATTTCGCACGGGAACGCAAAGCGGCCACGGCCGACGACATTTTGCGGGCTTCACCCGGAGCGTTGGAAAACGAGGATGGACGCATAACTGAAACCCTGCAGGACAGGCTCAACCGTTACCTTCAGGAGGGATACCCGAGACAGTATGAACAGCAGATCAAGGCTTATTTCAAAGCTATCTCCAATCTCAATCAGAGCACCGAAAATCGCAAATAAATATTTAGTGTCACTGATCGTCGGGATTGTGCTCTTATCATCCATGACAGTCTTGGCCGATGAAACGGATCGGCCGGCCCCTCGACGAACAGTAGTGGAGATCAAGACTCCGGGGATCGACAAGGCGATCTGGATGATTCGCATGGGCAATTATAATGGAGCCACCGTCGTTCTCGAATATCATCTTGAAAATTCGCCCGAAGATAAAAACGTGATGGAGCTTCTGGCCGTCTGCTACGAACAGGAAAAACAATATGACAAACTGATCGCACTGTATCGACGGCAAATGACTCAGCAAACACCCGATTTTCAGTTCTTGGAAAATTTCGGTCATATCCACTTGTTGTCCGGCGATATCGACTCGGCTGAGGTTTACTTTTACCGGGCCCTCAATATCTGGGACAAGCAGAAACAAACCCTCGGACCGATTGCCGAAAAATATCATCTATTCGGCCAATACCGGCGGGAGAAAATTTTCATCGATTCAGCCCGAATCCGTTACGGTAATCCAAGTCTTATGGCCCTTCACATGGGTGACGCCTTGGCCGCTATGCAGGAGTTCGGTCCGGCCACTCTGGAATATCTGACCTGTCTCGAGAAGGACTCGACTGTGGTAGCGGCAGGTGAAAAGAAAATCAGCGACCTGATAAAATTCCAGAATTCGGTCGATACGGTCCTGGCTATACTCGCTAAAAAAATCGATGACCGACCCAACAACCGAGCCCTTTTGAGTATTTACGGAATGGCTTTGATGGAACGGGATGGCTATGACGAAGCTTTCGCGTTTTATCGGCGACAGGACAGTCTGCAAAACAAATCGGGCGGCGAATTAATCCACTTTATGCGGGAATGCGGACGACGAGGGCATAATGACTATAAAATCAAAGCAGGTGAATATCTCCTGACTGCTCATCCCCAATCTGCTTTTCGTAGCTTGGCCCGTTTGGAGCTGGCCGAGGCCTATATCAAAACTAATCAATTCAACCCGGCCGAAAACCTGTACACGGCCGTTTTGGAGGACTCTTCCCGCTTCGGTGACCGGTACGAGGCTCTGCTTCGATCCGGCCTGCTGTACAAAAACCATATGAATAAGCCCGCTCAAGCCAGGATCAATTTCCAGATAATTTTAAAAGATCGGCCCGGCACGCGCCAGAGTGATGAAGCGACCTCGGCCCTGGCCGATATTTACGTCGGAGAACGCAGGTTCGATTCGGCCATAGTCAAGTATGAATCGCTTCTGGATGGCCGGTTGAAAGACGATAAACTGGAAGCCGTCGAATTTGCCCTGGCCAGGATTTTCATGTTTACGGGCAATTTCAAGGAAGCCGTCACCCGCCTCCGGCGAATGATGAACAGCCACCCGCGCGGATTGTACGTCAATGACGCCATTCAATTTACCCTGATAATCGACGAAACCGCCGATCAATATCCCGACCAGATGGACCTTTTTTCCTCGGCCGAATATTTTCACCACGTGGGTGAAAACGATTCACTGGAATATTATCTCCGTAAAATATGCCGAGTGGAAATCCCAACTCTGGCCCCCCTATCGTACTACCATCTGGCCAACCTATATCGTAATCAGGATCGAAGGCAGGAAACTATTGCCGCCGTTGACAGTCTGGCCGCAAATTACCCGCAGTCGTATTATATGCCGCTGGGATTGAAATTGAAAGCCGATTTGCTTTGGACCGATGATAACACCAGGCAAGAAGCAAAGAATTTGTATCGCGACCTTTTGGAAAAATACGGCTCATACCCGTTCGCCGCCGAAATTCGCGAATTACTCCGCCGAGAAATTGAGACAAAACAAATATAAGAAAAGGCCGCTTTCGCATAAGCGAAAACGGCCTGATATTGCCCTGGATAATTTTTAGAAGGGTGTATTTTCCACCGTGCGGTTCATGTCGTTGACCTTTCTTTCCAAATCGCCAACCCGCTTGATATATCCTTCCATCTTGGCTTCCTTGATTTTGGTCGTCGTCCGAATCAGGACGGCCAGCGAAATCAGCAAAAAGAAAACGGAATTGATCTGGCGAAATATTTCGCCATAATTGAATAAGGAATCCATAAAGGCGGCGACGCCAAGGACAAATAAGACAGCGCTCCAGAACAACATGTAAAACCTCCGGGGTTTAAAAAACCTACTCAAATTCAAGTCAAAAAAGCTTGTGTAATGCCAACGAAAACATATATTTACAGAACTTATCCGTGGAGAAATCGTCGCCACTCACTGTATAAGTATCGACGCAGGAATTGCCATACTTTAGGAGGCCAATGTGGATCAGCTCACCAAAGGATTAACTGGCGGTTTTGACAAAGTCAATGCCATAATCGCCGGAATAACCACCCTGATCAGCTTCTTTGTCTATCGCTTAACTGTAGCTCCCACTCTAAGTTACTGGGATTGCGGCGAATTTATTGCCAGCGCACATATTCTCGGAAACCCTCACCCGCCGGGCACACCACTATTTGTCCTGATCGGAAGATTTTTCGATCTGTTGCCGATCGGCGCCGACGTCGCCTATAGGATCAACATGATGTCGGCCGTCTGTTCCACGTTTACGGCCCTGTTTGCCTATCTGATTATCGTCAGAATGGTCTCCAGCTGGTATAAAACGCCCGATAGTTTTAAACTGGGACGCTATATAGCCTATGCCTCCGGGTTCATCGGCGCCCTGTTCGTTGCCTTTTCCCGCGCCAACTGGACCAACTCGGTCGAAACCGAACCACGCGCTATGGCTATAATGTTGGTGCTGGCCATTTTCTGGCTGGCCCTGAAATGGTTCGATCACCGCTACGACCCCTCCGGCAGGCGAATTATCCTGCTGGTTGCCTTCCTGGCCATGCTTTCGGTCGGCGTTCATCTGACTGTTTTCCTGGTTGTGCCGATCGTGACCATCTTTTTCTGTCTCCGGGAAAACGCCACCAAATTTGACTGGGCTATGGTGGCCGGCTTTTTTGTTGTCGAACTGATCTTAATAGTTATTCTTTCCGGGGCCTATTCCAACTACAAGATTTTCCTGGGACTCAGTGCCCTGCTCTTCGCGGTAATGGCCTTCGTTCTCCGCGATAAAATATACTGGCCGATTCTGATTTCTTTTGCTTCCATGTCGCTGATCATGGTCGGTTTCAAACCGTTCCTATATGGAACTTTGGGTTGGCTGACAGTTACTCTGGTGGTCTTTTTCATCAAACGAGATTCACTCTGGCGGTTGGCAGCAACCATGATGGTCATCGGGTTAATCGGGTATTCAGTGCATACTTATATTCCCGTACGCTCCTCCAACCACCCGATGATCAACGAAAATACTCCGTCCCGCGATTATCGCACTTTTGTCAATTTCCTCGACCGTAAACAGTATGGATCAATGTCGATGACCGAACGGATGTTCGTCCGTCGCGGAGACTGGTCCAATCAATTCGGCGATCATGCTCGCATGGGTTTCTGGCGGATATTCAAAGATCAGTACTCTCATGAAAAATTCCTGATCGTGTTCTTAATCATCGGTACTTTGGGTCTGGGCACAATGGCTTATAAAAATCCGAGGTGGGGGCCGATATTCGCAATCTTCCTGCTCCTGGGCTCGGTGGGTCTGGTCTTATATATGAATTTCGCCGACGGCACCAGGTTTAACGCGGCCTCCGGCGATGCCTATCAGGAAGTACGCAAAAGATACTACTTCTTTACTCCGGCCTTTGTCATTTTCGGTTTGGCCATCGGCCTCGGCATGGGCGCCATAATGGAATTCATCCGCAAGGGAACGAAGAAACTGGGCGAAGGAACCAACAAGGCAGCCGTCTTGGCCTCACTTCTTCTGATTTTGACGCCATTGATTCCGCTCAAGGCCAATTTTCACTCCTGCGACCGATCCAACAACTATCTGGCCTACGACTACGCTTACAATCTACTCAATTCCTGTGACAAGGACGCCATTCTCTTCACATCCGGCGACAACGACACTTTCCCCTTATGGTGCGTACAGGAGATCTATAATCTACGCAAAGATGTCCGCGTGGTCAACTTCTCGTTGCTCAACACTGATTGGTATGTCTGGCAGTTAAAAAATATTCAAAACGTTCCCATATCGCTCGACAACGATCAGATTCTGTGGGAACCGTTCACCATGCGCGACGGCACGGTCATTTCCAAACCGATAAAACCGTTCCGCGACGTGGCCCGCAACCGCCAGGCCTGGTTGATCCCGATGCCCTTGGATGGCAAGCTGGTCAAAGTGGCGGCGATGATGCTCGATGATATTATCCTGACTAACAAATGGAAATATCCGATCTATTTCTCGTCGGCCTCGGGCGAAGTGCGCAATTCACCGTTGCAATTGTTGAATCGGTGTTACCGCGAAGGTCTGGTCTTACACCTGACTACCGATATGGCTCATCTGGCCTACAACGAACAACGAACCGACAGCCTCTTTTTCGAAATCTACAAATACCGCAATCTCGACGATACGCTGGTGTCTCAGGATGAAAACTCGTCCGGAATTTCATTGTCCTATCCGGAAAAAATGCTCGATTACCAGAACTATGTCATGGGCACAGGCGACACGGCCAGGGCCGACTCCCTGCTCGATCTCCTCTGTGAGAAGGTACCGACCTACTGGCGCAGTCGATTGACCCAGCGGGATATGTATCTGCGTCGAGGCGATTCGATTAGGGTTACGGAAATCGAGGAGGAACTCAAAACCTACCTGCACGGCTATCTGAACATGAACCCGGACAATATTTTCTTCCTTCAGTTCCTGGGGATGGCCTATTTCGCACTCGGCGACCAAATGAAAGCCGAGGATTATCTCGATTTGGCCTGGAAGATGAATCCCGACAAGGAGACCACTTTCCGATCGCTTCTGACCCTCTATGCCGATCAACGTCGCCCGGCGGACATGCTTCGCGTGGCCAAGGAATTCAAACGCTATCACAACGACAATGAAATGGCCAACAATGTTATCCGGTCGGCTCAGGCGCTGATGCAGAGCGGAAGTCAACCGCCCACTATAGCGCCCACTCAACCGATACCCGGGCAACCATCACGGTTACCAATTAGAGTAATACCCTCCAGCTCAACCTCCACGGGTACAGGAGGCACCGGCGGCAACTGACAAATTGGTTAGTGGCTTTAATGCTTTCAAGAGAATCCCCGCGTTCGCATCAAGGACGCGGGGATTTTTTTGTCTGCTCTATGGACGTGATTGTATCGTCTTATCCCCGCAGGTCACACCTCGCCTTCGGCGAGCCAAGACCTGCGGGAACGGTTAGATTGTGTAACTAAATGATGGTAGACGCTTCACCATCAGGCAATCTGAAAGTTGCGTCGGGTCTTGATCCGTTGAAAGGGCGAATGCCCTGGAGTAGGATTGTGACCTGACGCTTTTCTGAAAAATACTGCCTTTACAACGATGCAATTTGGCCAGTGTCACAAGTTGCGGCAGGTCTTGCTTTTGGCTTGCCAAAAGTGTGACCTGACGCTTAGTTTAAAGTATGGGACTCCGATTCCTACAACAACAACATGGCGATTTCTTCTTCGTGACAACAACATTCAAAGACTGGACCGAATTGGGTAACATCAAAGGATTTTATCAGGCATTAGCCGATTCACTAAATTTCTGTACACAAAAATACAAGGCCGCGATTATTGGATATGTCTTCATGCCGAGTCATATCCATTTATTATTGGCCATTAACGGAAAATATCTTTCTGGGTTCATGCGAGATTTCAAGAAATATGTTGCCCAAAAGATAGCCAAGGATTTAAAGATTCAGAATAAGCAAATTTGGAATCCCAGATTTGACAGAGTTGTCATATATTCCGAAAACATTCTACGCACCAAACTCGAATATATCCATAACAATCCGGTTAAGGGAAAGCTGGTTGCAAATCCTGAGGATTGGAAATGGTCAAGTGCGGTAGATTATTTCACCGATAGAAAAGGAGTGATAAATATCCGGAAGGATTCGATTTAAAAAGATATTAGTTGACAAACCCCGCAGGTCACACCTCGCCTGCGGCGAGCCAAGACCTGCAGGAACGACCCAAGTTGCGTCGGGTCTTGCCCGCCAAAGGCGGGTGTGACCTGACGCCCCTCAAACGTCCAAGACCTGACAGAACTTATTCCTCATACAGACAATTGGGGTATCCAAAAAATTAGTTCTAATGGTAATATATTCAAACCGAGAATTCCCAACTTCCATATAAACCTTCGCTTTTTGTCGAACCAGTATCCCACAATCCAATAATCAATCCCCGTTTTATCAGGATTGAGTAGGTAAATGATAAACCGGTATATGAAAATCGTTATATATATTGCAATCGGAATTAATAGGCGTGTAAATACATCATTCAATTATACTACTCCCAATATAGGGTGTGTCAGGGCTTGACCCTACAACAACTTCTTTTGGCCGCTGGCGTCATCAGGGATATCGTCATCAGGCGAAGACTCAGACGGCTTTTCCTCGGGCGGTTCATCTTTGTAACCGAAGAAAAAGAATCGTTCCTTTATCCGGCTGTATTCCGACCAGCCTGAATTGCCAGTACGATCGCGAATTTTCTCTACCGCGCCCATATTTGCGTCCATTTCATCGACAGCGTGCAAAAAAACCGCCTCCGGCGTCTGCGGTACCACCGGCGAACCTTTGGCCTTCTCCCCCTGATGCGAGACGATCAAATGCCGAAGATGAGTCAACAGCTCATCAGGAAAGAATTCGATCTCATCGGCCAGGCCGGTGATATATTCGTCGCCCTGATTGATATGCCCGACCAACCGTCCGGCATCGGTGAAATCAATCGAAGCTGCGACTTCATATTCCCAGATTTTACCGATATCATGAAACAGCGCCCCGCAAATCAGCAGGTCGCGGTCAAGCTTGGGATAATGATCGGCCAGCCGGACGACCACCTCGCACATTGAAAGCGAATGCTCGGCCAGTCCCCCGATTGTATCATGGTGCAATAGCTTGGCCGCGGGCGACTTGAGATACTTGTCGCGCATAGCCTCGTCGCCGAAAACCGATGCCAGCAATTTTTTCAAATAGCTGTTTTCGACTTTCTCAATCATGGTATCAAGCGAAGCCGACAACTCATCGGGGCTCTTTGAAGCTTTTCGGAAATAGTCGCCCAGATCGTATTCATCCTCTTTGGCTGTCCGGATGCGGTCAATCCGAATCTGCAGACTGTCCCGATAGGTGCTGATAAAACCACGAACGCGAACGATTTTACCGGGAGTCATGAGTGGCGCCGTCTCTTTGGCCTCGTCCCAGAGCACTCCCCCTATCCGCCCGGTGGAATCACCCAATTCGATAGACAGCCGGTAGCGGCCGTCCTTCTCCATAAGAGTCGCTTTGCGCAGGGCAAAATATTCGGTGACTTTTTCGCCCGGCCGAAGATCTTTTACAAATAGTTCTTTCATAATTATGACTCTATATTAATAAATATCGGCTTACTGTCAAGCCCGTTTGGCCTGTTTCTTATTCAGGACAAATGTAGCCTGTTCTATTATCTCCCCCACCCGATGAAAGCCACTCAACTCGATTCCACGCCAAACTTAATTTGCTTTACTCTGATAGTTGGGGGGTATATATTCACAGGACAATGGAAACGGCAAAAACAGAAAAATCGGGCGGCTTGGGTCTGACGATAATCAGTTTTCTGAAGATTTTCGACCTCAGAAACATCCTCTCCCGATATGTTCTACGAGAACATATCGGGCCGTTTGTGTTTTCATTCATCATCATCACCTTTATTCTGATTATCGACTTTATTCCCCATCTGGTCGATATGGTGGTCGGCAAGGAATTGCCGACGCTGGTGATCCTGAAAGTTTTTCTATACCAAATCGGCTGGATGATCGCGCTGTCGGTACCGATGGCTGTTCTGGTGGCGACACTTATGGCCTTCGGGCGGTTGACCTCCGATTTCGAGGTCACGGCCGTCAAAGCTTCCGGTATCCCCATCCTGCGACTCATCTTCCCGGTCATCATTGCTTCCGGTTTTATTGCCTATGGCCTTTTGTATTTCAACAACGAGGTTTTACCTGATCTCAATCATCGCGCCCGCGTTTTGATGCAGGATATCCGTCGCATGCGCCCGACTCTGCAAATACGCGGCGGCGCTTTCGTTACCGACATCAGCGGCTACATCATCCTCATCGACAAAGTCGATCATCTGACATCCGATTTGACCGGAGTTAAAATTCTCGAACTGGGCCAAAAGCGCGAATCACCCCGGACGATTGTCGCCCAAGATGGTAAACTGACCTTTTCCAATGACGGCCGCGACCTGATTTTCGACCTGCGTAACGGCGAGATTCACGAATACGACAAAGACGATCCAACCAAATACAGAAGGCTGGCTTTCAAAACTCAGCGGATTATAGTCAGCGAGGTTTCCAAAGATTTTCGAGAGTCTTCCGATGGTTTTCGTACCGACCGTGAGAAATCCTCGGCTCAGATGATGACCGATGTTACCCAATGGGAAACCGGTATCGTCCCCTATACGGAAAAAATAATAGACCTGGCCGACCGGCGGCTAACCCGGATATTTTCAGATACCCTGCCACTCTCATCGGACAGTCTGGCCCCCGATAATATCGCTCTGGATCATCTGGCCAAAGATGTCGAAGCCAATTCGCGCATACTGGCCCGTGAGGTTTCCGGTATCGCTACCCAGGAGAAACTGGTAAATTCCTATAACGTGGAAATTTACAAAAAATACTCGCTCCCGGCAGCCTGTATCGTCTTTGTGCTGATTGGCGCACCCCTGGGCATTCTCGCCCGCAAAGGCGGAATGGGAATAAGTATCGGCGTATCTCTGGGACTTTTCATCATTTATTGGGCCTTTCTTATCGGAGGTGAGGATCTGGCCGACCGCGGCTTGGTGACCCCGTTCTGGGCCATGTGGGCAGCCAATGTTCTCATTGGTGTTGTCGGTTTATACCTGATCTATATCGTCTCCACCGAAAAATCGATCTGGACGGCGGTCAAGTTCACCAAACATCGAGGCCCGGCGTGATCAAAACTATCGACCGATATCTGTTAACTCGTTTCATTCTGTCTTTGTTTCTGGCCGTGGGTGCGATTATGCTCGTGGCCCTGGTCGTCGATCTGGTGGAAAACCTTGAAGAGATAGTGGACAATGCCGCCTCGACCAAAGAGGTCATCAAATACTATATCTATTTCCTGCCTTGGATTTATAAAATAACCATTCCGGCAGCGGTGCTTCTAGCCGGACTTTTTTCCATCGGACTACTGGCGCGAAACAACGAAATCATGGCCATGAAATCGGCCGGCGTCTCGCTTTACCGCATCGCCTGGCCATTATTGGTCTTCACCTTTTTCCTTTCTCTGGGCAATATTTACTTCAACGAAGAAATCCTGCCGCTGGCCACCAAAGAACGAAACCGTATTAAACACGGTACGGTTGATCCTAAACGGGACCGCCGTAGTTCGGTGCTCTATAACTTATCCAAGCAGGGCGAGGGCGGGTATATTTATCATTTTGAAATCTTCCGCCCCAAACGAGGCGAAGCCAAGAATTGTCTCGTTCAACGTTTCGAGAACGATTCCCTGCGTGAATCGTATCGAGGTGAAAGAATGCGTTATGACCAGGGATTCTGGATTATTTATGATGGCGCAAAACGCGACTTCACCAATTCCGCCGAAACTTTCATCCAATTCGATTCCCTGATCCTGAAAAACTGCCGAGAGAAACCGGAAGAGTTTGAAAAGTACCGAGGTAAACCGGAAGATATGGGGTATCGGGAACTGGCCGGTTATATTCAGGTGCTCAAGAAAACCGGAGCCACCTACACCCGCGAAACGGTTGACCTGAAAATAAAACTGTCTTTCCCCTTCACCAGCTTTATCGTCATGTTCATCTGTATTCCCCTGGCTTCAAATCCGAAACGCAGCGGCGTAGCCATGTCCTTTGCCATAGCTTCGGGTGTGTCCCTGCTATATTTTGTGGTTTTTAAAGTCACTCAATCGCTGGGATATAGCGGCAAACTTCCACCCGATCTGGCCGCCTGGTCAATCAATATCGTCTTTTTCATAATCGGACTTTTTGTTATTCTAAGATCACACAAGTAACCACCTAATTCAGCGGAGACCGACCATGAATAAACATCACGAATTAAACCGTGAAGGATGGAACATCCGCACCGAGGCCCATTTTAAACATCCTGACTATCATGTGAAAGAATTTCTGGAAGGTCGCTGTTCCCTGCACCCGCTGGAACTGGAGGAAATGGGCGATGTCACCGGCAAAAGCCTGCTTCATCTGCAATGCCATTTCGGACTGGACACCCTGTCCTGGGCCCGTCGCGGTGCAACCGTCACCGGGGTTGACATCTCCGATAAGTCAATTGACCGGGCCAATGAATTAAAAGAAAAAACCGGCCTCGATGCTCGCTTTATTCGTTGCGACCTGTTCGACCTGCCCGATCATCTGGACGATAAATTCGACATCATATATACTTCCTATGGCGTTCTGTGGTGGATAGCCGATATCAATCACTGGGCCGATATTATCGCCCGCTATGTCAAACAGGGCGGCGTTTTTTACATAGCTGAAATCCACCCGCTCCTGACCATGTTCGATCAGGACATGAAAGTTCATGAACCTTACTTCAATCAGGGCCGGGAACCGGAAGTCTATAAAGACGACGGTGATTATTGCGACAAGGATTGCATTATCGAGGAAGAACGCGGCTGGCGCTGGACTATGGGTGATGTCGTAACCGCCTTGATTAAAGCCGGTTTGACCATTGAATTTTTACACGAATTTCCATTTTGCGTTTATGACGCCTGGCCGACCATGGTCAAGGACGGCGACTGGTATTATTACCCCGAGCGCAAGAACGAAATACCGATGACCTTTTCGATCAGGGCCTCGAAAAAGTAATACCCTATCCGGCCAATCCACGATTTTTGATCCGCTCGGATTCCCACGCGGCGAAATTCAAGGGCGGCTGAATGATTTCATTTTCCGGTTTGGGATATAATTTAACCGCCCCACTGGGACAGCCGGTGACACATAACCCGCAACCGATACATTTGACCCGCTCAACCACTGAGACATCATCCGCTTCGGCGATAGCATCCACCTGACATCGTTCAATACAGGTTCCGCAGTTGTCACACTGGTCGGAATCGACTTCGGCAAAATAATTGGCGAAAGCGACCGATTTGTCTATTCCCCAATCGGTGATACCCCTCAGGATGGCACAGCAGCAGCCACAACAATTGCAGACGTAACCGACACCCTCGATGACATTGCTGACCGTATGCACCAGTCCGGTCTCTTCGGCTTTATTCAAAATGGCCAAGGCCTCATCCCGAGTGATATCATCC
>JAAEQF010000232.1 GCA_024231695.1 FCB group bacterium
GTGGATCTGATTGCTGACGTAGGATACGAGTCATAAATGTTCCGAATCTGGAATAAGACCTTTCGCTCTGAATAAAGGCTTATAAAAATCAAATTACAAATCAACGCGACAAAATGGCACAAGCTAACACCATCGATATGATCTACTTCGGAAACCCCGTTTTCGATATTACCGTCAGTGACGATGACAGAACCGTCATGACTAAGTACAGCCTCGAGCTCGGCATGGCATCCCTTGTCACTCCCGAGCAGATGCCCATTTATGACGAAATTTGGGCTCGCGCCGACAAATTCACCTCCCCAGGTGGCTCTGCCCTCAACTCTGCTCGCGCTCAAATGCACTCCAACCCTGCCGGTTCCGTTGCTTACTTCGGTTGCATCGGTAACGACGATAAGGGCCGTGCCCTTACCGAGGCCGTCACATCTGCTGGCATCCAGGGAAGATTCGAAGTCTCAGAGACTGAGCCCACCAGTCTTTGCGCTGCTGTCGTCGTCGGCAAA
>JAAEQF010000233.1 GCA_024231695.1 FCB group bacterium
CAGAGTGAAATATTCTGATAAAGGCTTGGTTTTTATTATTGAAATGATACAAATAGCGGACTGATTTCTAAATGTATTTGACTGAAACCACTAGATGGGAATCTAGCTTACGTTTAAACTTTCAGTGACACGCACATAGCATCTAAAGACATCAGAACAGGTAGTTATCAATGCTTTGTATCTGAGCTAGCGTGAGCCCATCATTGATGCCTTTAGCGATTTCTGTCACTTCCTCGAGCTAGTCTGTGCTCAACTAACCGAGGACGTCTGTAATATTGCTGCCAAAGTCTTCTCTATCGTGACCCTCGGTCGCTGTCTATGAGTTTGTTTGCGCCAAACTTTCTTCGCCGTTTGTATCATTCTCGGCTAGCTGTGCCAGTTGCTCGTAGGTGAATGGGTCGTTGAGGGCTTCAAGCACTTGCTCATCGCTCAACTGAGACTCGAGCTGGGCGAAAACAGCATCGACATCCTGAACACCAAGTTAGGCAAGGTAGTCACCAAATTCAGCATATTACTGCTCCTTGTTTGTTCCAATTTGGGCAAGGCTCATGTAATCATCTGTCTGAGCTAGGTCGAGATCTGCACTCAAGTAGTTCTCAATCTCAACTTAGGTCTATGCAAGCTCATCTCCGGCCATCTCATCCTGAACTTCTTCAGCCATCAGCTAGGCATTGATCGAAACGATTTCGGGATCGTCACTGGCGGTCATCACGTAGCCCGATGATTTCTGAGCAAGCCTCTTGTCAGAGTCATCAGAATCGTCGCTGCCAGAGTTAGACTCGCTGTTGTCAGATGAGGAGTCAGATTATGAATCAGATTCATCATCTGATCCATCGTTGTCGGAGCCAGAAGAGCTTCCAGATTCGGAGCCAGAGTCCGACGAGTCACTGTCTGAGTCTGACTTTGAAGAGCTTCCGTCGCTCGATTAAGAGCTCTTGGAGCTATCAGAGCTCGATTTTGATGAACTGTCGGAGTCTGACTTTGAGCTGTCAGAGCTAGATTTTGAGCTATTTGAGCTGTCGCTGCTATCTGAGCTCGACTTTGAGGAGCTAGAGTTAGATGAATCAGAGCTTGACTTCGACGAGCTATCAGAGCTTGACTTGGAGCTACTATCAGAGCTGGATTTGGATGAACTGTCAGAGCTAGACTTTGAGCTGCTATCGGAGCTAGATTTAGATGAACTGTCTGAGTCTGACTTTGAGCTGCTTTCAGAGCTAGCCTTGGATGAACTTGAGCCAGACGATGACTCTGAGTCTGACTCTGAGTCTGACTCTGAGTCAGATTCTGAGTCGGAGCCAGAGCTGTCATCATTAGACTCGGAATCACTATCACTATCACTGTCGCTTTCATCAGAGGCACTCGAGGACTATGCTAACATGAAGTCGTCCTCGTCTTTGCGATTGTAGTCGCTCATAGTGTCAATCTCAGCCAGGTTGTATTCTAGCTCGTCACGAGCGACGAAGGTGTTCTCAGCTAATTGTGGCAAGAAAACTTCCTTTTTCCTTTCTTCAATACTGATAGCCTCAACTTGTTTGACAAGGTCGAGGTTTGCCAAAAGAGCGGCACAGGCCAAGGCGGAGTAGAAATTAAAGCGCATTATTCTGATCTTGATATCAATAAATATTATAATCAAACTGATTAATTGCCTCGAAACCATTCTTGGGGTTTTGGGGTTTTGGGG
>JAAEQF010000234.1 GCA_024231695.1 FCB group bacterium
AGAACCCGGTTTCCGGTTCAGCCAACTATCCCAACCAACAAAAAATGTGCCTGTACCCGTTCCAATATCTCAACATACAATATGTAATGATTAATGCGGAAATGGCAAGCAGGGATGCTTGCCCTACTTGTGCGAAGAACGGGTACAGGCACTTTTTCTTATTGGGAGAATGTTAAACAGATCAGGCGGAATAAATGTTGCAGCATATCTGACCGGCCGTCTGAGGTTGAAAAATGAGCCAGTCCCCTTAGCCGTCGTTAAACAGATCAGGCGGAATAAACGCAGCGTCATATCTGACCAACCGTCCAATGTTGAAAAATGAGCCAGTCCCCTCAGCCGCCCTTCCCCCCTTGTCCCTGCGTAATGATAAATATTAGCGAAGGAATGGATTAGTCCAATATAGCGGAGCGGTTTTTGAGATAATTTTAGTTATGGCGGTAGTGATATTAACAGTCTCATTCAATGTCTTAGATAAAATTATCTCAAAAAATATTTGACGAATCCATTCCTGAGCGGCACGCTCGCATAATGCAGGGCAAGGGGG
>JAAEQF010000235.1 GCA_024231695.1 FCB group bacterium
CGGTTTCATGGGAATTGAAAACATCGCCGAGCACACTTTTGACTCTTTTTTCTTCTACAACTTCACCCGGTTCAAAGAGGTCGGGGATACCGTTTTTATTATCATCGCGGTTGTTATCATTGAATCCATCACCGTCAATATCAATAAAGATGTTGGCGGTTGAAAAATCGGCTGTCATCGCCGAAACCGGAAATAAGAATCCGCAGACCAGTATCACTGTAAAAATCAATCTTCTAATTATCATGTTTCCCAGCTTCCCTGTCATGAATTCATCATGTTTTTTCACTGTCGTATGTTCAATCTCAATATCTACTTCAAAAGTAATGTTCTATATGTTTCCCGGCTTTCCCGCTTATATAAGATTCGGCCGACATTCTCTGTCGGCCGAATTTAGTCTGTGTCCACAGACAGACTATATAACTTTGACTGCCTGAGGGGCAAGATATTTCTGCCTCACAGCAGTCAGATAGTTTTATTTCCTCAATAGCAGCCGGGCGCGGAGCCACTTTTAAAGACGTAATTGATGACCCATACGGCATCGCCGACGTTGACGGACAAGTCGCAGTTAGCGTCTCCTCGGTCCAGTGGTTCGGGTGTTTCGCCGCTTTTGAAGACGTAATTAATCAGATAAACTGCGTCGCCGACATTTATGTTTCCATCCCCGTTGACTTCACCTCGTTGAAGCAGGGAAATGGATGAAACAGTTGACCAGTCGCTTTCGTCACCGTCGCCATAGTCGTCCTTAGCCTGGACTTTAACGTCAAAGTCGCCGGCAGGGAAAGCATGTGATGCGGCTCCGGTAGCGCCGGAGGCATAAGGCCCCACCCAGTCACTGATTTCGCCGTCACCCCAGTCCCATCTGTAATATATCTGATGCCCATCCAGATCAGTAGTGGAGGCAGTGAACTCATAGGACGACCCGGAAACGCCGGTGGCCGGACCGGCCGGAGTAGCTGGGATATCAGGAGCGGAATTATAAAATTGGTGGTTGGCAATTTCTACATCAACCTGAATAGTAGCATTGCCCAGCCAGGTTAGGCTAACCTCGAGATCGACATCAGCAACTTCTCTATGTCCGGCGGCATCCATTGGATCTGTGTAGTAATCAGACTCGTAACTTCCGCCAATGGCAACGCCATGGCCGCCATCAATATAACATGTCGGTACAGCGGCCAGGTTGTACGAGTAAACCTGACTCCGGGCCGCGGGATTAGGCTGATAGACCATGGAAACGTAATGGAAATTGTATGTTCCCAATTCTTCCAGGTAATTCAGCACAGCCGCCGTTGTCGGGCAATTGGAGCAACCGACTCGTGTGGCTTTTTCGAGCAATACCGTGTGGGTGTAACCGCCGGAAGTGTTATCGCTTCCGGTTTCTCCCATATCGGCGGCGGCCGAGGCGTCAATCAAATAGGCATTAAATGGGCTGCCGGGTGGATCATCCGAATAACTCGTGATGGGGTCGGCATTAAAAAGGGCGGCCACGACCATGATATTCGATTCGACGATATTGCCGAATGTATAAGAACCGGTACCATCATCATTAGTATAGGTGTGGTCATTACCATTCCAGGTAGCGGTTATACTGGCTGTTCCTTCTAAAGGAATGGAAATGGCCGAATCGATGGCAAAACTCAACATCGCATTTCTATACCAGTTTGATAAATTATCCCACCAACGGTAGGTGAGTTTTTCAATAACATAGACGCGTAAGGTGGCATTGTAATTTCCGACCGTGGATAATGGTTGATCGGGTTTTTCGGGCGAAATTTGGTCCGTGCTTGCGTTTGTTTCCAGTAGAGCCGCAGATTGTTCGGCGGCCGTGACCGGATAAAACATTACAATACATAAGACAAAGATAAGACAAAGGATAGGGCGTGCTCTCATGGACTCCTCCTCTAAGATCGATATTCGGCCTGTTGTTCAAAACAAAGCTTTCAGGCGATCGAAAGATGTAATCGTCAGACAATAATATACATAATACGTCCATTTTGGCAACCCCTAATATCAGGGTCGGAGTAGGAATTATTCAGAATAGGCGATCAGTAGGGATAGAAGATAAAGAACAAAGCCGACAGGCCGCCTAATATCCAGAGACCGGGACCTACTTCGCGTACTCTCCCGGAAAATAGTTTCATCAACGGATAGGCGACGAATCCGGCGGTGATGCCAATGCCGAGATTAAAGGTAAAGCTCATCAGGATAATGACCAGAAAAGCCGGGATCGATTCGGTCAGGTCGGAGAAATTCAACTTGGTAATCGGCGACATCATCATTAGCCCAACGAGAATCAGGGCGGCTCCAGTGGCGAAGGCCGGGATGGCTGTTAAAAATGGGGCGAAAAATAAAGCCAGCAAGAAAAGGAAAGCGGTGACGACTGAGGCGAAACCGGAACGCCCGCCGGCTTCAATACCGGCTGCTGATTCAATAAACGTACCGGTTGTGGTCGTACCCAAAAGGCTGCCGATGATGGTAGCGACCGAATCGCAGAGCATCGGTTTTTCAATTTCGGGTAGATGCCCTTTTTCATCGAGCAAGTCGGATTTGACGGCCAGACCCATAAGCGTTCCGGTGGTATCCAGAAAGTCCATAATCAGCACGGTCAGAATCACCGGGAAAAAGCCCCAGGTCAAGGCACCGGCTATATCGAGTTTGAGAAATATCGGTTCGATAGACGGGGGGAGGCTGAGCCACTGGTCGGGCAGGGCGGTGACTTTGAAAACGAAAGCCAGAAAGGTGGTAATCAGGATGCCGATTAAAAGAGCGCCGCTGATCTTACGGATCATCAAAAAACAGGTCAGCAGAAAACAGAACACAGATAAAAGGACGGCCGGCTGATGCAGATTACCGACATGAAGCGGAGCGCCTTCTGTTCCAAGGACGACAATCCCGGTTGTGTTGAGCCCGATGAAAGTTAGAAACAGGCCGATGCCGACGGCGAAAGCGATATTGAGCGAAGCCGGGATGGATCGGGCCAGCCAGCCGCGGATACCCAGTATGGCAATCAGAGTAAATAAAACTCCGCCGATGAAAATAGCTCCCAGAGCAGTCTGCCAACTGTAGCCGAGTACTCCGACCACCGTATAGGCAACGAAGGCGTTTTCGACCATATAAGGGGCAATTGCGAATGGCCGCCGGGCATACACGCCCATAGCCAGCGTTCCCAGAAAGGCGGTTATGATGGTTACCACCATCGATGGTCCGAAAGGGATACCGGCCGCTTCCAGGATTTTGGGATGGACGATGATAATGTAGGCCATGGTGACGAAAGTCGTCGCACCGCCAATTGTTTCCCGGCGGAATCCGGTCTGTAAAGAATCGAATCTGAAATATCGGGCGATGGAATTGGCCATCACTCCCTCCCATTTACGACTGAGAAAGACAATTGTCGTAAAATGCCGCTTATCGACAATGAAAGAAAATAAAAAATCGAGTTAAAATGGAATATCGATTTATTCCTGCAGATGAATTTCTCCGGCACGGGCCAGTGCCAGACGGGTCAGGAAAGGCCCGATACCGAATTCGTACATCTGCATCAACTGTCTATTCAAAGTTACAGGCGGGATCGAAACGACAATCATCTCAACCTTTGATTTGAGATAATACGTTTTAAACGACAACAACGATGGTCATCGGGGCCGTGTGGGCTGATACTATTTCCGGGTGATTTCCCAATAAAACGCTTGCCCGGCGTTCGGCAGAATGGATATACTGACGGGGATAATTAATTTAAAAAAGCAGAAAGAGAGACGATATGAGTGAAGTAAGGATGACCGGCGAAATTCGCACCGATCTGGATAAGGAATTTACAGACATACCGGCGGAAAAATGGGGTGAGGCGGTTTTCAATATAGATGGCGAAGAAATCGTAATGGAGATCAGCGTCGAAGACAAGGTCATTGTGGCCCTGATGGCCGGAGAAGAGGCAGTTTGGAAAGGGACACTGGAAGGATTGAAGATGCTTTTGAGGGGAGAGATCAAGGCCCGCTGAAAAATTCCTCCCCTGGATATTATAAAATTGTCATTGTCAGACCAGAGCTGACCGTTATCGAAGGTTGCTTTATGGCGTCAACAGCGTGTATCCCTCAGGGATTTGGAACAGCTCATCTTTGACTTCAATCTCTTTAATATTGTTAATTGTTACGGTCTTGTCATCTTCGTGGAAGATGATTTTGATCGGGAAATTGAATTTCTGACTTTGCCAATAAGTTGCAATCGTTTGGTCGTCTTTAATGACTAATTTTCTGTCACAATTATAGCCGTTTATTATCTCCGTACTATCGCTCCCTCGCTTATTGCTGAGGATCAAGTCGCTCAATTCCTGGAAGGGGTCGTTGCGGAAGATGTTATATCCGCTGATATCAAATTCATAATATCCGCTCTTCTCTAAGACAAAAAGGCGCACCAGACTGGAGTCGGGGAATACATGGAAATAATATTCACTGTTTTCCTGAGAAATATCTATGCGATAATATTGGGCTGCATGTTGAATGCTTCCCATAGCATCCTGCCCGTTGCCTTGTATTAACAGGTCGCCTGTGAAATGGCCATCCGGAGTTGACTTACTGCAACCGATAATTGTAGTTGAACAGATTACAATCAGTATCAGTGCGATATTCTGTTTGGGCGACATAACGGCATCCTTTTTCTCAAGTCCCTTGGTTAAAACCAAAGGTGACTAGTTTAACTAAAAACGACTTCACCAATATAGAATTCCAGGCTTCGTTGTCAAAGAAATAAACGAAAGTTTCCGCAGACCAACAAAGGCAAGAAACCGATATTGGTTGACATTGTTAAGTGCCCGATTTACTGTGAATATTATCAAGGAGAGTAAAATGAAATACGGAGCCAGAAATCAGCTGATAGGCCGAGTAACCGGAATCAAGAAAGGTGGCCTGATGTGCAAGGTCGAACTGGAGATTCCCAGCGAATCGGTCATGAATTCGGTTATGACTATTGATTCGGTCGAGGATCTCGGATTGGCCGAAGGCGATTCGGTAAAAGTTGTGGTCAAAGCGATCAATGTGCTGTTGGTCAAAGAGTAACCCGACAAGAGAGAATTATCCGTGAAGAATGCGGAGAAATACGCACAGGTTATAGCTGATTATCGTTCCGCTTATCCCGATCCATTAGTACTACTACGCGGGGCAAAGCTTAAGGTTAGCGATAAAGCCAGTCCCTGGCCCGGTTGGCTGTGGAGTGAAGATAAGAACGGGAAAAAGGGCTGGATTCCGACCTCTTTCGTTGACCGCCGAGGCGAAACGGGTGTAATGAATCGGGACTATGATGCCACCGAACTATCGGTAAAAAAAGGTGAACAATTGATGGTATTGGAAGAAGAAGCCGGCTGGGCTTGGGTTGATGGGCCGGATGGCCGGCGTGGCTGGGTACCGAAAGATAATATTGAAATGGAATAATTGTTTGAGGTGTAATTTGAAGCCGGTATTTTATTTTTGTCCGAGAGGAATCAAGATTATGCTCCGATCTTTAATCGTCTCCGCTGTGCTGATTTTGGTCATTGGTTGTATTTTAGTCTCTTGCACAACGACTTCGCAAACGGCCGATCTGGTTTTGTTAAATGGTAAAATAGTCACCATCGATACAGTTCTACCGGAAGCGCAGGCCTTGGCCGTTGTGTCAGGCCATATCGTGGCAATTGGTAAGGATGATGAGATAAGGCCGTATGTGGGCAGTAAAACCGAAGTGATTGATCTGAATGGTCGCCTGGCGATTCCCGGATTTATTGATGGGCATGCGCACTTTTTGGGTGTAGGCTACGCCAAAATGAAACTCGATCTGATGGCCGCCCGCAATTGGGATGAAATCACAGCGATGGTGGCCAAGGCGGTCGAGAAAGCTGCGCCAGGAGAATGGATTCTGGGTCGGGGATGGCATCAGGAAAAGTGGGCCAAGATCCCTTCGCCAAATATCGACGGTTTGCCGTTTCATGATGATTTATCCCGGATATCGCCTGATAATCCGGTTTATCTGACTCATGCCAGCGGTCACTCTGCCATTTTAAATGAACTGGCAATGAGAGAAGCCGGGATTTCAAAAAGTACAAACGCTCCCGATGGCGGTGAAATCGTTAAAGATGCCAAAGGCGTGCCTATCGGTGTCCTGAGGGAAACAGCAATGAACTTGCCGGATAGGGCCTATACTGAATATCTATCATATAGAACTGCTGAAGATGAAGAGGCCGAAAGGCGGCGGGCTATCGGGCTGGCCGAGCAGGAATGTTTATCCAATGGCATTACCGGGTTTCATGATGCCGGGGTCTCATTTGCCACTATTGATCTTTATAGGAAAATGGCACTTGAAGACCAACTCCGGGTTCGCTTGTATGTCATGATCAGCGAAGATAATGATAGCCTGGCGCAAAAACTGGCCGATTATAAATTGATTGCCCTGGGCGACAACCGCCTGACGGTAAGGGCTATCAAGCGGGTGATCGACGGCGCCCTGGGATCGCACGGGGCCTGGCTTTTAAAGCCGTATGATGACTTGCCGGGCAGTGTTGGATTGAATACTGAGTCAATTGTGACAATGACCGAAACCGCGCGATTGGCAATTGAGCACGGCTTCCAGTTGTGTACACATGCTATCGGCGATCGGGCCAATCGAGAGACTCTAAATATCTATGAGATAATATTTGCTTCGGAGCTTAAATTAAAAGACCTCCGTTGGCGGATTGAACATGCCCAACATCTTAATTCAAACGATATACCGAGATTTGCCAGGTTGGGCGTGATTGCTTCCATGCAGGGAATACATTGCGTATCCGATGGGCCCTGGGTGCCCAAACGTATCGGTGATCAGAGAAGTGCTACCGGGGCTTATGTCTGGCGGGAACTAATTAATACAGGGGCCGTGGTTTCCAACGGCACCGACGCTCCGGTGGAAAGAGTCGATCCGATAGCCAATTTCCATGCTTTGGTGACGCGCGAATTACCGGACGGCAGCAGGTTCTATCCCGATCAATGCCTGACCCGCGAAGAGGCTTTACGGGCCTATACTCTCAACTGTGCCTATTCGGCTTTCGAAGAAAACATAAAAGGATCGCTGTCGATCGGCAAGTTGGCTGATATTGTCGTTCTGTCCCGGGATATCATGACCGTTTCCGAAGACGAGATTCGTGATGCGAAAGTAGTCTATACTATCGTTGGAGGAAAAGTCGAGTACACTATAGATGAATAAGAGAAATTCAGAGGATAAACGCCTTGGGTAAAGAGTATGTGGCCCACGTATTAATTACAGATCAAGGGGAATGAAAATGATAAGCTTGGATAACAAATCAAAGTTATGCGCGAGTCGGCGCGGTTTGTTATTAATGGTCGTCTCATTGACGGCTGTACTGTGCGCCGGAATATTGGCCGGTGACATTCAGGTTCAACCAGTGGCAACCTTTTCCATCGTGGCCCGCAATGGAGCTACGGGTGAGTTGGGCGTGGCCGTAGCTTCTCGTTTCTTTGCCGTCGGTAACGTGGTTCCCTGGGCCAAAGCGGGCGTTGGCGCGGTAGCCACACAGTCGTATGCCAATACGACTTTCGGCTGGCGTGGACTGGAATATCTTGAATCCGACATCAATCCGGATAAGACTATGGAACTACTGATTAAAGGCGATGACAACCCGACTCGCCGCCAGGTCGGTATCGTGGCCGCCGATGGTCAATCGGCAACATACACCGGGAAAGAATGTCTGGACTGGGCTGGGGGCCGAAACGGTCCCAATTACGCCATCCAAGGGAATATCCTGGCCGGTGAAGAGGTCGTTGCGGCTATGGAAAAAACTTTTCTGGAAACCGAAGGCACGCTGGCGGCTCGCCTGTACGCCGCTCTTTTGGCCGGGGAAGAGCAGGGTGGTGATTCGCGCGGCAAGCAATCGGCGGCCATGCTGGTGGTTAGGGAGAAGGCCGGTTACGGCGGATACACCGATCGGGCCATTGATATCCGGGTGGATGATCACGCAGAACCATTTAAGGAATTGGGGCGTTTGCTCAATATTGCCGAAATGAACTATGCCTGGAATCAGGCCTGGACCCTGTTCACCGAGAAAAAATATGACGAGGCTTTGCCACCGATGGAGCGGGCGGTGGCTCTGGCCGGTGACTACGGCGAAGTTTATTACGATCTGGCCGTTATTCGTTTGGCCGGAGGATTGATCGATGAAGCGTTGGCGGCCTTGAAAAAAGCGATAGAACTCAACCCGAAACTTAAAAAAGCAGCGGCCACTGATGATGATTTGACCGCCCTGCGCGAAAACGAGCTGTTCAAGGAATTGATAATCTCGCCCTGACTTTGTTTGACTGAACCAGCTATTTGTTCAAAACGGCGGTTATTATTAACAATTGCCGCCGTTCGATATTGATTATCTTCTCTTGATAGCCTATCATCCTTACCATTGATATTTTGTTGAGATATAGTAACGGAGAGACATGGGCGGAGGAAAAACAATCGTAATTGGCGGCGGCGCGGCCGGTTTGATGGCCGCTGGGCAGGCGGCCGAAACGGGCGGCAAAGTAGTCCTTTTGGAGAAGAAGGCTCAACCGGGTCGTAAGCTGAGGATTACCGGTAAGGGACGATGTAATTTGACCAATATCGCCCCTCTCGACGATTTCCTGACTCATTTCGGTAAAAACGGAAAATTCCTGCGTCAGGCATTTTCACGGTTTTTCAGCGAAGATCTGGCCGTCTTTCTGGGCGGTATCGGCGTGGATGTTCAATCGGAACGAGGCGGTCGTGTTTTTCCGGCTGATGAAGACGCCGGGCAGGTGGTGGAGGCCTTGACTCGCTGGGTCCGCGATTGCGGCGTAAATATAAAAATCAACTCGGCGGTTGATCGCTTAATAGTGGAAGACGGCCGGGTCACCGGAGTAGCTGTTTCCGGCTGGGACTATCCGGCGCGGGCGGTAATTATTGCCACCGGGGGCGCCTCTTATCCGGCCACCGGTTCGACCGGGGATGGCTACCGTCTGGCCCAAGAGGTTGGGCACAAAATAGTCCCCATTCGTCCGGCACTGGTGCCGCTGACAACGTCCGGGAATACGGCTCGTCGCCTGCAGGGATTAAGTCTTCGCAATGTGACCTCTCGCCTGCTAATAGACGACAAAGCCAAGAGTCGTCTGATGGGCGAGATGCTGTTTACCCATTATGGCTTGTCCGGCCCGATAATCTTGACCCAGAGTGGTATGGCCGTCGATGCGCTCGAAAGAAAACAAGCAGTAACCGTGTCGATAGATCTAAAACCGGCACTGGACGAGAAAAAACTGGACGCCCGCTTGCTTCGTGATTTCAGCGAACATGGAAAAAAGAAATATAGTTCAATTCTCAAAGGGCTTTTGCCCAGAAAACTCATCTCCGTATGTGCTGATCTGACCGGAATCAATCCAGAAACACCAGGGCATCAAATAACCTCAGGCGAAAGAAGACGGCTCCGCCTCTGGCTCAAGGACTTTCGTTTTGAGATCGTTGGTCATCGGTCGTTTAGCGAGGCGATCATAACCGCCGGTGGTGTTGAGTTGAAAGAGATCGATCCGCGCCGGATGGCTTCGCGCAAAATACACGGCCTGTACTTTGCTGGTGAAGTTTTGAATTTAAACGGGGATACTGGCGGGTACAATCTTCAGGCCGCATTTTCAACCGGTTGGTTGGCTGGTCGGTCGGCGGCGGAGGCGTGATAAAATAGTTTATATCAGGGCTCTGTTTTTTCCTCATTCTGCAATTTGTCCAGCAATTCGTAGTAATAGTCATTCTCAGGTTCTTCCTGTACGGCAAGTTGCATCATGGCGATAGCCTCGCTCCGGTTTTCCTGTGCCAGACAGATATCAGACAAAGTATTATAAATTTTGGCTCGGAATTTACCGGGATAAACCAGAGGGATTGTCCGACGAGCGAAATGTTTGGCCTCGACAAGATTTATTTTGCGTTCCAGACACCATTTTGAGAAGGCGAAAAACTGATCGCGATCATTGTCCCATCCATCGTCCATGGAAGCCTTTTTTATTCTCAGGGCTTTGGCCGTATCGCCGGTAATACATAATGTATAATCGGCCATAAAAAGATGCCTTGAGTCGATCATGGATTTTTTTTCAGAATTGGCGGTGACATCAAGGCCTGCTTGAAGATATATGGCGATCTCTTTAGTACGCATATGTTTGCGAGCCAGACGCGTTATTGTACTGGCGGTTTTGATAACATGATTGGCATTGCGCGGGCGGGCTTGAAGTATAGCATCTGCGGAGGGAATAACCTCATCGAATCCGATTATATCGTTCCAGGCTGCATTGGCCATGTTGCTGAAAATTTCAAAAGAATAATCATAGGAACCGGACGGACCGAGTTTCGCGGCTTGACTATAAAACCGCACCGCTTCAAGATATTCGCGTGTATCGGAGTGAAAGCGAGCCAGAATCAGGGCCTCATTTGGCTGAGGAGATTTTGTGAAACGTTCAAGGCGATCGCTTATCGTCGTCAGGTCGCGCAATTTGCCCTGCAGGGTGGCTATAAATCGTTGTGAACCGCCGGTATATCCGGTCCAGCGTGAAATAACTCGACCGGAATTATCGGTCAGAATAAAAACGGGATAGGTCGTTCCTACCCGATACTCCTCGGACAGCGCAATTCCTTCGCCCAGCTTGACGTTGAGTAGCAGGTGGACGACTGTTTGGAGTGCTTCTTTGACTTCATCGAGGGTTTCCGCTTCACGAGCGGCCTTTTGGCAAAACTCTCAATCCTCATGTATAAATTCCAAAAGGATTGGGCGTCCGGATTCAATCGAGCCGGCTTTCGCTTGATCAAAGGTCATTGATTCTTCTGCTCCGGACGATGGGGAAGTGACTATTATCAGGAAAAACAATAGGATAGTGGATAATTTCATGATACAGCACTCCCCGATAAATTATGTGGTTATCCGGAAATCCGGTTTGAAATAGGGCAATATCTACCATATACACCGATAATAACGTAAGATAAATTGAGAGATTTGTCAAGATCGGGTTTTGAAGCACGATAATAAATGCATTGACATTGGTCCCTTCGGGATACAAGTTAGTGATGAAGCGGTATAAGCATTAATACGCGATTTTGAAAACGGAAGGTTTACTATGAGTCTCAGATCATATTTTGGACTATTAATGATTGTGATCGTTGGATCGATGATAATCGGCTGCAGCGGTGGAAAAACTCCCAAAGGCCATTTTACCGCCGATATCGTTATTGGCGAAGGTCAGAAAACCGTGATGGGCCAGTTTTACTCCCAGGGCTCTCGTTACCGGATAGCAATGAAACCCGGCGCGATCAATATGGTGCTAATAGTTGACCAGACCGCTGACCAGACATTCTTTGTCGCTCCCGGACAAAAATCATATCGGCTCCTTGAAAGCAATTCACCAGCCATTAAACGTCTTGATCCGTTTCAGGCCTTCAAGTATGCGGCTCTTGAGGGTACAACCCGAAAAGAGGGGACTGAAACGATTGCCGGATTTGAATGCGAAAAAATAGTCGTATCGGATGGCGGCAAAGATCTAATGATAAAGTGGTTGGCGCCCGGAATGGCTCAGCCGATAAAAATTGCTGAACTGGAAGATGTTGGTGATCATTACATGGAATTGTCCAATATAGAATTTATAGCTGTGGACGACAGCCTGTTCGAGATACCTTCCAATTATGAAGAATCTATTCTGTCAGCAAGTACTTCAGAATCGGAAACTTCGTTCACGACCAAGACTGTAGTTGCTCCGGTTAAAACACCCGTCAAGAGCGGGGAGGAATTACGGGTCAGCGTTAATCCGGAAGATAAAATATTTATCCGCTTTAAAAGTATGGCGCAGCAGGGCGAGTCGGTATGCCGAGTGATCTTTTATGAGAACGGACGGGAAATAAGCAGTGACGTCGTCGGATCGGTGGGTTACCGCACTGTAACACTGAAGAAATTGGGCGCATCCACCAAAAATACCTGGGAAGCGCCGGCGGATGAAGTTGCCTTGCGGATTCTTCGCGGGATGATGCTTCTGGAGGTCAGAAAACCATAACATGCGAACGATGATCAAACAAAATGAGGAAAGGCAGGGATCATGAAATATATATTGAGGACACTAACGATAATCCCGCTTTTGGCGGCGCTGCTGATGGCCTTGTTACCTGCGGCGGCGGTGAGTGCCTCTTTTACGGCGGACCTGGTTGAACGCGAGGGCAATCAGGTCAAAACCGGGCGTCTCTATGCCACTGATACTCAATATCGCCTGGATGTGACCATGGGGGATGAAAAGTTCATAGTTATCGTGGATAAAAAGTCTGAAATGACCAGGGTTCTGCGTATTAAGCAAAAGCAGTATGTCGAGGTTAAAAGCAGCGACCGTGTGAGTCTGATGAATGATCCCTTTCAGGGTTTGAAATTTGCCGCCGATCATTATGGAAGTAAGGTAGATGGAATCGATACGATCAGCGGCTATCTGTGCGATCGGCGGATAATTGTCGATCAGGAAAAAACGGTAATGACCTTCTGGCAATCGAGTAAATTAAATTTCCCATTGAAAATCGTGGTCGATGCCATTGGGAACAAACGTCTGGAATTGAAACATGTCAGGGAGGAGGCGATTGCCGACAGCCTCTTTTTGATACCAGACGGATTTACAAAAATGGTTGATCCCAAAAATATTCCCGTACCTATCCCGGATTGGTCGGGCGAAATTTCCTCGGCGCCGGTTTTAACACCGCCCTTCGAACGGAATTTTACCGAGGGTGATATAGTGCGGATCAAGGTCACCGTCGGAAATTCGATATGGGTCAAGAGCGTTGGCTCGGACAGTACTACGGTCGCTCGGGCCATTCCTTTTAAAGAGGGCAAACCGCTCAAAAGGGAAACATACTACAACAATTTCGCCAAACCCGGTACCATATGCTCCCGGCGTCATGAAACAACGGAAGAGGCCGATGAAATTGTTTTGCGCGTCTATAAGGGAATAACTCGTATAACCGCCAAGTATAGTGAAATGCGCGAAAAAGTGATTTCCGCCGGTGAGGAGCTCAGGGTGCCCTTGTCCACAAGCAAAAATATTGAAATTCGGTTTGTCAACGTTGGCGAGGAAAGTGCCGCCTTCGGGTGGAACTATTTTCGTGAGGGAGAATTGTTGAATGACAATGTCGTCGGCCCGGTTCGGTTCCGCACCCAGAAGTTGTCAAAGACCGGTGATCTGCACAACTCCACATTCAGGGCCTATGGTGATGAATTCGTGGTTGCCGTTGCCAGAGGAAAAGTGCTGGTTAAAGTGGGTCAGTTCGATACGTTCAAGTTTTAAAATCCTTGGATAATAACTACAAACCAATAAACGCCCGATAATAGTTGCTCAATCGGGCGTTTTTAGTTATCTATAATAATCAAATTAAAAGATCAGTTATATCCTATATATGCCGGGAGGGCATAAATGCACTACGCATCGAAGCGTCATACCGATTCGAAGGCAATATGTGTGTGGCTGGTGGTATGTTTGATTGCAACCCAGCCCGTTTTAGCAGTCAATGAGTGGGCAGAGATCATTGCCCTTTTAAACGACTCACTGGTTGCGACCCAAACGGAAAGGACAGTAACGGAGGCAGAAATAACATCAATTATGTTTACGCGGCCACCGGTGAACCGGATAACACCGGCTATTTAACATCTCCAGAGGGTATCGCTAAAAGCGAAAATACAGATGCATCCAATACAAGCGACATGACCAGAGGCAAGGAGTATTTAATAAAGTACCCATTGGCCGAAAACAATCCAACTCATTATGCCGCTCCCCGACAGATCTATTTGGGTTTGCGGGCCGCATTTTAGGTTATGTGGTTTTGTTAAGAAAGTGCTACGTAATGGTTACTGGTCATTTTATAAAGTAATGCTATAAGTCATTTTGACGAAGCAGATTAATTTCAGATGGAAAAAGAACAGGCCGGGATCGAAACAATCGATTCCGGCCTGATTTGTTTTATACCCTAATCGCAGTCGCAGGGATCCGGACCGGATTTGAAGACGTAATTGATCAGATAGACGGCGTCGCCGACATTTAACGATCCGTCGCAGTTCACTTCGCCGGCTTCCGGAGGAATGGGTGGCGGGCCGTTTTTGAAGACGTAATTAATCAACCATACGGCATCGCCGACATTAATTGATTCATCGTTGTTGGCATCACCACAGATATACTGAGGTCCGATGAGCAGATCATTTTCTCCGCAATCGACATAGCCCGGTATTATCTTTCCACCGCCGGCTGGCGCAAACATGAAGTCACCGGCCGGGGGATAGAAGAGCGAATCGAAATCAACCGCTTGCGCAGGAATTCCTGTCGGCACGCGGACTCTGATAGTGGCCAAAAGACCGCCGCTCTGAATCGGTAATTCATCATGCAGTTTCACCCAGAAAACGAGAATCCTATTATTGGCTGGATCAATAAAGGTCCTGCGTTCCAACCCAACTGGCAATACAGTTCCGGCAGTATCGACTTCGACTACTTCGATGTCATCGGAATTGTAATGAAGACCGATAGTCAAACCTTCCAGCGCAATGTCGTTGGTGATATAAACGGGTATGGCCACGGTATCGTCGTCATATTCAAGGATTTCCACCGGACATCCAAGGCTGATCTGATTACCGTTGGTTGGCAAAGAACAGGTAACCGAACCCTGACAAGGTAGGGATCCGCCTTTGAAAAGGTAATTCATCAGGAATACGGCATCGGCGATATTTATACTTCCGCATTCATCGACATCAGCCACGGATGGATCGGTTACAAGCGGATAGTCGTGAATGATGTGATTCATAAGATCAATAAGGTCGGAGATGTTAACCACACCGCTACCATCTATATCACCGCAGGTGATCGCACAGGTGAAAATATGTTCATATGCCCAGGCATTGGCCATATCCACATTATTTTGGATTTCGGGGAGTGCAGTGCCGTCTTTAACGGAAGTTATAACCGAGTAGATATACAGTGTGTCCGAAGGAACGATAGTGTAATCACTGACGAAGGTCATCACGGCATGGATGTCTTCATCCGCGGCGTTTATATTGTAATCAGGAGTGCGCATCAGGGAATACAACTCACCGGGAACAAAGCCGTTGTTTGGATAGACGTAGGTGGCATTGCTTTCGATGTAGGCTCCAAATGGCTCGGCCGTAAGATCGATGGTGCAGGAATCATTGACAAAAGTTGCCAGCAGGGCCTGTCCGCCAAGGCGGGCGACGTTGAACACGCAGCCAGATCCATCGGATTCAGTTCCGTGGACATAGATCAGGCGACGGTTTCGGTCATAACCTCCGACATTCACCGCGGCATCATCCGAGGGAATATCCCAGTCGATAGCTTCACCGATAGCCAAACCGCTGTGGCTTGCTCCATCATATGAATACACTCGCAGGCATTGGATAACAAAGGGGCAGGTATCGGCATCCTTGGGCGCCCACCACGTTTTCTCCAGAGCCAGGGCCGAGTCGGAAGTGACAAATGTTCCCGTTTCGTATATATCATAGTCGGATGTTGTAACAGTGGGAACGCTTAGGTTTAAATTATCGACCAGAATAAAAGTCTGATTGCCATAAATGGCGTTTTCACCGAGGGTATCGTTGCCGTCAATATATGATACAATCGGCGAGCCATCATATATATAGGGAAAGGCGCCGCCGTCGCAGTCTCCGTCGAATTGATAATCCAGAGTATATCCCCACACATCGGCAGTTTTACCGAAATTCCCGTTATTGCCGACGATAAGGCGCACGCATTCGGTTTCAATACTGTCCCAGGTGACATTGCGGTAATCGCAGGCATCACCGATACCGTCCATATCAGTATCCAGTTGGTCGAAATTATAGACATAAGGGCAGTTATCGTCATCACAACCGGTATTACCAAAGCCGGGATTGCCATAGGTATCGCCATCGGTGTCTGTACAAGCATCGCAGGAATCGCCGACAAAATCATGATCAGCGTCTTCCTGAAGGGGATTATAAGCCAGCGGGCAGTTGTCGCAATCGTCCATAATGCCATCAGTGTCGGTGTCGGTTTCATCGCCACAGGGTACGGTTGTCCGATACATTGATCGGCCATGAGTTCCGGCTACCAGGGATCGGGTTGGAGTGTGGAAAACCAGATCGAGAACCGGGACGATTGGAAGACCGTCATCGAGTGATGTCCAGGTCGTACCCAGGTCTTCGGTAATATACACACCGACATCGGTACCGACATACAAAACGTTGTCAAGATGAGGATCGACGATGACGTCACTTATGGGGGCATCAGGGAGATTGCCATGAATTGGAATCCAGTTTACACCGTAATCAACGGTGCGATGAATTTGCGCATCGGAGATACCCTCTTGGTAACCCGAATGGGTGACATATGCAGTGCCCGCGTCTCGAGGATCGGCCGTTACACGGGTCACCCAACGCAGGGGCAGAAAAACACTTCTTATATGCCAATCGGCCCCGCCGTCATCGGACAGCCAGACCAATCCGTCATCGGTACCGACCCAAATGACATCGGTATTCACCGGAGAAACATCGATGGTGGATATGGTTCCAAGGCCAAGATTGCCGGTGTGCGGACCATTGGTCAGATCATCACTAATCTTCTCCCAGGATGCCGCACCATCGGTTGTCCTATACAGGAAATTGGAACCGTAATAAACGGTAAGGTGATCAAGGGGGTCCATGACCACCGGGGTTGACCAATTGTGGCGTTCATCGCCGTAGGGGACACCGGATAAGGCGTAGGAGAAATTGTAACCGGCATCCACGGATTTATAAAGTACGCCATTTTGAGATTCGGCATAGATGATATCGGAGTTAGTATAGTCAACCGTGCAATAGAATCCATCGCCACCGAGAATATGATCCCAGTTGTCGATGCTTCCGGTCAAGGTGCGCATGGTGCCGTTATCCTGAGTTCCGCCGTAAAGCCTTTCCGGGTTGTTATAGTCGATGTTAATGGCGTAGAACTGGGTATTGGTCATGTTATCCAGTATCGACCAGGTAGTACCCATATTGGTAGAAAAATAAACTCCACCGTCGCATCCGGCATAAAGGGTATCCGGATTGGTCGGGGATACATACAGGGCATGCATGTCCACATGCATGGCGCCGGTTATATCGCTCCAGCTGTATCCACCATCGGTACTTCGATACATGGGTAAGCCCAGGGCAAAGACCGTGCTGGGATCATTAGGGGCGACACGAATGTTGCCGAAATACCAGCCTCCGCCCCAGGAACCGTTGAGGCTGTTGAGACTGGAGCCGTCATCACACCGCGACCAGCTGGTCATATTAGTGGTTTTGTATACACTGCTGAAAGCGCCGTTGCCGTCACTGAAAAGGAGATAGGCTGTGCTCGAAAACGGATCAATGGTCACACCAGTACGGCCCATGTCGAAAGATTGTGAGGGGAGACCGTTGTCTCCGGAAATCAGTGTCCAACTGTCACCGGCGTCGGTTGACTCGTGAATACCACTGGTGATGCCGGCTATTTTTCGCCGGGCAGGATCTCGAATTCTTTCCCACATGCAGGCGATAAGTTTTCCGGAGGAGGGATGCAGGGCAATATCGATACAGCCGGTGGAGTCGGAGATGTACAGTTTACGATCCCAGTTGTCTCCGCCGTCAACCGATCGATACACACCGCGATCGGAATTCATTCCGAACAGTTTACCCATGACGGCGGCGTAAACCGTATCCGGCCGGTCGGGATCGACAATGATGCGGCCGATATGAAAACTGTTGGGCAGACCCTTATACGTCCAGGATAATCCACCGTTTTCTGATTTATATATGCCAGTGCCTTCAAAGGAACTACCAGCGCTATTGGCTTCACCGGTACCGGCATATACAATATCGGGATTGCTCGGATCAAGAGCTATCGCGCCCATCGATTGCACGCCGGCGCTGTCAAAGACAGCTGTCCAGGTAGTCCCCAAATCAGTCGATTTGAAAATTCCCCCCGAGGCCGAGGCGGCAAAAATGATGTTAGGATTGGTTGGATGTATGGCCAGATCTGTAATTCTTCCGGGAATATTGTTTGGTCCGGCTACGGCCCATGTCGGTGGATCGATATCGGCGCCTCGCAGGGCAGAAGTACGATGCTCTATCGCCTCTTCAATGGCCGCCAGTTGCTTTCCGGCTGGGATGGTTTTTTCAGGATAGGCTCGTTGGACATAAAACCATTGGTTGGGACGTCGTTGTTTTCGGGGGATTTTGCCGTTGTTTTTCATATTATACTTTTGGGCTTTGGCAAAATACGAAGATGAGGCAATTTTCACGGGGGAATGATCGATCATAAAATAATAACCGAGAGCACAGATTAACACGCATACTCCAAAATACAACACCAGCTTTTTCATACGGCCTGCCTTGTTGACGGTTTTATATCCGTTATCCGATTGCGCCCTCTTAAACTACCGTAAGAGATATCTAACGCAAACTATGAAATATGTTCATAACTATCAGGCGAAAGGAACAGCCCAATTAGATGTTTTACCCCTCCCGATCGATTGACCTCGTGAGTCGATGGGGAACTTTTGTGAGTACTAAATATATATAAATATAGTCGCTTCTCATTATTATGCAATCTGTTTTTTAGATCAGAATCAGCAGGGATATGTGATGAGTCTGCCCCAAATGGGCCATTAAAATTATTTGCGGTCTGTGCCACCAGTCAAGCCGCGAAAGTCTGCTCCGGTCGGATTTTGAAACAATCGTAAATCAAACATGGGAATCACGGCCAGAATATGATCAAAGATATCAGCCTGAATTGCCTCGTAGCCGGCCCACTCCTGATCATTGCTGAAAACATAAATTTCCAGCGGCAGGCCATATTGGCCGGGCGGAAGTTGTCTGACCAAAAAAGTCATGTTATCGTGGATTTTTGGATGTTGGCGAAGGTAAGCGACGATGTAGGCGCGCAGGGTCCCGATATTTGTCAGACTGCGGCCGTTGACCAGTTGAGATGTCTCGATTTCATGTTCGCGGTTGAAGGCGGCGACTTCCTCTCGCTTGGATATGACATATTCGCTGATAAGCTGAAAATTCTCGAAACGAGCAAGCATCTCAGTCGTGCAAAAACTGATCGAGGTCATGTCGATATTAAAGGCTCGCTTGATCCGCCGTCCGCCCGAATCGGACATACCGCGCCAGTTCTTGAAGGAGTCGGAAATCAGGGCATAGGCCGGGATAGAGCTGATCGTCTTGTCCCAATTCTGAATCTTGACCGTATGCAAGGTTATATCGACAACGTCCCCGTCTGCGCCATATTTGGGCATTTCAATCCAGTCGCCGATCTGTATCATGTTATTACCTGAAAGCTGAACACTGGCCACCAGACCAAGAATTGAATCCTTAAAGACAAAAAGCAGAACCGCGGTCATTGCCCCCAGACCAGTCAATATCGGCCAAACCGGCTGTTTGGCGACGATAGCCACAACCATTATGCCCACAAAAACAGCAATGAATATTTTTACAACCTGAATATACCCCTTGATCGGTTTCTGGCGGGAAACATCATATGTCCGGTAAATTTCCACCAGGGCATTCAGGAAAGCATAGACCACAAGAAGTCCAACCAGAATAAGATACACCATGGATAGTCGTTGTATTATCCCGGCAATAGGCCCGAAAAGAGGAGCGCAATAGGAGATCACCAAAGCCGGAGCCAAATGTGACAGGCGGACAAAAACTTTTTGTTGGGCCAGAGTGTCATCCCATTTGGTCTTACTCTTTTTTACGAAATAGGAAACTCCCGCCAGGAGGAAGCGTTTGGCCAGAAAATTAGTCAGCCAGGCCAGAATCAGTACACTGCAAGAAATCGCCAGCCAAGTAAGGTATTCGGCTGGCTGCTCGGCCAGTCCGCGTTCGATTAAGAATGTTCGCATTTGCTCGACCATATTATTCTCCCATCCGGAAATTGCTGAAAAAATGTTGATGGCGAAAGTAAACAATCTATAGGGCGGAACGCAATCAATAAATCCCGCCGTTCGGGTTGCATTGTCGGCCATAATTGAGTATTTTTGGAGACTGCTGTAAATCAAAAAAGATGATTCTTTCATTTGTGCATGGAGGTGCCAATGAGGCAGATAATAATCATTGCGTTCTTTATTATGACATTCTTCGGTGGTTCGATCGGCACGGCGTTGGCCGATGAAGGCTATGCCTATCAGACACCGGAAAAATTAAACGCTGCCATAGAAAAGCTGGCGGATGATAACAAAGATCTGGCCCGCATCCACAATCTCGGCCAAACCCATGGAGGCAGGGATCTTTTGCTTCTGGAATTGGGGAAGGCCGCGAGCGATCTTCCGGCCATTTTGGTGGTGTGCAATATCGAAGCCAATTACCCTCTTGCCGGTGAAGCCGGAATGGAACTGGCTCGCCTACTTTTAGGCGACTGGAAAGATGAACTGGATAAGCATCGGTGGTATATTATGCCGGTAGGTAATCCCGATGGATATGCCAATTTCTTTTCCCGTCCGTCGTTTGCAAATTTCGGCAACGGCCGCCGTGTTAATGCCGACAAGGACGATGCTTTCGATGAAGACGGACCAGACGATTTGAATCGGGACGGAATTATCACCGGCATGCGCCAGCGGCATCCTGAAGGTCAATGGATTGCCGTCGATGACAACCCGATACTGATGAAAGAAGCCGATGGCGGTAAAGGCGAAATCGGGGAATATCGTCTCTTTGACGAGGGTCTCGACAACGACGGCGACGGAGAGATCAACGAAGACGGTCCCGGCGGCGTTAATCCGGGCCGGAACTTCCCCCATAATTTCAAACATCATACGGCAACCAACGGCACCTGGGCGGCCAGCGAAGCTGAATCACGAGCAATACTTCGTTTCGCATTTGATCATCCTGAAATAGCCATGACCCTGTTTTTCGGCCGAAGCAATAGCCTCAAATCAGTACCGGAAGGAAAGAAGGCGCAGGCGGCACAGGATAAATACAAAGTCCCCGAAAGAATGGCCAATCGCATGGGACTCGATCCCGACAAGGAATATCCCTTGAAAGATCTGGTGGAAATGGCCAGAGAGTACAGCGGGTATCAGGAGTTGACCGAAGAAATGGTTTTACAGTTTCTCGGGGCAGGGGCGGCCATGAGTCCCAGCGGAAAGGATCTGCCGTACTGGAATGAAATCAGTAAACGGTATAACGAGTATATCGAAGAGGTGAAACTGGACGGCAAACGTCTTGATCCGCCATCGTTCAGGTCCGGTTCCATCGATGAATGGGCTTACTACCAATACGGCGTGCCTTCATTCAGCATGGATTTCTGGACATTGCCGGTAGTGGAAAAGAAAGAGGAAAAGAAGGAAGGCGAACTGACTCCCGACGAGATCGAAAAAATGTCCAATGAGGAATTCATCGAACTCGGCGCGGAAAAAATCAATGATTTCCTCAAAGCCAGTGGCGCGCCGGCTCAGTTTTCCGCCGAACAGGTTATCATGGCCCTTAAGGGTGGAATGATGACCACCGAGAAAATGGCCGGGATGATGCGCAAAATGAAAAAGAAGGAAGATGCCGGCGGAGCCGATGAGACCGAGCAGGCTCTTTTTGATTTCAATCCCGATGCCTTTGTTGCCTGGCAGGAATACGATCATCCCACGCTGGGTAAAGTCGAAATCGGCGGAATGAAACCGTATGCGGCAGTTCTGCCTCCGGCCGACAGCGTTGCCGGACTATTGTCCAAACAATTACCGTTTGTTCGTGAAATGGCCGGATTGCTTCCCCAAATAGCCATCGACAAGATTGATATCGAAAAAGTCAGTTCCGATGTCTGGCGGGTGGATGTCTGGGTAACCAATAATGGTTTCCTGCCGTATCCCACTCATCAGGGGAAACGCTGTCAACGGCCCGCGCCGACGGTGGTAACCCTTAGCGGAGACGGCGTCAATATTATCGAGGGACGAGCGAGAAAAGTCCTGGGACTTCTGGATGGTTCCGGCGGCGTCGAGAAGAAAAGTTGGCTGGTACAGGCGGCGGCGGGCAAGAGCGTCACCATAAAGGCGCACACTTTCAGCGCCGGCAGTGATGAAAAAACGGTAACGCTGAAAGGAGGTAACCAGTGATGAAAACGAAATTAAAATTCTTGATCGCGGTTCTGTTCATTGGTGTTTTCCTTTCGACGGCTGCGATTGCCGGCGATTTCAAACTGACCTTCGATCAGTTTTATGATAATCCCGCTGTCGGTGAAGCTTTACAGAAACTGCATAAAGCCTATCCCGGTCTTACCAAATTCGATGTTATCGGCCAATCAGAAGAGGGTCGTGACATTTGGCTGTTCACGATCAACAATGCCAAAACCGGCAAAGATACCGACAAGCCGGGCGTTTATGTTGACGGCACCATTCATGGAAATGAAATTCAGGCTACCGAGGTTTGTCTCTATCTGGCCTCATACCTGCTTTATAACTACGACCTGATTCCCAAAATCAAGGAACTGGTCGATTCGCGCGCCTTTTATATTATCCCGATTGTCAACATCGACAACCGAGCCAGGTTTTTCACCGATCCGAGTGGGTATAATATCGGTCGCACGGCCCGAGTGGCTTTTGATGATGATCAGGACGGCGTGGCTGACGAGGATAGTTATGACGATCTGGACGGCGACGGCGAAATCCTGCGGATGCGAATCAAGGATCCGTTTGGCGGATGGAAAACTCATCCCGACGACGAGCGGGTTATGATCCGCACCAAACCGGGCGAATTGGGCGAGTGGCGTCGGCTCGGCAGTGAAGGTATCGACA
>JAAEQF010000236.1 GCA_024231695.1 FCB group bacterium
CCCAAAACCCCAAAACCCCAAAACCCCGTGAGAAGTTGGTTATAATTTTCATTATAGTAGTTAATTGTGTTAGAGAAGACCGTTAATCTCACAACAGACTATCGGCGACAAGTTGCAGGTCGATGTATAAATAGCCGGTTATTTAAGAAACAATAAAAAAAACAATCTTACTTAAAATGTTCAGACTTACTTTCGCTGCTTCCCTCGCTGCCGTCGCTATGGCCTGGGGTGAATCCGATCTCTCCGGTTACCAGCTCGGTCTCGGTGACTTCGGTTACGGTGGTTACGCCCGTGGCTACGACTCTCACGACAGAGGCTACGGCAGAGGCTCATACTACGGTGGCTACGGCCTCGGCTACGGTCTCAACAACGGATACGTCCGTGGTGTCGACTCCCTCGCTAGAGTTGATGGCGCCTACGGCCAATACGGAAGACGTGGCTCCATTTACGGCGGACGCCGCTCCACCGGCTACGGTCCCCTCAGAGACGCTGGCTACAGAGGTGAGAAGGAAGTCAACCTTGACAACATCACCATGGAGAAGAAGGATACCGACACCCGCGGTGTTGGCCTCGACCACCTCAACGACCACATGACCGGCGGTGCCTACCAGGGCCACTCTGGTTACAACAGAAACGCTGTCGCCAGATTCGGTAACACCAGA
>JAAEQF010000237.1 GCA_024231695.1 FCB group bacterium
CGACGTGCCTGGGTACGAGTACTGACCAGCAGGACACGCGGTGCAGGACGCCGCGCCGGCCTCCGACACAGTGCCCGTGGGACACACACTCGCAGACGAAGAACCTTCCAGCGAAAAGGATCCCGCTGGACTGACCATGCATGTTGTCGACCAAGCTCCGGAATACGTACCGGCGGGACAGGGCATGCACTGCTCAAAGCCAGACGCAGCATAGGTGCCGGCGGGGCATATCACGCAGCCGCTTGAAAGTGATGCAGTGCCGTTGGGACACAGCTCAGCCACAGACGGCTGCACAGAAGGCTGTGTCGAGGGAGGCACAGAAGGGTGCGCAGAGGGATGCACAAAGGGATGCACAGATGGCAGCGCAGATGGCAGCGCAGACGGCATCACTGACGGATGCATAGAAGGCTGCGTTGAAGGAGGCACAGAAGGGTGCTCAGAAGGCACCACAGACAGTTGCAAAGAAGGCTGCTTGGACGGCGCAACTGATGGCTTCACCGAGGGATGCTCTGAAGGTTGTTCAGAGGGATGCTCCGAAGGTACCGTAGAAGGCTTCACTGACGGCTTCACAGAGGGATGCTTTGAAGGCACCATTGAAGGCAGCGCAGACGGCGTCATCGACGGATGCCGAGAGGGCTGCACAGAAGGCTGCTCGGACGGCGCAAGTGATGGCTTCACCGAGGGATGCTTAGAGGGCACCATTGACGGCAGCGCAGATGGCGTCACCGACGGATGCCGAGAGGGTTGCACTGAAGGCTGCTTGGACGGCGCAACTGACGGCTTCGCCGAGGGATGCTCCGAAGGTACCATGGAAGGCACCGCTGATGGATTCACAGAGGGATTTTCTGAAGGATGTTCCGATGGATGCTCCGAAGGTACCGTGGAAGGCACCGCTGATGGATTCACAGAGGGATGCTCTGAAGGATGCTCAGAGGGATGCTCCGAAGGCTGCTCTGAAGGCTGCTTCGAAGGCGCCACAGACGGAGAGTTCTTCAGCGGACAATTCTGCGGCGCACCGGCCCCACATGAGCAGATCAGTCTGACAGTGGATAAGAATTCGTCGTTGGCCTGCGCACACGATGGGCAAGAGTCCAGCCAGCTCAATGCAGAAGCGCACGTCAGGCACGTCGACGTGCCTGGGTACGAGTACTGACCAGCAGGACACGCGGTGCAGGACGCCGCGCCGGCCTCCGACACAGTGCCCGTGGGACACACACTCGCAGACGAAGAACCTTCCAGCGAAAAGGATCCCGCTGGACTGACCATGCA
>JAAEQF010000238.1 GCA_024231695.1 FCB group bacterium
AATATGAAATCCAGAAAATTGATAATGACAAGGTAATGAAAAAGAAAATTTAAGAATAAAGAGAAGAATAATTTACTATAATTATAAGGTCATGTATAAACTTGCTAATGAATAACTACTAATCAAGCATAATATGATAACTATTCAAACATAATTCGCTATTTTCCTAATTACTGGATCTACATTAAATACTTTCGATGGGCACATAGATCATCCGGCCAACGATTGATTGTCCCACCAAGGGATTTTCAGCCGTAGTGATGACCAGGCCACGAGGGGGGCGCAACGTTTGCTCAGACAGGTCCGCCCGTGCCCGGCCTCGACCGCTGCGGTTGCCGACCGACCGCACGACGTAGTGGGCACTTTTTGCTATCCTGCGGGCCTCGGCAGCGCCAGAGTGCGCCGGGGCATAATCATCCAGGATCACAGGGGCGTCCTTGGTGGAGAACATCACCCCCTCCAGGCTGGTGACAGTTGACGTTCCAAAGTCGGCAGGGGCACGGTAATCGTGCCCCTTGCTGAACGTTGGCCCAAAATGAGTCAGGGCCAGGTGGGAGAGAGTGCTTTTGCCGCTCTGGGTGGTCCCATATATCCACAGCACGGCGTTGAGGCTGCGAATCGGCGTCAGGGGAGCGGCGTACATCGCGGCCAGGATCGGGACG
>JAAEQF010000239.1 GCA_024231695.1 FCB group bacterium
GGCCCACGCCGATGCCCAGGTCGTGGTGGGTGGTCGGCTCCTTGGCCGAATGCACCACCTCAAGGGTGGCATTATCGATCAGCACACCGTCGGTGTAGGTACCTCCGGTATCTATGCCGATGCAGTAGCAGTTGATGTATTGTCGTACCAGCTTACCCATGTATCTCTGCGGAGTTCATCAGGAAGGATTCATTATCGACCGCTTGTGTGCGGCGGACGTAATATCTTAAACCAGCAAAGAGGGATTGTCCAGTGCGGACTGAAGATTGGGCCGAACAGTCCGGAGAGTCGGATGAATTCTTCAGAATTTAACAGCCCTGCATCGACATGACCGGCTCTGTCGGGTATAGTCAGAATTTAAAATGGAATTTAGAATAATTACCGGATAAATCGTCGCGTTCCATATGATAATAGACTCGTTCCTTAATAACGCAGATTGAAATTCCAGAGAGCGGCGGCTATACCGACAGCGTCGTCGTCGAAATTTTTTCTGTGATTGCGGAACCGATGAACAAGTATATTATACCGTTTCAATCCGCAGACCGCGTTTTCGACAAGGATTCTGATTTTACTCAAAGCACGGTTTTCCTTCTTCTGTTCATCCGACAGTGAAGTGATCGGATTCTTTTTGCTTTTACGGGGGTTTTTATGGGGAATTCCGATATTCTCACCGGAATAACCGGAGACGGTCCCCTGATATCCGAGGTCGACAGGTACCTGAAGAAACTGAAACCAGGCCTTCCCGGGCGGAAATTCCTCTCTGAGCATCGTACAGTCATGCGTATGACCGGAGAAGGTTCCGCCGGGAAAAAATATCGCCCTGTCAAGGGCCGACATCACGGTGTTTCTGACAGTATGTCTTTTTTTTACCGCTGTAATGTTCGCGCTGCGCGGGATCATCTTTCGGACGTCGATGATCTCTTTCCGTCACGTCGGTCAGAACTGTGCCGGCACCGTTCAGCGCTTTCATCAGGCCGTCCGGTGTATCGAATTCCCGATGCGGCATAACCTTCAGATGAACAAGGGTTTCGTACAGAACCGGACAGAGTGCATGCAGATTCTCATTCGCTTTCGAGCGGGACATGCCGAACTGAGTTCCTAATACATCAAACGTAGGATATACTTTAAAATAGTAAAGAACAAACAGCAGCTTGTCACGCATACCGGGAATTGCGCCTTTTCTGCCGCCTCCCGGACGACGTTTTCGTGTTCCGGCGGAAAATCCCTCCTGATATGCCCGCTGTCGCAGTGTTTCGAAAGTGAAGGTGAACGTCTCAAGCAGAAGGTCGAACTGTTTCCGTGTCACGCCGGTCAATGCACGAAGATGACGATCATCACGTATTGTTATCCTCATCAGATCGCTCCGTTTTTTTTCACGGAGTTTATCCCGATTTTTAAAAAGGAACAAGTCTGCTATGTATTTTCTGTCAAGGAACAGCAGAGCAGATGGCCAGCAAGGATTCTGGAATTGACGTTATTGATTCCACTCTTCGGGAAGACGAGCAGGCTCCGGGTACTGTATTTACGGATGAAGCCAAATGCAAAATTATTGCCGGGCTATATCGGGTTCAGGTTGACGAAATCGAACTGGGAGTTGCAGCGGCAGTTAATATCCATCTCCCCCGGCTTGTCAAAGAGACCCGA
>JAAEQF010000240.1 GCA_024231695.1 FCB group bacterium
TATCAGCCGAAAACTATCCCGGAGTTTGAATCGTCATATAATGAGGCGCGCGATAACAATCGTTCGGCGATTATCGAAATTTCAACCGACCGCAATCAAAACGTGGCCGAACATGAAACAATCCGCTCCCGGCTGGCAACCGTTCTGTCCCGAAAGGATTCCGAATAATGCCCGGATTGATCCAAAACTGGAATTATCATAGCGCCGGAAAAGCGGAAAATACTCCGCTTGTTTTCCTGCATGGATTCATGGGCAGCTGTCATATCTGGACTCCGACCTTTCATCAGATAGCGGGCTCGGCCCATTGTGTCGCCCTTGATCTGCCGGGACACGGCAACACCGAAGCCGATCTGGAACATCTGGATTTTGACTCTCTGACCGATGCCATAATTGATTTTATCGACGATCAAAAATTAAACAGACCGCTTCTGGTCGGCTATTCACTCGGCGGCCGAATCGCCCTGCACACGGCCCTCAAACATCCCGAACATTTTCGCGGACTGGTTATCGAATCGGCTTCGCCCGGTATCGAGGATGAAAAAGAACGCATAACCCGTTTTGATAACGACTCAATGTGGGGCGAAAAACTGCGCGGCGGGGATATGCGTGCTTTTCTGACCGAATGGTATCGTCAACCGGTATTTTCATATCTGGGCCCGGAAGTTATCGAAAAAATCATCAACAAGAAATCATCGAACGATCCGCTTAAATTGGCCGAAGCCATGTTGCGGCTGTCGCAGGGCATTCAAACGCCTTTGTGGGATCGTTTAGCCCAATGGAAAAAACCGACCCTTCTGGTGACGGGTGAACTGGACGTCAAATATTGCCGCATTCTGGAAAGAGCGCATTCTCTGATTCCCGATTCGACGCTTTCGATCATTCCCGGTGCAGGGCATATCGTCCATCTGGAACAGTCCAAAGAATTTATACGGGTCTTGAAATCTTTCCTCGACTCGTATATCTTATAATCAAAATCGAATCAAAACAAAGGAGCCTACCAGTGCCGGTTGATTGGGAAAAAGCAGGCGAATATAAAGATATATTTTATCACAAGGCCGAGGGGATTGCCAAAATAACCATCAACCGCCCGGAGGTGCGTAACGCTTTCCGGCCGCGGACGGTTTCTGAAATGGGACAGGCGTTTGGCGATGCCCGCGACGATGAGAATATCGGCGTGGTGATTCTGACCGGGGAAGGCAAAGATGCTTTCTGCTCAGGCGGCGATCAGAAAATCAGAGGCGAGGCCGGGTATGTCGATGAGGAAGGCGTTCAACGTCTGAATGTCTTGGATTTCCAGCGCCAGATACGAACTCTGCCCAAGCCGGTCATAGCTATGGTGGCCGGATACGCCATCGGTGGCGGACATATTTTGCATCTGATGTGCGACCTGACTATCGCTGCCGACAACGCCATTTTCGGCCAGACCGGTCCCAAAGTAGGATCGTTTGATGGCGGTTATGGAGCGAGCTACATGGCTCGTATCATCGGCCAGAAAAAAGCGCGCGAGATTTGGTTTTTGTGCCGTCAATACAATGCCCAACAAGCCTTGGATATGGGACTGGTAAATCATGTCGTGCCTTATGATAAACTGGAGAAAGAAACTATCCAGTGGTGCCGGGAAATTTTGTCCAATTCGCCGATGGCACTGCGGTGCCTGAAAGCATCGCTCAATGCCGACTGCGATGGTCAGGCGGGACTGCAGGAATTGGCCGGCAATGCGACCATGCTTTTCTATATGACCGAGGAGGGTCAGGAGGGGAAAAACGCTTTTGTGGAGAAGCGCAAACCGGACTTTTCCAAATTCCCTCGCCGACCGTAAAGAGGATTGAATTGCAGGGAGGGGTAATCATGCGAAATGTTTTTTGGCTGACACCATTAATTATGATTGCATTATTTACGAATGCCTTTTCAGTAAACCAAAATGTACGCAA
>JAAEQF010000241.1 GCA_024231695.1 FCB group bacterium
CCACGGCCGGATGCCGCGCTTCGGCTGCTGCTGTTATAATGGCGGCAGAGAATATTAGTATTGCTGAAAGTAGCAGAATTTTTTTCATGATTATCACCTCTTATTCACAATACGCCTCCCAGCTGAATCCGTCAAGGTCAAAAAGGACTGGCCGATCGGACAGTCCGCATAGTATAATAAGTATATGAGCAGGGTAGCGGTGGTCAAATATACGTCTCGCTCTCGGTCTTTTCTTAAGAAGGAAGAGTACGAAATGCTGTTGCGTTCCGGATTGAACCTTCTGGCCGAGGATCGGGGTCATGTTGGTTTCCTCAAACGGTTGATCCCCAAGGGTACAATTGGATTAAAGGCCAACTGTCTGGCTGCCTGGAATCCAACACTTATACCTATCGTCAAAGCTCTGGCCGGTATTTTGACCGAGGCGGTTGGTGTCGATGATAACAATATTGTCCTCTGGGAACGCACCAGCCGGGAATTGAAACGAGCCGGGCATGAACTTAACGCCTCAGCTTTCGGGCGGCGCTGTCTTGGAACGGATGCCAATGGCGTAGGGTATGATGATGACTTCCAAAGTTCGGGCAACGTCAATTCACTGGTGACTCGCATATTGACCCGTATGGTTGATCATAGTATCAATCTACCAATTTTAAAGGATCATTCCATCGCCGGGTTGTCGGCCGGTTTGAAAAACATGTACGGTGCAATTCATAACCCCAACAAATATCATGCTGGCAACTGCAGTCCCTCGGCCGCCCATATCAACAATTTAAATACGATCCGGGATAAGCATCGATTGACGATCATCGATGCTGTCCGCGTCCAGTATGATCGCGGTCCCGGCTTTGATAAAAAATACTTGACCTATTTCGATGGAATTATTCTATCGTCCGATCCGGTGGCGGCCGACCGTGTGGCTCTGGAGGTTTTAGAAAATCTGCGCCGAGAAAATGGTCTACCATCATTGGCTGAAGCCGGGCGACCGGTCAGGTATCTGGCCGAGGCTGAAAAGCTGGGATTGGGCAAGGCAAAGTTGAAAGATATCGACCTTCGCGTATCATATATCGACGGCAACGGCGCGGAAAAATCAGGGGAGTTGTTCTGATGGATCGGCGGCGTTTTATCAAATGCGTCGGTTGCGGCGCGGCAGTGGCGGCCTCGCAGACAAAACTTTGGCCGGAAATAATGGGCGGCCTGCAAAACGCCTGCGCTTTTGATTTTGTCAAAGAATTGTCCTCGGTCGAGGCGCGTTTTTATAAGAAACTCGAAGACGGCGGTATCGAATGCGGTATCTGTCCGCGTAAATGCCAGATTACTGATCTTGAGCGAGGCTATTGCGGTACGCGAGAAAATCGTGGCGATAAATATTATACTTTGGTGTATGGCCGACCCTGCGCCATGAATATCGATCCGATCGAAAAGAAACCGCTTTATCATTTTTATCCGGCAACGACTGCTTTTTCGCTGGCCACGGCCGGATGCAATGTCAACTGCAAATGCTGTCAGAACTGGGATATCTCTCAGTCCCGACCCGAACAGACCGACAATATCGACCTGCCACCCAAAAAAATAATCGAAGTTTGCCGTGAGCGGGACATTCCGACCATCGCCTATACCTATTCCGAGCCGGTTATCTTCTATGAATATATGTATGACACAGCCAAACTGGGTCATAAGCAGGATGTTCGATCAGTGATGATCACCGGGGGATATATCGAGCCGGAGCCTCTCGATGATTTGCTGAATCATCTTGATGCGGTTAAGGTCGATCTGAAAGGGATACGCGAAGAATACTATCACGATTATGTCGATGGCGAACTCAAGCCGGTTTTGGATACTCTACTGCGGATCAAAAAAGCGGGTGTCTGGCTGGAGATTGTATATCTGGTTATTCCCACTTTGAATGACACAGATGAAGAATTCAAAGAACTGGCCCGTTGGATAAAAAACAACCTGGGCGCGGATGTGCCGGTGCATTTTTCCCGCTTTCATCCGCAATATCTGTTGAAAAATCTTCCACCGACGCCGCAGAAAACTTTGGAACGAGCTTATGATATTTCCCGGGCCGAAGGATTAGAATACGTTTATCTGGGCAATGTTCCGGGTCACCGGGCCGAATCGACCTATTGCCCCGGATGCGGGAAAATCGTTATTGAACGGCGCGGATATCGAATAGGTATGAATAATCTATCAGGCAATAAATGCAAATCATGTAACCGAGAAATCCCGGGACTGTTTTAATCGATGAGAAAACAAGCCTTTCTACTCGGTCTTTTTTCCATTGGAGGCCAGGTCTTTTTACTCCGGGAACTGGTCGCTACTTTCCACGGAGATGAACTATTTATTGGCACGGCTCTTTTTGGATGGTTGGTGGCCGTAGCCATTGGAGCTGTACTTGCCGGTCGGTTAAAATATCCCATTGATCTCAGGTTATTGTTTGCTCTCGGGGCTGTACTTCTACCGATGATGATTATCGCGGTCAGGCTGATTCCATTCTGGGCGACTGATATTGTTGGCGAAGTGATACCGTTTACCCAAGCGAGCATGATCTCGATTCTGGCTATGTTACCAATCGGGATAATATCAGGGATGATTTTCACATTCGTTTCCGACAAGGGCGGTCGGGCGGCCGAATCTATCGCCATCGTTTACTTATTCGAAGGTTTGGGAGCGTTTATCGGTGGGCTGGCGGTGACTTTTGCAACCGGTGGGCCGGTGTCGTCGCTGGTTGCGGCGGCTATGCTGGGTGTGCTGATCTCGGCCAGTGTTTACTTGGAAAACTCCATCAGAAGGCAGGTAATCGTGGGAGTGGCTATGGTTGCTGCTGCGGTTCTGATCATTGCCGCTTTCCCGGCATTGGAACGGCGGATCGACAGGGCCGTTTATGAGCCTTATAACATTATCGAATCATTCGACTCCCATTACGGCCGTCATGCCATACTTGAACGCGGTGCGGAAAAAGTGTTTCTAACTAACCAGGTCATCGAGGCCATTTATCCCGATGTCGAAACCAATGAGAATCTTCTTGTACCTGTATGGATATATAATCCTGATATAAAACTGGTCCTGTATATCGGACGGGCCGAATTCGGTATCGCCGAATTAGCCGTGGGAATGGGATTGCAGTTGACTACGATTGATCCTCGATCAGAATTGAACGAAAGACTATCCCGATGGTTTTCATCTCCTGCATCTACTAATCATATCGATGAAGATCCGGTAAAATATTTTTCATCGTACGGTATAGACCGACTATATGATCTGATAATTATTGATGCCAGTGAGCTGGACAGCTATCTGGACAGCCGTTATTTCACTGAAGAATTTCTAACTTCTGCCGGACGATGGTTGAATGAAGACGGTATCCTTTATATTCCGACCGCCTATGATAGCGATCGCCACCTAAATGCCGATAAACGGAGAGCGCTTTCAGTTATCCATAACACCCTGAAACAGGTTTATCCCAAAGTTGGCTATTGGCCGGGAGGCCGGACTCTATTTTTTGCATCGCTCAGACATGATTTTGATCTGCCGACCGATTCGATCATGGCTCGTGTCGAAAGGTTGGCTCTTAGTCCTCAATATATTCATCCCAACTATCTTATCGACCGGCTGGAACAGATGAAAATGGAAAGACTGCGGGCGGCCGTCGGTGAATATGATGAAATCAACAGCCTGACTCGCCCGATGCTGCCGCATATTCAGGCGATGATGAATTCAAGGCTCGATTCCTTCGACCGCCGACTAATAGGCTTCGTACTCGGCCAGTCATGGTGGATTTTGTTTCTGCCGTTTATGATTCTGATTGTCTTTGCCGTTTGTCTTGTGCGACTGGGTAAAGGGGAGCGCTATTCGCTTTTTCTTTATTTTGTTGCCGGGCTGGTTTCTTTGTCATTGGAGTTGATCTGTTTTTATCTGTATCAATCCACGGCCGGATCGTTGTATTCAGAAATGGCCGTACTCATCGGCGTCTTCATGTTGGGATTATCTTTGGGAACGTACTATGCCCTGAAGGTCGGTGACCGGCCGGTCGAATTCCCTGCGCTTGTGATGCTAGTTACGACGGTGATGATTTTCATTTTCAGTTATGAATCGGTCGTGGGCGATGTCTTGCTTTTATATTACAGCCTATTCCTGCTGGTGACCGCTCTGGCGACGGGGACATTGTTCGTCGGCGCGACCAACCGTTATTACAATGTTAGAATCCGGGCCAATCGAGGTGTCGGATACGGATGGGAATTGATTGGGTCATCGATTGGGGCCTTACTTACTACTACTGTTTTACTTCCGGTCATCGGCCTGCATTGGCTTTTATGGTCGTTAGTGATACTTTTGGCGGTAACGTTTGCCGGAGCAGTTATAACGGCTAACTCCTAAGAAGAATGCACTTGGTTGTTTCTCTGCAATAAAATCTGATTGTCTGGTGAACGGGTTTCGCCGATGGCGGTGACATAGACCGCCGGACGGTCAACCACCGGGCAGGCGTATTCGCAGGCGCCGCATCCGGTACATAGTTCGGGATCGATATAAGGTCGCTTGACGGTTGTGGTTACACCGTTTCTATCGCTAACGGTTTCCTCTTTTAAATAAACGGCTTTGGGCGAGGTCGGGCACCATTCTTCACAGACGATACAGGTTTTGCCCATGGCCCATGGCAGACAGCGGCCGCGGTCGAAAAAGGCGGTGCCGATCCTATTGGGCGGCGTTTCCTTGTCGCCGACTTTGTCCAATGTTGTCAATTCCAGAATCGCTCCGGTCGGACAGACCTGGGTACAGAGCGTGCAGGTCGGTTCACAGTAACCGATACGGGCAATCAGGATCGGCGTCCAGAGACCTTCGAATCCCGATTCAAGAAGTGTCGGGTGCAAAGCATTATTGGGGCAGACGCGCATGCATTGCCCGCAGCGAATGCATTTGGCCAGAAAATCATGTTCGCCTACCGATCCCGGCGGGCGGATCAGGCGCGAATCGGCATTGACCTCGAAAGCATCACCTGATCGTATCAATGGGTAAAGAGCCAGTCGTCCGGCCAGCGAGGCCAATACCTTGCGGCGGGTGATGTCAACCTTGGGCGTTGGGGCCGGGTTTTCCTTGGTGGCTTTGTGCTCGGGCAGGAAAGAAAATTTCAATGAACCTTCGGGGCAGGCCGCCTGACAGTTGAGACATAAATGACATTCCGTTTTTCGCCATTTGGAACCGACCTCGGGGCCGTCGGCGCCCTGACAATGGAGGACGCATTCATTGCAATTGGTACATGAGGCTTCGTCCTTTTTTAGCCCCAAAAGCGAATAGCGAGAGAATATTCCCAGAAGCGCTCCCAGCGGACAAATGCCGCGGCACCAGAAACGAGTAAAGAGGCGGTTGAGGATTAAGACGGTGGCAAAGAAAATGCCAAGGGTCAGGATACCGTGAAAATACACCTGGCGGAAATTGAGAAACCATGGCGCGACCGAATCGTATGTCGACTGCGCGGCGTCGCCAAGAGGGGGATAACCGATTGATTTGATCCAGCCGACGATGGCCAGCACGAAAGTGTGCAAAGTCGGCAAAACGACCGTACCTATCGAGCGGGCCAGTAATGGCAGTGGGTCCAAAAGACCGATCTGCAATGATCCGGTGAAGGCGGCGGCGAGAAAAAAGAGGAGAATATAGTATTTGATTCGCTGGTATTTTTTGTAGCGGTTGGAGTCAATCTTGCCATTGCCCTTGCGCTTGAATCTCTCTGAGGGGATTTCCGAAATCCAATGGTTCAAAGATCCCAAAGGACATATCCAGCCGCAGAAAAACCGTCCCAAAAAAATCGTCGGGATCAGAATCACGAAAGACCAGAGCAGACCTTTGTAAATACTTCCGGTGGATAGAAGTGTACCTAGCGCAGTTAGTGGATCAAACTCCAGCGCGATGGAAACAGGGTAGGGGAGACGGATTTCAGAGCTGTCGCCAGCGAAATCGACATTGAAATTGGTTTTGAGTATCAACCAAAAGAAAATGACGAAAAACAAAACTTGGGCGATGCGCCGGAAATTTCTGACTGTACGGATATTCATGAAATGATCTCTTTATATCCGGCAGTTTTATAATCTATCTGGCCCAGTCCCGACTTTTGGGCCAGGACGATATGGCCGATCTGATCGGGAATCAGATCAAGAAATTCTGCGCCTCGGGCATCGGCGGCTACCTGATCGGTGGCACAAATGACGGAGTTGGTTATGGCTACGTCGTCGAGTGAACCGCCCGTAGGTCCACCGCGCAGAAGCACTCGGGTGGCGTCAACCACGGTTAGCGTTGGAGCACAGTAGCGGGCCAGATCGACAATCGATTGGTCGATCTGTTGATGCAATTGATTGCGTCGGCCGCCGAGAATGCCATAAAGGTTTTTCATACCGATAGTACAGCGGGAAAGGGAATGATCCTTGACGATCGGCATATTGATCAGCTTGTCGGTTTCAATAAAATGTTTCAACACCGGCCAGTCGGTCAAAAGTATTCCGCCCAGATCAGCCTGCAGATAATCCTCATCGCGGGGCAGGATGGCTTTAGCTCCGGCCTTTTCGGCCGCCTCTTTTATGCCTGAACGGAGATAGCAGCGCGGTGCGGAGTTGCAGGTGACGTCGGTGACGATAACCTCGGATGCTCCGGCCTCGATGCAAAGCCGGGCCATTTCGCCGACCAGAACCGGATTGGTGTTGGCCGCCTGCTCAGGGGTGCGATCCCAGCCGATATTCGGTTTGATAACCACTTTTTCGCCGGGCTGGATAAAGCGTTTTATGCCGCCGAGGGCATCGAGAGTTTTATGCAAAGCGGCAATATGGTTTTCGTTTTCGGCGAGGGCTATTTTCGGAAGAAGCGGATCGGTTGGAATAGTGAAATCCTTTTTAATGGGAGCCGGTTTTTGATAGAAGCCGGATTGGCGATTATGGAAAAAGAGCCCGGTAGCACCGGTGGCCGCTGCCAAAAGCGTAGCCTGTCCGGTTTTTTTAATAAATTCGCGACGCTTCACCAAAAACCTCGCCGGTATAATTTGCTGATTTGCATTCGGAATATACGCTCTTGATTTTATGGTAGCAAGGCAAAGAATGAATTGGGATTTGGTTGTCCCTCTTGCCATTTCAGGCGTTTTTGACTACTTTGAGCGACCTGATGCATCGCGTCCGCCCGCGGGCCGGAAGGCGGACTTAGAGGCGTGACTTGAGCCGGCCATGGCTAAGGAGTTGTTATGAATTTTAATGGCAAAGAATATAAACCGTTCACCTCGGCATTCAGCCCTGAAGTTCAGGAAGGCCGCTTTATCGGCCGCAAAGTAGCGAGCAGAATCCCTCGCCGGCAAAACAAAGTAACCAACCTCGATGCGGTTATGGAACTGATCGACGACGGCGATATGATTTCCTATCCCCATTACTACCGCACCGGTGACAACGGCTTGCGTTTGGTTGTCGAAAAACTGCGTCAAACGGGCAAGAAGGATATCGTCATCTACGGCAACGCTTTTTTCGATCATACCGATCCATGGCTGGCTGAGGCGATCCGCGATGGTATTATCGGCGGGCTTTATGGCAATCCCTATCGCAAACTTGGAGCTCATATCGTCAGCGGTGAACTTCTGCCCTGGGTGTCGGTCGGTTTTTCGCACGGCAACCGGGTCAGAAAAATACAGACCGGCGAAGTGCAGATCAAGGTTGCCTTCGGCCCGGTGCCGATGGCTGATCGTTTCGGAAACGCTAACGGTCTTCAGGGGAAGGAAGATGAACTTTGCGGACCGATCGGACTATTCGGGGCTGATGCTGAGTATGCTGATTATACCTGCCTTTTGGCCGGGACGATCAGCGACACTTTAATTCTGCCGACGCCGATCTCGATGGAGACGGTTGATTTTGTCGTGCCGGTCGAAGGTGTCGGCAATAATTCCGGGATCGGATCGGGAACACTTGATGTCGGCAAAGCCAGGTCCAACCCGTTCAACGCTCAGGTAGCCAAAAACGTCACTCGGGTGATGAAGGCGGCCGGAGTGGTTAAAGACAACTTTGCTTTCCAGGTCGGTAGCGGCGCCGGACTTCTGGTTTTGGAAAATATCCGCACTATGTTGAAGGAAAACAATATCCGGGCAAATTTCACCATAGGCGGGATAACTTCAATGCATGTCGAGATGCTGGAGGAAGGGACTGTCAGGCACTTGATGCACGGACAGCTATTTGAGCCCAACCGTAAAATGTTTGATTCCATGCTCAATCATCCCAATCATCATGAAATCACTACCGCTTATTACGCCTCGGTGGCCAACAAGGAGTCGGCGGTGAATATGCTCGATCTGGCGGTCCTTTCGGCTTTGGAAGTCGACCTGGAATTTAATCTCAATACTGTTTGTGCCGGGGGAAGGATTATTGGCGGAATCGGGGGCGGGCAGGATGTTGCCGCCGGAGCCGATCTGACAATTATTTTCCTGCCGCTGGCCACCGGGAAAAACGGCAAAGGCTTCCCCAAAGTAGTGGATAAAGTCTATACGCGAACGACTCCGGGAGAAGTGATCGACGCGGTAGTTACCGAAGAGTATGCGGCCATCAATCCCCAAAGCAAAGGAAGTTATCAGGCGGCCATCCGTGAACGGGCGGGAGAATTCGGCCTTCAGCTGGTTTCTATCGAGGAATTACATCAGAAATCGATGGACAAGGCGGCCGAGTTTGGGATGACTCCTCCTCCGCTGGAAACGACCGACGAGGTTGTTCATGCCATCGAATGGCGGGATGGAACACTACTCGACGTTATTCATAAGACGGTCTGAATGCAATAGAGAGATTGGATTTGATAATTCTTGGGAGGAACTGCTGAGCGGTTCCTCTTTTTTTAATCTCGTCCACTCTGCCTGCCGACAATTTAAAGTCATTGATTATTTATGTCTCCCTGTCTATTTTATGATTCAATCGGAGAGGGAACGAAAGGTTTTAGCAGTGCTGAAGCGATTTCGCAAATCAGTAGATCAACTGTCGGGCGAACCACAGATTGTTATTGAGAGCGTGCGGGAAAAGTTTTCACTTTTTCTCGCTTTGCTCGATCATAATAATCACGTTCTCGAAATAATGAGCGATATGGAAGAGAAGGCTCAGGGCGAATACCTGTTCGACGTCAACTATATTCACAATTGTCTGGCCGAGATCAACATCGGCGTCATCGGCATCATCGACAACATGGTCAAGCTGGGCGGTGAGAAATACCAGGTATTGCAGGATCGCTTTGATGAAATATCCAACGTCGTCGAAACGGTTTTACCGGGCAAACAGCCTATTGTCGGTGACGACCTGACAATTCCGTTCGATCGTCTCAACCGCACTCGGGCACTAAGCGTCGGAAGTAAAAACGCTCAACTGGGTGAAATGAAGGCTATACTTGGTCTTTCCGTGCCCGAAGGATTTGCCATCACTGCCCGGGCTTATAAGGCTTTTGTCGAGTACAACGATTTGCAGGTTCGTATAACCAGACGGATAAATGCGGTCGATATTAAAAGCTATGAGGAACTGGAACGGATCAGCGCCGAGATCACCGAGATGATTTTGACCAGCCCGATGCCGCGAAACCTGGAAGCCGAGATCATGGCGAGTCACCGGGAATTGGTGACCAGGTCCACCACCGACAAGTGCTCAATGCGATCCAGTGCCGTAGGTGAGGATACACTGTTCAGCTTCGCCGGGCAATATGCCTCCTATCTCAATGTCCATACCGATGACCTGATCGACTGCTACCGGGAAATATTGGCCAGTAAATTCACGCCTCAAGCCATCTATTATTTTCTAAGCCATTCGCTCTCTGAGGCCGAGTTGGCCATGAGCGTCGGTTGCGTCAGCATGATTGACGCGGCCGTAAGCGGTGTGATTTATACCCGCGACCCGATCCGTCCCGACGAGGAAATTGTCCTGATAAATTCCATTTTCGGATTGGGCAAATATCTGGTCAACGGCACGTTGACGCCGGATATGTTTGTTATTTCCCGGGCTGACCGAAAGGTGTCGGAACAAACTATCGCTGAAAAAGCTGTACGCCTCGTAATGCACGTCGATCACGGAACGATTGAAGAGTCGGTTCCGGAAGAGATGCAAAGCAAACCTTCGCTTAATACGGATCAGATCGCCGAGTTGGTCGATTGTGCTTTGAAATTGGAGGAGCACTATCGTAGCCCACAAGATATCGAGTGGGCCATTGACCGCAATGGGCGGCTGTTCCTATTGCAGTCGCGTCCATTGCAGGTTCTCAAAGGCGCCGGTCGCCAGACAATCCCCGAGACATCGGATTACCCGGTCATATTTTCAGGCGGCAGTACGGTTTGTCCCGGGGCTGGCAGCGGTCCCATTTATCATGTAAAGTCGATTCGCGATCTGCCGGGCGTGCCGCAAGGATCGGTACTGGCCGCGCCCAATCCTTTTCCGGGGTTGGTGACTATAATGGGTAGAATCAATGCCCTGATTACCCGCGTCGGCGGTCCGGCCAGTCATATGGCGACTATTGCCCGCGAATACCATCTGCCTACGCTAACAGGTGTGGAACTGGCCGAGGAATTGAGTGATGGGCGGATGGTTACGGTTGATGCCTCCGGCCGGATGATTTATGACGGGAACCGGGCCTCGCTGGTAGAAGCTCGTAAACCGGAGTACGATGTCGCTTACACGTCCAGTATTTATACTGTCCTCGACCGAGTCCTCGATCTGGTGTCGCCCCTGCGTTTGGTTCATCCTGCCGATGACGATTTCATACCGGAAAACTGCATGAGTTATCATGATATCACTCGCTACTCTCATCAGCGGGCGATGGAGGAAATGTTTCTCAGCGCCCACGAGGTGGCTCAGGATAGCACCATCGGCTTCAAATTTAAAAGCGACTTGCCGGTCGATCTGAATATTATCTATATCGATCGAGACTTTTCTTCCGAGACGGGACGGCAGGAAATCACCGAGGAGGAGTTGAACTCATTACCGATGAAAGCCTTGTGGGAGGGTATTAAACAGGAGGGCTGGCCTTCCCAACCTACTCTGGTGCCATCCATGCAGGCCATTGGAACAAATCTGACCGAACGCGACCGGCATGAATTTTCCGAAAGCAGTTTCGCTATTCTGGGCCAGGAATATATGGTTGTCAGCCTGCGGATGGGGTATCACTTTACAACTATCGAGGCCATGTGCACCGAGGAAACCAGTAAAAACTATATCCAAATGCAATATAAGGATGGGGGAGCTTTACTTGATCGCCGAATTCGTCGGATTCGGGTTCTGACTGAAATTTTATCCCGGCTCGGTTTTGTCCAACAGCAAAAGAGTGATTTTCTTAACTCAACCGTCGTCTATCAGGATAGGCAGGCAATCGAGGAAAGGCTGAAGATTCTGGGCCGGTTGGTTATAATGAGCAAACAGCTGGATATGGCTCTCTCGACCGATGCTGTGGCCGAATGGTACACCAATGATATGCTTTCCCGACTGGGTATAAAAAAGAATTGACGATTTGAGGTAAATGCCGGCAGCCGGAATATATTGCTAAAAGTGTTAAACGCGATTACTTTGTAAATATCCGGGATATATACGCGGAAACCGGAAAGAGGCGAGGAATGAAAGTATGAGTCGAACCATACTGGCCATTGATGACGAATTGCACATGCTCAGACTGTTGGAACAGCTTATCGACAAAAGAACTCCTCACCGGATTACAACCACACATAATGCCCTGGAAGTGCCGGGCTTGTTGGAGAAGCAGGAATTCGACGTCATTATCACCGATCTGCGTATGCCCGGACTGAGCGGCATGGATATTCTTCGTCTTGTTCATGAAAAGCGACGCGTCGAAGAAGTGATCATGATTACCGCTTTCGGGACGCTGGAATCAGCTACCGAGGCAATGTCCTTAGGAGTTTTTGATTACATAACCAAACCATTCAAGAAAGAACAGCTTTTGGATGCAATCGAAGGGGCGATGGAGTGGCGAGATTTATGTTGTAATGCGGCTGGCTTCATCGATCTTCTACAAATGAAACCGTATGCCGAGGCCGAGCAGGAATTCAGACAGGCTTATGTGTCCCGCCTGTCGGCGGGCCTTTCCGGGGACGGACGGTTGGTGGCCGAGCAGAGCGGTATTCCTCAGAAGGAAATTGAAATAATCCTGCATAACGAGGAAAACTAGCGTTAAATTAACAGATAGATCAAATTAGCCAAAACAGAAGCGAAAGGAGTGGCGTAAGCTGATGGGAGATTTGAAACGAGCGGGGGAGATTATGATTCCTTTGGAGAAATACCCGCATATTCCATACTGGTTTACCCTGCGTCAGACGATGGCCGAAATGGAACACTCGGTCCTCGATATCGACGGTCGTCAATCGTTACCCAGAGTAGTTTTGGTTTTCGACGAGAAGTACCGGCTAATGGGACTGGTTCGGCGTCGTGATATTTTGCGCGGTTTGGAGCCTGAGTTTTTGATTCAGAAATCGATTGACGAGCGTAAACGCTTATTCGACGTGGATATCAGTCCGGAGCACTGGGAGATATCACTTGAGCAGATTTTGGAAGGGACGCGCAAACGGGCCGAACGTCAGGTCAGCGAAATCATGCGGCCGATTGAATGCACTACCGATTACGACAATCATGTGTTTCAGGTGATTTATGAGATGAACGTCAACCGCGTAAATCTTTTACCGGTAATGAAAGACAAGCGGGTCGTCGGCGTGGTTCGTTCGGTGGATGTTTTTCACGCCGTGTCCAGTTTGATCCTCTGAGGTCAGAAGTCTCGGCAATCCGAACCGACCGGTGGGAAGCATATAGGCTAACTGTCTAAATGAAAATCTGAGCAAAACGGCCGGTAACACTGCAAAAAAAGCCACCCGGATTAGCCGGGTGGCTTTTTTTCCCTCGAAATTTAAATTGCCTACTTATCGATAAACCTGAATGATATGGCGTTTTCGGGACAGGATTTGACGCATTCTCCACAGGATGTGCAATCGGGCAGGGCTTTGGCCGTGCCTTCGACCATCGGCTTGATCGTCGGGCAGGGGCTTTCTTCTTCACAAATTCCACATTCGGTGCAAGCCTCATAATCGATGCGAATGCGGCCGGGTGCGATCTTTTCAACCAACCAACTGAGGGCACCGATCGGGCAGATGGCATAACAGAAGGGACGGTAGAGAACAAGGCTGGCGATAACCAAAACGGGCATCATCACCAGAAATACCGTGTCCACTTGCCAATGCAAAAGCTCGAAAAGGTTGATCGGTTCGTAAACGTTATAAGCTGAAAAGGCGGCCCATAGACCCTCGCTGGTATCTGCACCCAATCGTTCGCCCAGCAAGAGAATTTGTTCACGGACGGCAAAGAAACTTAGAAAGAACATGGCCAGAAGACCCATGCGCAGGGCATTGAAGGCCGTGAAATTAAACTGCTTATGATGAAAGGGATGGGGAATTTTATTAATCAATTCCTGAAAAGCTCCCAGTGGGCAAACCCAGCCGCAGAAAAGTTTACGCCCGATCAAGCTGGGGATAAAAATCGCCAGAAACATGGCCATAAAAGCGGGAAAAAACTGGCCGTGAGTGAATTTGAACATGAACAGCTTGGTGGTGGCGCACATCGGGCTGGGATGCATGGGGTAGGTGATTTGCAAATCAGTCCCGAAGAGAACAAAGGCCACTATCATCATCCCGATTCGTACCCAGAAATTGACCAAGCGGCCAAGCAGGAGAGATAGTCCCACTCCGGCCAGGATCAAAAAGGCCAGATATTTGCCGTTGAAAAGAAAGGCTCCAATGCCGGGAGGGGCATCAGGAGCGATTTCCTCGGCATCCTCGGTTACGGCCATTTCCGCGGCTTCATCAATTTCATGATCGTGAACGATTTCAACGTCGGCGACGACTGCGCTTTCGGGCAGTGTCTGGGCAGAGTCAATTTGGGCCAGAGCTGTTCCGGCCGGCCAGAGCAATGCGGTCAAGCAAAGCCAGACCATAAATTTAGATAAATTCTTAATATTCATGCTGTCAATATAATCAAATGGCCGCCAGTGTCAAACGAAAGCGTCAAGCTATGGCAGAATTAACCTGCGACTGATTATTTCCTTTCATCGCCGGCCGCGACGGCAGCAGGGATAATCGTCATCCGGTAAGCGATATCCCTTTCCACATCCTCCCGATCGAGGAAAAATGGGCGGTATTCGACCTTCTGCCACAATTCCACTTGGTCATCGTAATGTTTGCTCATGAAGTTACCGGAGATGCCGGTGGGGATGATGCGCAACGAGTTTTTCATGTTCCCCAGATCGAAAATGTGCCTCTGAGAAGCCCCGGCCACTACCCGCCAGGGCCGAGCGAAGCGGTAGATAGCCGCGTTGACGCTGTTGGTTCCGCCACCGAAAGGAAAAGGACCGGCATTCATGAAATTACCGATAATTGGCACGTGCCGTCCTACCGGATTGAAAAGGGTCAGGCTGTGCAGCTCGCCCCAGTGCCAGTCATTGATATTTTCGCCGAAACGATCGGTGAGAAATTTGACCGCATCTATGAAACCGCGAAGTAGAACCGTATCTCGGATTTCGATCTGGTCGGTAGTCGGGTTGTCGAACCAGGCGGAGTTTTTGTTGGTGATGATGTTATTCAAGCCATTGTGGATGGTGAAGACACTGCCACCGATGTAGTATTCATATAACGAATCGCCCAGCCGCTCCTTGAATACCTGCTCAACGACATTTTGCAGCAGGACATGAAAAACAGCCGGTGCGGCATCGTCGGTTCGACCCTCGAAATCCCAGTTATTAAGAGAAGTCCTTGCTTTTGCGGCGATTCCTTCCAGCGGTTGATCAGCCAGGGCGGTGGAAATAAGAGGTATCCATTTTTCGGCCATGACCAGATATTCGTCGGCCTGCATCCTTTTGAAATCATTGACCGACAGTTTTTCCTTTTCGGTCAACAGCGTCCGAATTCGTTCAAAGCGATCGGGCGGGGCGTAGGCATGAGCGACGACATGAGGGTAATCATCCCCGGCGACTTTATTGTTGGCGGTGGCGATCCAACCCCGTTCCGGATTTCTCATATGCGGCTGTTTTTCGGAGGGCACAAAACCGCTCCATTCAAAATCACCGTCCCAGCCGGGAAGAAGCGAATAGCCGTCGAAACCGTTTCGCACCGGAATCCCGACAGCGGCCCAATAGCCGATATTGCCGGCTGTGTCGGCATAGACCCAATTTTGCCCCGGGCATTTGAACAATGCGGCGGCTTCTTCAATATCATCAATCGAACGGGCCCGGTTCAGCCGATATATCGCTTCCGCCTCGTTGTGGAAATCATGTCGGGTCCAGCGCATGGCTATCGGGCCGTCCAATACCATTTGGGAATCTATAATATCGTCGATGATGGCTCCGTGGCGGGTGAAACGAGCGGCCCATGGCACTGGTTCGCCGCCGGCGACAGGGATGGTGTCGTGGAAGAAGGTCATCTTCTCCCATTGTCCCTTAAATTCATACTGAGTGGAATCTTCCGGATTGATCCGTTCGAGATAGAAATCAGCATCATCGGCCATGACGTTGGTGAGTCCCCAGGCAACCTGTTGATTGGCTCCGGCGACGATCAGCGGCGCACCGGGAAGAACCACGCCGGAGACATTGAGTTCCGGGGTTATCAGATGGGCCTCGTACCAGATACCGGGGATAATCAGTCCCAGGTGCATGTCATTGGCCAAAAGCGGTTTGCCGGTAACCGATTTTTTTCCGGACACCACCCAATTATTACTGGCGCCGCGCAGAGGAGCGCCGGTAATCTGCCGGGCCAGGCGCATGGTCTGCAGAAGTTTTTGTTCGGCTCCGGTGAATTCGCCGCCGGGGATAATGGAGGGACCGTCGGCGGGGTAGTCGATAAAAATTTCCGCCGCCAGTTCGGAGCCTACTTTTCCAGCGATTGTGGCGTTTGCCAGTTCGGTGTCAAAGGAAAAATTGAGCGCCCAGGCCATATAATATAAAACAGCCAGACAATCGGAAGTTTCCCAGGATTCCGGGGAATGGCCCAGGATCGCAAACTCAAACGGCAAGTCATTGTTTTCGGCCAGATAGCGATTGACTCCGGCCGTGAACGCCTCAAGTGATTCAATCAATTCGCCGGATAAATAAGCAAGCATGCTGTCCGGGGGACTGGCGGCAGTGATGGTCAGAAACAGCCGATCGACAGCAACCATATCCTCGCCGATCACTTCGGCCAAACGGCCATGGATCGTGCGCCGGATCATGTCCATCTGGAACAGTCGATCCTGAGCGGTACAATAACCCAGGGCAAAAGCGGCATCGCGGTCATTGGCGGCGTATATATGAGGCATGCCGAAAGAGTCGCGGATGATTTCAATCTCTGCCGAAATATCTTCTGCTCCGATCCGGCCGTCGTATTCGGTCAAGGTCGATCTAAGGTGGATGTATCCGCCGACCGCAAAGGACAATAGCAGAACCACTAAGGCTCCAGACGCCCAACCGATTCCCCGGGCTATTTTCATTTCCATTTCTCCAATAATTTGTTTTGCCGTTACAATCTCTTAGATATATCATCCGGCTCGGAAAATCAATCGTTTCTACCGCCAATAGATATCGAAGCCTTATATCACCCATTTCGTGAACAATTTGCGCCTTTGGCCAGATTTTGCTTTTTAAAATCCGATTTTTAGATATATTGTACAAGATACCTACGGGAATTGCCACCGTACCTCACCCGCCGTACCATCAGGGAGATATCGTTATGAAGCGCATACTTTTGTCAATGGTCTTCTTAGTATTGCTATCAGGCCTTGCGGCGGCGACCGATCTTTATCAGGTTTGGATTGAAAATGAAAACGATGCCGAGATTTTGCGTCAGAGCGGCGTCACGGCGATTGTGCGAACGGACGGCGGGTATCTTGTCCTGGCCAATAAAACCGCAGGATTGGCCGAGTCCGGGTTAAAAACTATTCGAGTTGAGGAAAATGTCAGGGCCGAGGATCTGGCCGTCGATATTTCCCACAAAACTTCCGCCGAAGATCACTTTCCGGTTCTTTACCAAGAAGACGAATTGCGACTTGTTCGGGCCGAAGGCGGTTCGACTCGGTTTACCACGGATGAGGTTCAACTGTCTCCGGTTCCGGTCAATGGCTTGTCGATTGAGTATCGTCAACCGATGCAGTATAATTTTCGAGTTGCTTCCAGCCCAGCCGATCTCAATTCGCTCATAGATTTAGTCAGTCGGGATTCGCTCGTGTCCTATTCCGAACGACTGCAGGCTTTCAACGGCCGGGTGGTCGGGAGTGATTCCAGTCTGGCCGCATCGGACTGGATTATGGACAAGTTCGCTTCCTTTGGTTATGATTCGGTGGTTTTTGATTCTTTCGGATTTACTTCCAGCTACGGGGTTTATGAAGGACGTAACGTCATTTGCACCAAACCGGGCAGCCGTTACCCGGAATGGACAATTGTTATCGGAGCCCATCATGATGCCGTCCCCGGTTCGCCGGGAGCCGACGACAACGGATCGGGTACGGTCGGTGTTCTCGAAATTGCCCGGATCCTCAGCCAAATCGAAACTGATGTGACCATCAAATTCATGACTTTTGACGGAGAGGAATACGGTCTGCATGGAGCCTGGCATGTAGCCGACCGCGCAGTGGCCGAAGAGGAACCTATTCTTTACATGCTCAATATGGATATGATCGCTCATTACACCAATGACAACACCGTTAAACTATATCATGGAGTCGAGACATCCTACTCGCAATTATTTGCCGATCTGGCCGATTCCTTGGTCGGGCTGAACGCCATTCTTTATGGCTCCAGCGGTGGTTCGGATCACTATCCCTTCCAGCAAAATGGTTTTGCCGTGACCTTCGCCCATGAATATATTTTCTCGTCGGTTTATCATTCGCCTCAGGACAGCACTACTTACATGAACTTCGATTATATGAAGCTCAATGTGCAGGCGTCGCTGGCGACGGCCTTTACCGCCAACCTTATCCCGCCGCATGTGTTGATTACTTCCGTAGTCGATTCCGGGAGCGGCGAGGCGTTGCAGGTTAATTGGGTACCGATGGACCCGGCCCGTATAGATTACTTTCATCTGTTTTATTATCCGACCAACGATCCGGGGGCGCTGGATTCGATGGTAGTTGATGGAATCATGTCCAGTCATACCGTAACCGGCTTGACCGAAGGTGTTGAATACACCTTTTATCTTTTGCCCTACGATTACGAAGGGCATACATCGGTTGAATATCATGTTGCCTATGGCGTTCCTCATTCGATCCCCTCAAATCTTCAGGGTTTGATGGCCACGACCAAAGTGGAAGCCATCGAGCTTGTCTGGAACAAGAATCCGGAATTGGATATTGACCATTACCGCATTATGCGTAATTTTGCACTTTTGCCGGATGTCTTGAACGATACTTTTTTCTTTGATGATGATCCTGTCTTGGGAGCGGATATAATTACATATCATGTTTTTGCCGTTGATGTAGACGGCAATACCTCCTTTACGCCCGGGATGTCGGGGGTATTAGGAAAGGCGGCAACTCTGGCGGAACAACGCATATTAGCTGTAAATCGTTCAACCGACCAACTATTGTACTATGTGAATGAATCGACAACCGGGGAATTCATTAATGAGGCTCTGGCCGGATTTGATTATGATTACTACTCTGATACTGCGTATCTGGATAATTATATTAACGAGCGGTTGGAACTTTTTGATCTGATCGACTATGAGCTGGTAGTAATTGGTGGTGAATCAGCGAACCTGGACGATTTCGGGGGTGCGACCGGGGTACTTGATATCCTTGGCGAATACATGGCCCTGGGCGGCAAGGTGATTATTTTCGGCCGTTGGGGATGGCTCAATTTCGAAACCACCCTGACTTACGATTCCGGATCGGTTGACTACGAGTATAATACCTGTTTCGATATTCCCAGCCGGACTTTAACGCTGACAACATCATCAGGGATGGAGCTTGTCTCCGATATGATCGGAGTTACCGGCCAGACGGATGGATACCCCGACCTGGTCTGGGATTCGATGGCCGCGGTTTTACATTCCGTTCCATACACAGACGTATCCGGCGTTCCCTGTGTCAGTTATCCCATCCTTGGCAGTGGGGAGCAGGAGGTTCTTTACCGGTATAACTCAACCGATAATTGTTGTGCGGCCGAAGGCCGGGCGATAGGCTGGCGCAGCGGTGATCCCGACCGGGCCTACATCTTTTTTGAAATACCGTTGTCGTTTATGGAAAGGTCGGCAGCGGTGGTAGCCTTGAGCCGGGCGGTGGTTGATTTCGGTTTCCCGATTGCCACATCCATGGCCGATCCGGATACGTTTGATGTCATGGCCCTGGAACCGGAAATGATTGATTTACTGTTAGGTAATCTGGCCGGAGGACGTAACGCGTCCGAGATCAATGGTTCGACCATAACCGTCAACCAAAGTATGGCGCCGGTTGAGTTCGAGGTCATTCCTTTCCATCCCGAATTTTTAGGCGAGGTTTACCGAGTGGTTGTATCGGCGGCCGATTTGATGGCCTATTATGAACCGGTTATGGGTACGGTTGTGGAGAATTATGCAATTAGCTGGCAATTTGAAGGTTCATCAATCAAATATGCGGTTCAAGGTGAAGTAAATATTCTGGGTCATGCTTTCGGCGACGCCAACGGGGATGGATCGATCAATGTGGGCGATGCTGTTCAATTGATCAATTATGTCTTTAAAAGCGGCCCCGAACCAGATCCTTTGGAAACGGGTGATGTCAATTGCGACGACAAGATCAACGTCGGCGACGCGGTTTATGTCATTAATTATGTCTTTAAGGGAGGCCCGATACCGGGTTGTCCTTAAGGTAAGAGCCGGCAATATACTGCCTTCCAGCTGATACGGCGGAGAACCGGCGTATTGCCGCTTGACGGAATTTCAATAATTCATATATTATAAACAAGGCGTCTTTCCGGGGAATCAGGAAACTCGCCTGTTGTCATCCGGGTGAATACAATTCCAGGCGTGCGACTATGTTCTAATCGGCGGGATTATGAAAATCACATGCATCTTGATGTTATCCTGCCTTCTTTTCCAGCCAATCGTTACTTTGGGGGGCGATCTACCCAACAGTTATGATCTGCGCAATGTCAGTGGTCACAATTATGTATCGACGGTCAAATATCAGGAAGGCGGTACTTGTTGGACGCACGGAACAATGGCGGCCATGGAAAGCAATCTGCTCCTGTCCAGAAACTGGTATTCGGCTGGTGAGTCCGGTGAATCAAATCTGACCGAGTATCATCTCGACTGGTGGAACGGTTTCAATGGTTTCAGCAACTACGATATCGTTCCTCAAGACGGCTCTGAACTGGTCGTGCATGAGGGTGGTGATTATCTGGTGGCCTCGGCTTATCTTTCTCGCGGGGAGGGGGCGGTGTGCGATATTGATGCTCAATCCTTCTCCGAAGTTCCCGAACGTCTCGGATTCGACGGTGATCTCTTATGCCAAACCGGGTGAATACTATTATCTAGACGTTTCTGTCTGAATTGATCTGCATACTCAGGACACGACAGCTGGACTGGCGCCGATACCGGTGCGGGTGAAATCGGTTTTTAATGTCGGCGACGCTGTTTACCTGATCGACTACGTTTTTAAGTCTGGCCCTGACCCGATTGCCAACCTGGATTGCGTTTGGTAAAGTATGAAGGTTCGATTAAGAGGCCATTGGCGAGGCCTCTTCTTACAGGCTGACCCCGTCCTTTTGGCGCTTGAATGAGTCCTTGACGTATCCATATTATTCGGTATATTTTATAAGCTGCCGTCGTCTTTTTCGTATCTCGCGCACGGGTACATAATATTGTCCGTCCTCACCGGTTTGCCGTAATGAAGGAGGAATATCGTGTTCAAATCAGTTTTAATCGTTGTGGTTCTATGCTTTTGTCTGACAATTTCCGGGTATGGAAACGACCTCTATCGAGTCTGGATTGACAGTCGGGCCGACGCAGAGAGACTGATTGACAATGGCGCCGAAGCCGTAGTCCGAGTTAATGGAGGCTATCTGGTTTTGGCCGATGGACCTCAGGCGGGAAAATTGGAAGCTTCCGGGTTAAAAATAGTCCATCTGTCAACCGGGGTTGAGAAAAATCACTTGGCTCTGGACAATCGCCGCGATGAATTGAATACTTTCCGCTTTCCGGCGCTTTACTCCGACGGCGGTTTTCGCTTATTCCAAGTCGATAACGCCGAGGCCGTCAGAAGCGATGATGGGTCTCGCTTGATTCCGATACATAATGAATTTCTGAAAATTGAATACAATCCTCCCAAATATCTCAATGACGCTCTTGTTTTCCAAAGTGACGGTTTGCAGGAGGTCATCGATGGAGTTGATCAGGATTCGGTCAATTACTTCCTGCATCAACTTGAGGCTTTCGACGGCCGTTTGTCCGGAACCGCTTCCAATTACTCTGCCCGCGATTGGATTGCCAGCCGGTTTACTTCCTTCGGTTACCCCGGTGTGCAGCTTGAACATTTTACCGGCTATCAGCTTTACGGATACGACCCGGTAAACAGTTATAATGTTATCGCCCGCAAGACGGGAACTCGATATCCCGATCGGCAGATTGTGATCGGAGCTCATTTCGATGCTGTACCCGGTTCGCCCGGGGCCGACGATAACGGCAGCGGCACGACCGGCGTAATTGAAATCGCCCGGGCGCTGGCGGATATTGAAACCGAGATGACAATTATCTTTGTAACTTTCGATTCGGAGGAGTCGGGTCTTCACGGGGCCTGGGATTATGCCGATCAGGCCGCATATAGCGGCGACAGCATTATTTGCATGCTCAATATGGATATGATCGGGCATTATTCTAATGATCTGTATGTAGATGTGCAATATGGCCCCGAGCAGGCGTATGCTGAACTGTGGATACGACTGGCCGATTCGTTGGTCGGGCTGGAGGGGCTTCTGGGAGGGCAATCCTCCAACTCGGATCATTACGCTTTCGTGCAGAACGGCTACGATGTTGCTTACGCCGCCGAATATAATTTCTCCAATGTCTATCACACCTACCGGGACAGCACCACCCGCATAAATTTCGAGTACATGACGAAAATAATCAAAGGAACACTGGCCACTGCCTATGCCGTTGGAACTTCACCATTGCCGGTGGAGATAACTGCGATTCGGGACGGAGGGGACGGTCAATCAATGCAGGTCAATTGGGTTGGAGATAACGGCATCCATACTGATCATTATACTGTCTACTTCGATACGGAACCGCCGAGTGGTCTGGATTCGGTGGTTGTTACAGCGGCCGATACCAGTGCCTTATTGACCGGGATGACTCTGGGACAACAATATGCAATTCGAGTGATTGCCTACGATATCGAAGGCGACGGTTCGGTGATTTATAATCAGGAGTACGGCAGTCCCAATATTATCCCGGCCACGCCGCAGGGCTTGAGAGCGCAACCGTTCCAACGTGCAATTCACCTGGATTGGGCAGCCAACAACAATGAACTGGATTTTAGCCATTATACGCTGATCCGGGATGGTGTTGTTTTGCCTGAAACCACTACCGACACTTTTTTCGTGGATGATGATTTCTCACTGGAATCGGATTTTCACTCTTATATAGTACTGGCCGAAGACAACGACGGATTCATCTCTGACACTATCGGGGTAGAAGAGACGATTATGCGGGCGGCGACGTTCGAACCGGGGCGTATTCTGGCTGTTAACCGCAGTGGCAAACAATCGGCCTTGATAACCCATGAAACCGTCACCGGCGAATTCATGCGCGATGCCCTCAATGGATACAATTACGATTATTATTCGGACACGGCCCACGGCAGTCCCATCCGCCCCGATAGTTTCCAATTAGTAGACATGCTTGATTACGAGCTGGTGATATTCGGTGCAGAATCGGGAAGAGGAGATGATCTGGGAAATGATCCGATATTCGGTGGAATTATGGATACCATCGGGTATTATATGTCTCTCGGAGGTAAAGTCATTGTCTTCGGTCGCTGGGGCGAATTTTCGACCTCAGGCCAGCGCAATAATCAGATTGCCTTTAGCCCAGCAAACGCGGATTTTGGTTTTTATGAATACTTTCATATGTCAAGTCGCACACAAGTTTTAAGTGTGTTTACGCCAACAACAATCAGTTCACAATTGATCGGGGCGCAAAACATTGTCCCGGAATATCCGGTATTAACCTGGGATTCCTTGGCCAGTGTCGATCATTCCGCACCCTGGACCGAGGTTTCCGGAATACCATGCCCCAGTCATCCTTGGCTCCGCTCCGGACCGGAATTGATTTATACGGCGGAGGCGCGCGACGACAGCGCCTATATAGACAACAAGGCTCTTGCCTGGCGGTATATCGAAGATGATTATAAATATGTTTTCTTCGAGATACCGTTGTCGTTCATAGAAAGATCATCAGCCAACGGTGCCCTGCAGGCTGCCGTCGCCGATCTGATCTCCGACGGCCCGGGGGCTTTTGCCACCCAGATCGATATCGACACCCTCGATATACCGACTGGTCCCCCGGCCACAGTAACCGTCTATCTGGGCGATTTCCGATCCGGGATGATTGCCGGTGACGTGGATGTTTCCACTGTTTATATCAATAATGATCTGGTTCCCCAATCAACCAGCGTTTTGTCATCGTATCCCGGTTTTACCGGCGAGGTACTGGAGATTATCGTTGAGGGCGATGCTTTCGCTGCCACGTATGGTGCAATTAATGACACCACGGAAACGGTATATGCTGTCAGCTGGAATTTCAACGGCGATCCCAATGTAAATTTCAATAGTGGCCCGGTTGCCGTCATTCCGACCATGTTCAAGGCCGGTGACGCCAACGGCGATTGGTCTATCAATGTCGGTGACGCCGTCTACATGATTAACTATGTGTTCAAAGGCGGCCCGGCGCCCGATCCGATGGTTACCGGGGATGCCAACGGCGACTGTTCGCTTAATGTCGGTGACGCGGTTTATCTGATCAATTATGTCTTCAAATCCGGTCCTGATCCGATAGCCAACCCGGCCTGCGTCTGGTAAACCTAAAAAGATACGTGTAAAATGAAAAGCCCCGCTTCGCGGGGTTTTTTTATGCGGCAATCCATACCGATTTAATCTTCTATTAAACAGAAAATGATATAATTCGTCTTTATGATATAGAAAACACTTGACATTATAATTGCTGGTAGTTATGATGTCAAAAGTAGCCCTACCGAGAGAGAAATCATAAAGAGGAGAACACAAGGCTCGAAGTGTATCCATGAGGTCTATGGGGATGTCCCGTAGCGGGTTGTTCTATGCCTGCAAGTGACGGTACTTTGATCGTTGAAGGCTGATTTGTGACCGGTCGCATCGGCGGCAGTGATTCTATAAATGAAAAGTATCGTTGAGAGTTATAGTTAGAGGATGTATAACATTAAGAGTGAGGGGAGGTAGTTATGTGTAAGTTCAAAACACTCTGGATGAGCCTGATTATTATTCTTTGCTTGCTGACGACTCCGGGATGGGGGCAGTTTTCTGAGTTCTTGGGCCCGTTTGCCGCGAAGTGGGAATTGGTGAGTACAAATCTTGAGATCGGGGAAAATCCAGTTAAACTCATAGCTGTGATTAGGTGGCAATATGATTCACTTTCAGTTCGAATCCTACCTTTGGGTAAGATTAATTGCATCAACGACACGACCTGGAATATAGTCGCCAATAAAGGTGATTCGTTGGAATATATATTACCTATAACATTGCCACCGGGTGATACAGTCGGTGTTGATGCGTTGTTTGCCAAAGACGGTAAACATTTGTTCAGCGCGGACATCTGGTTCGTAACCACTGGCGATACGGTGGAGACCTATCCCCAGAAGCCTAAACCTCCACCGCCTCCTCCTCCTCCGCATTACGGCATACCGGACAGCCTGCATCCGATGCATACCCGGAAACTGTCGCCCCAATACGATACCCTGACATCGAAAAACACCGGGATAGTAACCGATGATGAAAAACAGAGGATTTTGGAAAGCAAACCATTGCTCAATGCCGACGTGCAGGTGATGCGTTTCAATGGCGAGGATTGGATGCGCCGGAGGGGGGAATACAAGTTCCATCGCATTAAAACAACTGTTGATCCCATTTTTAATTCAGATACAATCCCCAATATTATCGACAGTATTTATAATGACAGTAGCGGCGGCAGTGATTCTATGGATGAAAAATATCGTTGAATGTTGAGGTTGGTTGTTGTATAAAACATTAAGGGTGAAGGAGGTAGTTATGTGTAACACAAGGAGAATAGTAATCGGGATACTGCTGGTATTTATTGTATTTGGATTTAGCCACGATATTCACTCCTCTGGCGAAATAAACCCGCTTTACATGTTACTTGATCCAACAAATGTTCCCGAAAAGGCCGGATTGGTTGATTTACGCTTATCAATCAGATCAATGTGGAATTGGGATACTCTGAAAGTCGAGGTTACTAAAATTGACAACTTAGAGTACAATGGTATCAAGTCATGGGAAGTATATGTCGCAGAATGGGATACTATAGACTACGACATTAATGTTAATATCCCTGACATGGATACCAGTGGAATTATCATTCAGCTATTTAAAGACAGTACTTCTATGAGTACTGCCTATCGATATTTCGTGACTACTGGCGATACACTGGAAGTGTATGGCCAAAAACCTAAAGCTCCGAAAGTCCATCATGTAGAGATGCGGTGTTCATCCGAGGAGGCGAAAAAGCCCCGAGATTCGGTGATTTATCCCAGCGGCATCTATGAAATGACGGATGTTCAGAAGATGCAGGATTTGGAAAAAACGCCTCTGACCAATTCCGACGAGCAACATATTATGGTTGACGGTGAAGTCTGGGGCCGCCTCCGCGGTGAATACAAATTCCATCGCGTAAAAACCGTCGTTGATCCCCCAAAATTCAAACCTGCCGAAATCGAAATGGAAGCAGATTCCACCTATGACCTTATCCTTGATTTGCGCCAAAAGGATGATTATGAATTCGTGAAAGAAATTATCCCCGATCTAAATCCGCTGGCAAAAACCGGCTATTACCGGGCGGTGATTCCCAAAAACCTCCTCAAACAGATTATTGATAGGCGGGTTAGATTGAACGCCTACCCGGATTATCCGGATACATCCGGTTCTCGTGAGTCAAGCAAAAAGGAAATACCTCCGCGGGATACGAAAAAAGATTACCCGATGCGGTTGGAGAGCGGTGATGAAGAGATGCTCTATTTTTATAATTTTGATGGCGACGATTTCGGCGATTATTGGTATACCGAAGATTTAAATCCGCTAAACGGCGAGGAAAAGTGGGGAATCTGGCATTCGACCGAATCGGTCGCCTATTGCGCCTGGATTGGCGATCAAATGTGGGACGGTCATTTTTGCCTACGATGATAATATGCACTCCTATATGGTCAATTTCGATAACGACAAAATCACCGACAGCATCTATATCGGCAACCACTACTACATAGAAATCTTTTATTTGCTATGGGGCGATTCGGAACCGGATTATGATGTGTTGGAGTTTCAATACTCTTACGATGGCCAAACCTGGTTTCCTACCGACCACCAGTTTTCAGGCGATTATCTTGATTGGGATGTGAAGACTATGGTCATACCGGATTATCCAGGATATCTTTTTCTGAAATTTCTCTTTATCAGCGATGAGCAGAACCATAATTATTGGGGTGCCTGTATTGATAATGTGCTGGTCACGGGGCACCCCAGAAAACCGAATCTTGCTCCAACTACTCCATCCGGATGGTCAGGCCCTATTGTCGCCTCGGCCGAATCAGGGGATAATACAAATTCAGACCTATACGATAATCAGCCTACCTATGTCGACTTTGCCGTCGCCAACACCGGATCGAGTGAGGCCGGGCCATTTGCCGTTTTGGTGCTTTTGGACGATACAGCCGTATATATAGTCGACACCCAAAGTCCGCTTCCCGCCGGCGCTTATGCCGTATTTGAAGATATTGAAATGGACATCGGTCAGGGTGAACATACCTTGAGAGCCGTCATCGACTGTTTCGGCCAGGTAAATGAATCGGCGGAAGACGATAATAGCGCGGTCGATACGTTTTTCTGGGACTATAATACGGTCGTCGCCAACGGTGATGTATATTATCTGGACCTCAATCCCGGAGGAACCCCGGCCCCGGCTCGCAATATAAAAATCGAACTCTGGGATCACAACGATCACAATCCCGATCTGTTTATCGATTCGGCCCGTACCGATGATTTCGGCCATTTTACTATTGGGCCGGTGTCCAATTATGATTCTCTGGAGCAAGACCGCCTTGACGTTTATGTAAAGGTAATGGCTGAAAACGAAGGCGCACTGATCTGCGCCGGGGGAACAACCAATGATACGGCATATAATATTGTACCCTACATAGAGTGCGATGTTTTGTGCTGTGAACACACCTTTGATTGCTATTTCACTACTCCCGAAGAGAGCGGCCCGTTCTATATAATAGACAAACTTCTGGATGGATACCGTACCTGGGATGGTTTGAATATTGATAATACTCTGCGTGTGGATGTTATCTTGAACGACTCGGCAACCAGTTATTGGCAGGGCATGAATACCATTTTCATTGACACTTCAGATAATCAGTACAAATACCGACCAGATACATTTGATGAGGATGTTATCCTTCACGAGTATGGTCACAAACTGGCCCATGATTTTGATCATTTGACGGTCGGCGGGGATTATAATCATTGGTGGTTTTCCAAAATATCCAAAGAATTGGCGGCGCAAGAGGCATTTGGTAATTTTTGGTCTTGTTTTGTTCAAAATTCTAATTTTGTCACAAATAAATGGAATTATTATACAAATTATCGTACCGCATATCTTGAAAATGGCGTGTTTGAGCAAGATGGGACCGTGATAGGCACAGCCAATGATTCGGGGAGTATGTGTGAGGGGGCGGTGGCCGGGATGATGTGGGATATTTACGACAACAACGACGATGATCAGGATGGGGATGGAGTGGGTGATTACATCGACAATGATGCATATAATCTGCTGGAAGTCCTAACACTGTATCAGCCCCGCAACAGCGATGATCTGTTCAGCTCATGGCTGGACAACAATTACGGCCAAAATCCGGAATTATGGGCGGTCTGGTTCGA
>JAAEQF010000242.1 GCA_024231695.1 FCB group bacterium
TCCGGGACCTCGCTCGACGTAGCGTTTTGAGTAAAGGTCAGGCAGTCTCCCGGGGCAAATCCCACTAAAGGCTCGGACTTTTGCACAATGTAGTAATCCCCGGTAAAGTCCGCGCCTTTTACCAGGTAAAATCCGAACACCGAACCGGCATCGGCCGCTGCGCCACCATTGTTGCAGATCACAATCTCGGTAAAGGAAAAATCGGTCCCAAACATGCCGTTATTAACCCGGCAATTATAACGTAGTCCTTCATGCGGCATACTTGATTTTGTTATGTTCAAAGTATTTTCGAACGCGTGCCGAGCTTTTTTGCAACATTCGCATGTGCGAAATGATTTTCTTTTTCAGGTGAATCTGGTTGCGTGCAGGTTCTCTGGAATGCACTCCCGCCTTCAAATCGCAATTCAAATATTCGTCCGGATTTAACTCAGGCGAGTAGGACGGCAGAAAAAACAACTCAATCTGCTCGGCATGCTTCGACACCCATGCTTTCACTATTTTGGCGTGATGTACTCGCAGATTATCAAGGATAACAAAGACCTTTCGTTTTGCATCCTTGAGCAGACGTTTGAAAAACTTGATCAGAAGCTGAGCATTCATGCCGCCATCGAACACCATGAAACGCACCTTGCCTTGATTCGTAACCGTGGAGATCATGTTTGCCGAAACGCGTTTGGCGTTGAGCCGCAGCACAGGCGTTTGTCCTTGCGGCGCGTAGCTACGCCCATGCTGGCTGTCCGAACGCAGTCCCGTCTCATCCGCCCAGTGAATCTCGGCCCCCTCAGTTTTGGCCTGCGCACGAATAACCGGGTACTGCTCATCCAACCACCGCCGCACCGCCTTGGGATTCTGCTCGTAAGCCTTTTTAAGAGGCTTCTGCGGCGTGTAGCCCCAGCGTTTCAAATATTCGCCCACAGTCCGTATCGGCATCTTGATCCTGTAACGTTTGCGGACCAATTCCACCACGGCCCGGCGCGTCCACAAAGCGAAGGGCATCTTGAGTTGATCCGGCGTTTTATCGGCGATCAGGGTGCGCAATTCGGCCTCTCGCTCGGGGCTGAGGTTACGTTTCTGGCCCGTCTTGCGTCCGCGTTTGGAAGGTTTCAGCGCTTTCAATCCTCCTTTTCGATACAGTGCCCACCACTTGTCTACGGTGGATTTCCCAACTCCGAAAGCGCTTGCCACGGCCTTGACAGTATGTCCTCTCTTCTTCATTTGGACCGCCCGCTTGCGCAGACCGTACAACTCTTTCCCAGTCAAAATTAGGTTTTCGTTTTTCATACATTTAGTATATCACAAGCACTCAATAAAACCTATGATATTATTGCCGGGTTAATAATTTTACAAATTTCCTGTCAAATTGAAAATACCTACCCGGAAATTGGGAAGATTCCGGAGATCAAAGAAATTCCCCTTAAGTTCCAATACACAAATGAA
>JAAEQF010000243.1 GCA_024231695.1 FCB group bacterium
AAAGCGATATATATCATTACCGTTTTCGCCACGTAATTCATCATTACCTGAACCACCTTCAAGAATATCATCATGATTGCCTCCCTGAAGATTATCATTTCCAAAACCACCTATCAGCGTATCGTTATTATCATTACCGTATAAAATATCATTGCCGGTTCCGCCATTAATAATATCATTGCCTGAATCTCCCTGAAGGGTGTCATTGTTTGCGTCACCGTTAAGTGTATCAGCACCACTGCCACCATATAACTTATCAACGCCATCACCACCTGTCAGTTCGTCATCTTCGCCATATCCCCATATTTCATCGTTACCAGCTAAACCGTCAAGAATGTCGTTTACACCGTCATAACCCCAGAGATCATCGTCACCTGACGTTGCAATCTGAACTAACTCCTGAATGTCACCAAAAGATATGGTTGTACCATCATGAAAACGGATTACATCAATTGTATGATTAGCCGAATTGAAATGATCGATTACCCTTATCTTGTCTGATGAATTCTTAAAAGTAATGATAAGATTATCGCCCGCTTCTCTTCTCAGCCATATATCAGAAGCTAAAATACCACTGCCGAATTCTATAGTATCAATACTACCAGCAGAATTATAAACATAGTTATGTATTGTATCCTCGCCAAAACCTAACTCAAAGCGATATATATCATTACCGTTTTCGCCACGTAATTCATCATTACCTGAACCACCTTCAAGAATATCATCATGATTGCCTCCCTGAAGATTATCATTTCCAAAACCACCTATCAGCGTATCGTTATTATCATTACCGTA
>JAAEQF010000244.1 GCA_024231695.1 FCB group bacterium
GATCTCCCGACGGCGGGGGAATACGGTCCACGATAGCCTTGAACACTTCTTCGATATTCACGCCGCTTTTGGCCGAAATCGGAATAACTTCCTCGGCCTCACATCCGAGGAGTTCGACAACTTCGGCGGTGGCGTTGTCAACATCGGCGGCGGGTAAATCGATCTTGTTTAACACCGGGATTATAACCAGCTCATTATCCAGAGCCAAAAGTGCATTGGCCACCGTTTGCGCCTGGACACCCTGCGAAGCGTCAACAATCAAAATCGCGCCCTCGCACGCCGCCAGGGCCCGGGAAACTTCATAAGTGAAATCCACATGGCCGGGGGTATCGATCAGATTGAGGACATACTCTTGTTGATCTTCCGCACGATAGACGATCCGGATGGCATGCGATTTGATGGTAATCCCCCGCTCTCGCTCCAGATCCATGTCATCCAGAACCTGCTTGCGCATGCGCCGCGCATCGACTGTGCCGGTCATTTCAAGCAGCCGGTCGGCCAGCGTCGATTTGCCGTGATCGATATGGGCGATAATCGAAAAATTTCTGATATATTGCTGGTCCATATCTATGATTTCGGATTGGGGGGTGACTGATTTGAGTCTTTAGTTTCGGGTTCGGGGGAATGTCCGGTTGCGGAGTGTACCAGGCGGCTGCGTACGCCAGACCGAGACCTACAATACTCCGATTATATGCTTATAATTTCGGCAGGGTTACCCCCTGTTGCGCCTGGTATTTGCCTTTTTTGTCGGCGTACGATGTTTTACATACCTCATCC
>JAAEQF010000245.1 GCA_024231695.1 FCB group bacterium
TAAAATGCCCGGGCAGCGACGTAATGCAGTAAACCGATGGGGAATGTCCAATCAACCATCAATCGCCGATGAATATTTCGGCTGTTTGATGAATGCCGACAGCTGTAAGCCGTAATGCAATGGTTACGGCTGAGAACCTGTTTATTTCTATTCCGCCGGGATAAAAAGTATTAATCTATTGGCCAGACAGACAAATAACCAATTTATAAATATATTCTTATAGTCAATGGCGGTGTTCAATTGGTCGGGTCGCGAAATGCGATTTTCCATTCGGTATGTTTTGCAGGATCCGCCCCCAACAGGTGAGGGCAGTCCAGGTGCGGAGCTGTTGCCAAATGTCGCTAAGTGCTTTATTGACAGTTACTTAACGGGTTATTGACGGCCTTTACTGTCTATTAACTTAGGTAATATGAAAACCTGAGTTGATTAAGGCGCTAACCCAACTTGGGTTAAGCGCTAACTCAACTTGGATTAAGCGCTGAATCAAGTTAGGTTAGCGTCATACTTTGGTTGAGTCGGCGCCGTAATCAACCGAGGTAATCAGACGAAATCGACTGGGTTTTTCAACCGCCGACCCGGTCTTTGTCCGCAAACTAACTATACATTATGTCGCCATCGACGCCCAGTCAGGCGCTACGTAATAATATTTATGGCCGGCAATACGCATGAAGGGGACTGGCTCATTTTTCAACTTCGGCCGGCTGGTCAGATGTGACACTGCGTTCGTTCCGCATGATATGTTCAACAGTCTCCCAATAAGAAAAAAGTGCCTGTACCCGTTCTTCGCAAAAGTAAACAAGCATCCCTGCTTGACATTCCTGCATTAACTGTTACCAATCGTTACCTGTTGCATGTTGGGCAAGAACGGGTACAGGCACATTTTTTGTTGGTTGGGATAGTTGGCTGAACCAGGA
>JAAEQF010000246.1 GCA_024231695.1 FCB group bacterium
AACTATACCCGCTCTCACCGGATTCAAATCAATGTACGCACTGCAAGCCAATTGCGCTTCACCCTTCGACACGATCACACCTTTATAACGGCCACCCCACAAATACCCGGTACGATCATAGGTTTTGTTATACCAACGGCTAAACGATTGTTTCAACTCTTGGATAAACCGGGACATCGAACCCAACCTCCGGCGTAAACGGTCCTCACCACCGTCGGCATCGGGAATTAATTGGTAACTGGAATTATACGTCCCGGCCGGAGGGTCTGCGTCTTTACCGAAAATATGACGATAACGGTTGAATAGTTCGTCTTTCGATTCACTCCGGGCTTCTTTTTCCAGACCGGTGGCCAGGATATGAAAATGATTACTCATGATACAGAACGCATGAATTTCCACGAAGAACCCGGAGGAGAACCGTTCAAGGAGCCTAAGGAAGTATTCTTTATCGTTCTCCGTAAAGAGGAGTTCGCCTTTTTTTCCTGCCACCCGCGAGATGATGTGAAAAGACCCGGCATCTTGCGAGACCCACTGTCGTTTCGATC
>JAAEQF010000247.1 GCA_024231695.1 FCB group bacterium
CCCCCCCTGCATGCCCCCCCTGCATGCCCCCCCCTGCATGCCCCCCTGCATGCCCCCCCTTGCATGGGTCAAAGCTAAAAATTTTTCGGCCACTGTGCAAACCCCATGAAGGATATGATGGTCATATTTCGGGAGCGATATGATATGGTCACAAGCTCAACAGCGCACCTACCTTCAAGGTCCAATGTACTCATAGGCCCTGGTGGTGAAACCTCAAAGAGGCCTCGAAATCGTACCAGGATTGGGCCAAAAATGCCAAAAATCCCAAAATTTTCAATTTTCGACCCCGGGCACCCAAAATTTGACCCAAAAGTCGGTTACAGGAAACGTTATGGGCGTTCGTTTGCGCTTATCGAGAGGTCCTTAAACGATTTATGAGAAATTTTTGGGCAAAATGGCCAAAATCTGGGATTTTTGGGTTAGAAATGTGCAAAAAGTGCAAATTTTGGGTGAAAAATGACCAAAATCTCGAAAATTTTTGTTTGAACCAAAAATGATCCCTGAGCATAGGGGAGTTGGAAAAACGATGTTTAACGATGTTTTTGAGCTGCTATCAGTGATTTCTGGGCCGGGTTGGTCCAACGTTAAAGGCAAAAAGGCCAATTTTGGGGTCAAACGGGGCTCAAAAACCGGTCTAAAACCGCGAATTTTCACAGTACCCCCATCAGTGATTTCTGGGAAATTTTTCAAAGATCGAATTTCAATTTGCCAGTTTACATGGTTCCATTCTACGGTATATGGAGACGATCACACCACTGTTGGAGGCA
>JAAEQF010000248.1 GCA_024231695.1 FCB group bacterium
CCACCGGCCTCAGCACGGTCGACAGTGGCGCCCTCGCCCTCAGCTCCGGAAGTTCGGGGTCTTCCACGACCACCACGGCCACCGCGTTCGCCACGGCCACCACGACCTCCGCGGTCGTTTCCACTACGGCCGCCACGGCCTCCACGGCGCTCGCCGTCTTCGCCGCCACCACGGCCACCTCTGCCACCGCGACCTCCGCGTCCAGCAGTCTGGGGCCTGTCGTCGACACGTTCGAATTCTTCACGGTCGGCGCGAGCGGCAGTGTTGGTGTTCTTAATGACCACCTTTTTGCCGGCATCCTTCTTGTCAGCCTGCTTCTTGGTGGAAGCTTGAGCAGCAGCAGCCTGCTTTTCGATATCCTCAGGGTCTTGGAAAGCGTTAAATCTGTTTACAGCCTTTGACATTCTAAAAGACAGATAAAGCTAGTTAGCATCGTATGTTGTGTTTATAAATCAGCTGTGCTCACTCCTCTTTGAGTTAAAGATAAAAGTAAGCACGCTCTTTTGCTTTCGAATAGATTTGCGTGCGTCCAATAATGATACTTACCTTTTGCACTAATATTTGTATATGATAAACACATCCATCAAATCAACTTAACTAACTAAAAGACTGCATGCATGGGGTTTTGGGGTTTTGGGG
>JAAEQF010000249.1 GCA_024231695.1 FCB group bacterium
CCCCCCTAGGCTAAATTCCAACTATGGGGGGAGGGTCGGCGGTAGTGGCTGGGCACGGGGAGCGGCCAAAAAAAAAAGGTCCAAAATTTTTTCGGCCCTGCGGGGCTGGAAAAAGGTGTTTTTTTTCCGGCCCTGCGGGGCAAATAAGATATTTTTTTTATCCGGCCCTGCGGGACAAAAAATATTTTCCCGGCCCTGCGGAGCAAAAAATAATATTTTTCGGCCTGCGCGGCACATTTGTTGCCGAGCAAAAATATTTATTATTTTTCGGCCCTGCGGGGCACTATGACACATTGTGGTTCTCGCTACAGGGCCACAAGGTAACAAGGCACAAACATTTTGGCTCTGCAGGCCAAAAAAAGCTTCTGGACCCTGCGGGGCAACAAATTGGCCTGTTTATTCGGCGACCCCACCCATCCTTGGAAAACACGATAGGTGGCATACTGGTCGTTCAACACCACAGGCGAAGTGCGGAATAATTGTTTTTGAACGCTTGAGAAAGCGCCTCATACGTCGTATTTTTTAGTCAGGCTGCTATTCTTGAAAGCGTATGGAGCTTCCGGAGATACTGGAGATACGCTTGTACGCCTGCAAAACCACGGAGTTACGAAACGTGGGCAGGGCGCAGAAATGAGCACACCCTACTGGCAACCGCAGTGGCCGGCAAAAAGCAACACGCACAATCACCACACTCCATCATGATCAACCAACGAAGTCGCCACACCATCCTCAGGATGCCTAAGGTATCAATGGCCCCCAGATCTACAAGTGCAGGGGGAAACCTGTAGGTACGCAACAGTGCGTACGATATAGGTACACATGCACCATACAGAGGCATTTTTTGCCATAAGGGAGCCTAGTGTGCGTGCAATTTGGCAGTATTTTTGTCGTCATCGTCACAAAAAATGTGGTTGCTATGTCTTTTTTTAGTGGGGGGGGGGTGGGGGTGGGGGGGGGTCCGAGGGGACCTACTACAGTGTCTTATCTGGGGCCCCCCCTATAAATTCAGGGGTCCCCCCAATGTACCGCATAGCACGGCCAGTGGGTGCGCGGGATTTAGGAAAAAACCTCCGGGGACGAGAGCTAGTGCCTGGGATTCGTCCCCAGGTGGTTTTTAGCCTTGCCCCGAGCACCCCCTGGCCGTTCTATGCGGTACATCTTTTTTACCCCCTGTTTTTTAGGGGGTACCCCCTTTTGGAGCACTTTTTTGACACTTTTTACCTTAGTAACGGTAAATAACGTTAAAAACGCTGTCAGAGCTGGACCTCCCAGTGAGGGAGAGATCAGGGGGAGCCCCTTCCCCGGACAGGACCAGGTAACACCAGGATCATATCCGTGATGGAATCGGGAGGGCGCCTGGTTCAGAACTGGTGAGCATTCACTTGCCTGAACTCGCTGGTCAGCCTGGGTCACCCGTGTCGCACGGCTTCTGACAGCGTTTTTAACG
>JAAEQF010000250.1 GCA_024231695.1 FCB group bacterium
CGAGAGGAATATGATTATGTACAAGCAAGGAAAAAGACTATTCTGTTCGGTTATCGGCGCGGCCGTATTTACTGTTGTCCTGGCGGTGTAGATTATCATGCTAAAATCTCTGAACAATATCAAGTTAATTTACCCAAATAGATATTACTACTGTCGCGTCAAGCATGAAACGGGTGTAAATCATGACTGTCGGTAAAATGGAGTGCAAGGTCTCCTTGCATTTCGGATGTTGAATCCCGCCCCGCAAGGAGACCTTGCACTCCGAATCAACCACGATTTTACCGACGTTTCATGCTTGGCTGGACACTACAATAAAAAATAACAAAAACGAGAAATTCTGGAGGGAGATAAGATAAAAAACAGAAAGGGGCCTGACAAATCCAGGCCCCAAAAAGCAGACAGCAGTCTACCGCATCGGATTATCCCTTGGCGCCGGAGTCCCCTCTCGTGCGCCTCTGTTTCACCCGAATTTAAAACGGAAGATCATCAGGATCGATTTCTTTATGGACAATTTCAAAATTTGTGGAATTGACTTTTTCCAATGATTTCAAAATAGCATTGAGCAATATGATTTAAACCTCAACACCAATCCGCCGCCGTTTATTTTCGATTTCAAAATCCTTTCTTAGTTGTGACATGCTTTAATCCTCCTTACATTATTTTGAATTATGTATCCTTTAATCAAGTTGCGTCAATTGAGCAAATCAGTACTGCTCAACAGTTGTGAGCCGATTGTTTTTTCTTTTCGGTAAAATGCTTCAGCTATCAGCAACGTGCCCATGTTCATGATATTTCGCCGGTTTCCCCGGCACTGGGCGGCGATTAAAGCCAAGGTGTCCGGTTCGAAAAGATCTTTTGGCGCCTTGGCATTCTCGAGTCTGAACGCGATAAATTTATCGGTCTCTTGTTCGCCCAACGGCTCCATGCGGAAATTGACCGTCAAACGGCTACGAATTGGCGTCATTACGGCCAATTGCATTTTTTTTGCCAGGGTTTCATCTCCCACCAGAATCAATGAGGCTGTCGTTGTTTTTTGGGGTGGAGCCGTGATCAGCGAACAAATATCCGGCAATGATTCCTTTTCCATAAGTTGGGCGTCATCAATGACAATGACCGGATGAATGGGATTTGCGCCTGCCGTGATAGTGGAGATATGTTTCTGAAGCTTGATCAGCAGGGGTAAAGAGCGTCCGGTCAACTCGACTCCGAGTTTGTCGGCTATGGCTCTGAGAATTCCACTTCTTTGCAAACCGCCGTAGTGGATGAGAACCGGCAGGTAATAGTTCGCATCCAGTTTTGACAGCAGGTGGTGAATCAGGGTTGATTTGCCGGATCCTGATGGTCCCGTTATGGCGAAGCTTTTACCATAAAACAGCATCGATATGGCCTGGTCACTAATGCGTTTGTCGCGTTGGCCGGTAAACGGTTCGTCCAGTTGCCATGTGTCGGAAAACGGATGGGTTTTCCATCCAAAATATTCCGCCATTGATGTGTGATTATTTGTCCCCATTATTTTGTCTCCTTGTTTTTGTGAAAATTAGGGTGGTTAAACCGGTGAGCATTTGCATTCAAATCGAGCGGTTTGGCTAAACGCATATCATCACCGTAGTAAATCCGTTTCAGATTCCAGGGCATGAAATAGATCGTAACCCGTGCCCCGGGCAAGCATCCGGCCACTTCGAACCGTCTTTTTTTCAACCGGATGGTCCCGTCATTGTAAACCCTGCATCGGCGTTTATTGCGGAACATGGCTTCGAGATCAGCTACTTCAGGAATCTGCCGGCATGCACTTTCATGACCCAGACGTTTTTGCATGGGAGTGCATTTCAAGGTCGAATGCCGCCGGTTGTGATAGTCCTCGAGAAAATCAACAAAACCCCGGTTGATCTCATCCAGAATTTTAAAATGATATTTAGCCAAAAATCGTTCGCGAATCATTCTGAAAAATCGCTCCACCTTGGATCGACCTTGCGGACGGTAAGGAGGAGTGTGAGACATATGCATGCCAAGATTGGCGCATACAACTTTCAGGTAAAGGCTCGAGTAGGCTGCTCCATTATCCGTGTAAAAACGCTGTGCCAAGCCGAAGCGCCGGGTGGCGATCATCAATTCCCTGATCAGGCTTTCAACGTTTTCCGCCGGATAGAAACGGCCACTGACCACATAGCGGGTGCAGTCATCAATAATGACATGCAGATAAACTTTGCGTTTTTTCTTTCCAACGAAAAGTTTGGGTCCATGCATGAAATCGGCGATCCACAACTGGCCAAATCGTTCAAATTCAAAAGGCCGGACGAGGTCTATTGATTCAAGATGGGGATCACGCATCAGGTTATTGGCCCTGGCGAAACGATAAAGCACTGAACGGCTCGGTTTTTTACCGTTCCAGGTTTTGTCTTCAATCAATTGTTCCAGGATCAGGGCCAGCGTCCAACGAGGGTGTGCTTTTCTCAAATTAACCATGGCATCGATGATTGTTTGAGGCACATCATGCCTGCCCTTGTCGCAGCGTGTTTTATCACTCAGCGCATTGATACCCCCGTGATTATAGCGATAAAGCCATTTGCGCATGGTCTCCTGTTGCACCGTATGAGGTTTGCCGTTTGGAAGAATATAGGTGTTTTTGCCAAGTGCCTCGAGCATCTCGCACAGCAATAGATCGTTAGCTCGTCTGTGCAGCAACGGGCTGATGATCCCGTAGCGCCATAATGCTTTCTCAAGGTCGGAATTATTGTCCATAAAGCCTCCTTTCCGTCATTTGAGCCTGGGTCGGGTCAAGCAAACATGCTCGTACGGAACCCGGCTCGTTCAAAAAATTGGCTGATGGATATCAAACCTCTGATTAAATTAAATATCTTTATTCTGTTGGTGCTGTTTTTCCATAACGTTTCGGGTAAAATTTAGCGGCAAAAACGCGGATAAAGTCCGACCAATAGAGATGTGGATGAAGGCATGGTTTTGGAGCCCATACCGGATCGGTTCGGGCCTCTTGACGAAGCCATGAAAAAATATCTTTACCAGTCGCAATGGCTCGGGCAATGGTTTGCCAACACAGGTCGTAACATCTTGCTATTTCTGCAATTCGAAGCTCTTGTTTTAATAATTCAAGTAGCTTTTCGAACATGCAAAGAGAAAATCGGGTGATACGCAAAAAAGGGTGAGGAAGAATGGAAAATGTCCGATTACATTGGCCATTTTTACACAAATATCTTTGAATCCTGACCAGTTCATCTGTTGTAAAGGCATATCGCTGGTATGTACCGTGTTTTATAAAATGGTTTCGGTTGTTGCACCAACAGCAGGCGACGGGGCCGGTTGTTTTATCCTCGACAAGCTGAACCAAGTGGCTTATCATAGCCGATATTGGGGGGGACATGGGCCTTACTCCTTTCAAAAAAGTTAATAAAATCATATCTGGAGTATAGCACATTCCCCCCCTCTTATCCCCCCCAAAGGGGGGGAGGAGGATAAGAGGCATTGGCGGTTCCTGCTGTCTGATTGAGCAAAAAAATGGATAAAGAAAAAAAGTGGTCGGGAATTGGGATGCTGTCTTTTTGAAATCTCGGCTTAGGCTACCTTATCAGTCTCAAGCTTTTATACCTGTCGATTCTTCTGAAAGGTAAAATATCGTGACATTTTCTTGCGATGGGCGGGTTGTATAAAGAGACTCTTTACAGGAGCTTGATATCCGGTTCCTGCTGTTATAGGTGCAGGATGATTCACCGGCGGAAGTGGAAACCATGATTTTGTTTCCATTTTCGTCGTATCCATATCTTATTGTGACGCCGCGGCTGGTTTTTTCCACGAGACGGTCGAAGTCATC
>JAAEQF010000251.1 GCA_024231695.1 FCB group bacterium
CGCCGATTTTCGCCTCAAGACGACCTTCACTTTAAATGGAATCGTTTCGTGCAAAAATGTATCAAGTCCCCTTGGGGACATGAATCCCTGTAATACTTCAATAAGATTGGGAATAGCACCACCATTTGCTGATCTGCATTATGACCGAAATTCAATAACCCAGTTTGTCCACCGCGTCGGCCAGGTGATCTGGTGCAAGATGGGCGTAGATCATGGTTGTCTGAATATCTGAGTGCCCCATGAGCTTTTGAACGGTCAGTAGATCAACGCCGTTCATAATAAGGTGGCTGGCGAAAGTATGACGGAGTGAATAAAGTGTGATTGTCGAGGTAAAAAGCGCAATCAAACCTAATCAAACGGTAGCTTATTTATTGCATCTGCCAAATGTCGCTTCTCAAAGCTTGCATAAATCATAGTCGTTTTGATATCGGAATGGCCCATTAGCTTATTGACTGTGGCAAGGTCTACTCCATTCATTAATAGCTGACTTGCAAAGGTATGCCTAAGTGTATGGACCTTGGTTAAATTTTCAATACCCGCTTTCTTGGCTATCTTGATCAATTCTCTCCTAAGTCTATTATGCGAATGACCACTTCCTTTTAAACCGAAAACATAATATTCTTCTTCTGCATCTCGGCCAGGTTGCCCCAAGGTGTTAAATACTTTGGATAAAGTATCACCAATGGGAATTTCTCTATCACCCGCCTTCGGTTTCCAATCATCCCTACCCCTGATATGAATAATCCGCCTATCGAAATCCACATCACACCAGCGCAGGTTTTCGATTTCTGCCTTGCGCATACCAGTATTCAAAAGCGTAAAAAAGATGGGATACAGCTCTGCAGGCGTTGCATTAAGAAATTGCTTACATTCGTCAGCAGTTAGAAACCTTACAGGTTTTCGGTCGTCCTCTTTTAATGGCTTAATACCCCTTAGGGGATGATCACGAATGTAACCTAAGCGCACCACGCAGTTGAGCATCGCTTTAATGCCATCGACTTCAAGATTTATAGTTCTCGCCCTGGCTCCCTTTCGCGTCTTATCTGAAATCGCTTCTTCCGACAAAACGGGATAACCATTTGGATGCACCCACATCTCTTTCCTGTACAGTTTATATCTCTCTACCAGATTGGCAGTGAGTTGCGAGACCAGTTTGATATCCGGGCAGTGATCATTTAAAAACCGCTGGAAATGATCAGTAACTGCCCTATAGCGTCTCGTTGTACTTTCACGATTATTGGTTCGATTGTATTCCAGAAATTGATCGATGAGTCGGTCGATGGTAATATCTTTCCGTTCAAGATCAAAGGCACCTCGGATTATTTTCAATTCGGCGTCTTGAAGAGCCAATTCAGCCAGTTTTTTGACTTGCCAATTCGTTTTCGTATCCGCGCTCCGTTATTGCGGATATCAATATACCAGATGCTTTTGCGCTTATAAATTCTACCCATACCTACCTCCGATGGGGCACAAATTGGTCACATGTACTTCACAGGAGTGATATACGCTCTCGTAAGTGGTTATCAAGTAAAAAATAACGAGGTTGGTTATTATTTTGGCGGGGAAGCTGGGACAAGTATAGAACTATGGTTACTCTGGGGAATAAGTGAGGCCATCCACGCGACAGCCAAAAACAAGCTTCGCTTGTGGCGGAGGAGGTAGGATTCGAACCCACGGTACCTTGCGGTACAACGGTTTTCAAGACCGCCGCTTTCGACCACTCAGCCACTCCTCCACGATTATGCCTTAATTATACAATCTTAAGCCACTTGTCAAGAGTAGAAATCGTTTGGACCGATTCTCAAGACCCTTCCCCCGTTTAAATTGTGATAGAATGTTTAAAATCCACCCGGGCGGAATCAATCAACCGGCCAGAAATAATCTGAGTTTTCGACTGCAGTCGATGGTACGCCGTTAATATAAGCGGTGACAACGTTCCATACATCAGCATGAACATAAGCTGTATCGCCGGCACAGGTCAATACGATAGGTCCGGTCAATTCGATTTCGCCGGTATGAGGCCAGGAGGCAAAGTTGAAAACCTCGCGGACGGTCAGAGCCAGGTCGGTCATGGTTACCGTCAGGTCAATATCAAAACCACAACCTTCTTCGATTTCAGCCGGTTGATTCCACGGTCGCCCGCAGCAATAGCCGGTGGCCGACAAAATGGCATCGCCGTAGGCGGCGATAAGTCCGGGAACACTTTCCAGCACGAAGTCAATCCCGGCATCGATAACCGTATCTGCACCAATATCGTTGTGAAGAACCCAGACCAGGGATCCTCCGGCCCAAACTTCCGTAAGAAGAGCCGAATCGGGCCATTTGACAACCACATCACCATGATAAAACCGAATCGAATCATTTTGAATTATCTCTCGTGTACCGGGACTCATAATATTAAGATAATGCCAGTATTGACCGACCGAATCATAGACCATGCTGCTGGAGCCATATGGCTTGCTCAGATCGTCGCTGATTGTATCGGGATCAATATTGAGGCGACCTTCCATGACCCAAAATGCCTGAATCATCAGAAGTTCAATATTCTCATCAACCCAATCATGGGCTTCCAAAACGGTAAGATAGGGGATATCAAGAGTATCACCCTGAAGTTTCACAATATGGCCGGCTCCGAGGCCAATGTCTTGGTCATTCTCGTTCGAGCAGCCAATAAACAAAAATAAGCAGGCGTTTATGGCAATTATGATCGTTAAGCAGTTTTTTTGATTCATACATTCTCCCAATTGGTTTATCGGCAGATTTATCATATTTTTATTCGGATTATTTTAGAAATAAGGCTTGAAGCTAACAAGCCCCGCCTTGAGACGGGGCTTGAGAACACATAAAATTTGGTGGGAATTTACCCGTTTCAATCCCTAAACATCCACCCCATTGGTCGGAAGGCGGTTACGCCGCAGGGCTGAGTAATCGTCCAGGATACGACACCATTGGTGAAACTCAGTGTAACGGTTTCATTCTCATTGACCGTTGCCGTGATCGTCCAGCTACCATTGACATTGAGCGAATCAAGCCAGGTTTCACCGGTTCCGGAGCACTGGAGATCTATTCCAGCCGAGGCCACAATATGTCCGGCCAGCGGGCAGGCCTCTTCGCTCATACCAGAGCTGAATTTGAGCCCTTCGATTACCTGATGGTTGGTCACCTGAGCCTGACACATCGTTTCATCGTCCTCAAGTGTTCCGTGCAAAGTATCGCGAACGCTTCCGGTAATAGTGAAAAAAGTATCGACGCTGACACTGTCGATGGAGATATGGAGGGAGTGGTTTAGGGCACCCCAGGTAGCCGAATCGGGCCGTTGATACCAACGGACATGAGCCCTGATTTTTAACGTATCCATGTCCACTTGTCCGCTGAAGAATTGCACCGTGGAATCACCATCAAAAATCTGCACCGAGTCCGAGCCGTAGACATCCACCGTATCCTGTGTATCGTTGTCATGTTCAATCAGGATAGCGGAAAAATCGAAAACATGCCAGCCTTCAGCGCTGTATTCGTACTCGAAAATACCATCAATGATTATTTCGTCGTCCTGTAAAGCCTTCTGACTCAAACCTGATTTGAACGAAGAGAAGGAAGTAACCTCCTCTAAAAGGGCGAAGGTTATCGGTAAAGACTGGAAGGAAGTCGAAAGAATATCCTCATCAAACAAGTCACTGACAAAAGTCGAATCTCCCGGAGCAGGGCCGTCAACTACAGGATTCGTAGTTTCGTCGTCGGAGCAGCCCATAACAAAAACCAGACTACAAACCAAACTCATTGCCAATAGCAAAACAAAGCGCATATACATTCTTCCCCCAGGTTTAATGTATGAAGTAATTCATCTAATTTTGCGGAAAGCAATTCAAATTGTCAAGAATAAATATTCAAGTTTGGGGGGGATCGGTTCCTCGATCCGGAAAAAAAAGGAGAAATTGCCAGGCAACCTCTCCTTGAGTTTATTTCTATCAGAATTTTGCCGCAACTTACCAGTCAGTGATCGTCCAGACCGTATTATTGTGAGTAATACTCAGGTTCACTCCGTTCGGGGTGAATGTTTGCACCACACTCCACGAACCGGAAACGGACCCCGGATGGGCGCCGGTACAATTGACGCTAAGCGTTCCGGTGTAGGTAATCGAACCGCTGTACGGCCCGTCATCGCTGTCCATGTCGACGATCAAAGAATTGATGGCTATGTTGTAATTGACATCAGTCTCGCAGATGGTTGTATCGTTCATGTCAATATCGACATCATCATAAGACGCATAAAGGTCCTGCGACCCATTGACCACTATCGTATCCGAGCCGGGATTATCAACGGTGACAACAAGGTTCTGGTGAGCAATTGCGGTGTCGAGATGATTACCGGTGACGACCAGAGTCAAATAGCTCCTCAATTCACTCAAATAACCGGGGTCGGGCCATTGAACAATAGCCTCGCCGTGAAGGAACTGAATAGAATCGGTAAAATACATCGTCGTGGAGTCGAACGAATTGTATTCCTCGAGTTCGCAAATCCAAAATTTGCTATCGGGGTGATAAGTGATCGACAGGTTCGGTCCGGTGGGAATCTGTGGTTTGTGGGCAGTATTTAATATTGAATCGATAAACATGCCAAACGTCAGGTCGAACATCGTTCCGGTCAGATCGTCCATATCTTCGAATTCTTCCATAAACATGGCCAGATCAGGGTCATTGTTGTCGCCTGTGATGGTATTGACAATTGTACCATCGTCATCATCGGAACAACCAATAAACAGCGACAATGCTAAACAAAGCATCAAGGCCGGTAAAATCATCAAGTATCGTTTCATGTTTCCTCCTTTTTTCCAGTAGTCGATCATACCTCCCGATTAAAGATCGTCACATCGTACGCCGGACCCAACATGCGATCCTGTCTTTTTTTCGATTTATTTTTAGCCAAGCCTATCCGGATCGACTTCGCTCCGGATGATGACGGATTATATACACTGCTGCGCCCAGTCCCAAAACCAGGATCGCGATTCCCAGATAAAGAAGGGCGACCGTGAAATCGAATTGGTCGGCGGCTAACCCGAAAAGCGGCCCAAAGATAATATACACAATCGAGGATCCGAAACCGGCGGTGGAAAGGATCGTCGCCCGCATCGATGAAGCCGTTTCCCGGTTAATAATATGGTTGATTTGAGGCCGAAGCGATCCCCAGACAAATTGATACAGAAGAACCAGAGCCGCACCGCCCCAATTCTGATACAATCCCAGATAAACCACTACGGCCCCGGTCAGAATCGGCAGGGAGAGAAAATAGAAACGGTAGCCGATGCGTTGTTCGATGGCGTTTGAGAAGTTGGAAGACAGGGCGGCAAAGATCAGCCAGACAAAATAGATGACTCCAAAATATTCGATGTCGATCTCGGCTCGTTGAAGGTAGGGTTGTGAAAATTTATGGCAAACGAGCAGGAGGCCGAACGTCAAGGCCGAAAACAGTATCGCCGCTCGGATTGAGCGGTTACCTTTAATTACTTCGGCGGCCGATCCAAGGAAGCGGCTGAAAGTGACGCCTCGTTTATGACGGGGCGGTTCCAAGCAGGTGGCGATGACCAGACAGGCCAAAAAAGCGGAGATAGCCGAGGCGATATAAGGCAGGATCAAATCCTGAGTGGCCAGAATTCCGCCGACAAGGCCTCCGGCGCCGGCCGCGCTGAGATTATACATATAGGCCCGGCCTTCAATCTGTTTGAACTCCTCCTCCCTGCCGGCGGCCGCCAGAGAATCATAAAGCAGAGCCGAATCCGTACCGGAAACAAAGGCATACCCGGCGCCATGCAGAATCATCCCGCCCAGATACCAATACATATCTGCGCCAAAAGCGATGCAGAGATATCCGGCGCTGTGGAGAAAGGAACCCAGCATTAATACCGGTCGTCTGCCCCAACGGTCGGCGAGTACACCCGAGGGGATTTCCAGAAGCGTCTGGCTGGTTTTAGAGAGGGCAAACAGGATCAGAATCGAGGCAAAGTCAAGATTCTTGGTCAGAAAGAAGATGGCGTAAATCGGCAGCCAGAAAATCAGATTGAAAAAAAAGTGGAAGGCATAATAGCCGTTGATATTCCGACCGACCGGAAAATACTGGTCATCAGTGGTGGAAATGCTCAATTTCGGGCTGCCTGCTTGAGCCGTTTTTTGAGAATCAATTTGAATAGAGGATCAAATTCGTTCTTGGAACAACGGCCGCAAGAAGCCATGCGCAGCCTCTTATGTCGAGGATATTCAGTCAGACAACCGGGACAAACATAGATATATTTGGGTGGTCGCCGCAATGAGGGATGTTCGTTGGCTCGAATCGAGGCTCCGATCCGTCGAGCCGTTTTTTTGAAAACGGCGTTGTGCTTAAAATGAATAATGTGAATCATTTCATGCTTGAGCGTATCATAGACCTCATCCGGAAACAGAGTATGATATTTAATGGAAAGGCGAATTTCTCTCTTGGATGGATAATATCCGCCGGCCACCAACATCCGCTTGGAGTAAGTGATCTTGACTTGCGGAAGTCGGCCGTCAAAATATTGTTTATTGTAAATATCGAACATGCGATACAGATCGGATATGCCGGGCAGATCGCCGCCTGAGGCTTTCGCATCGACGCCGTCGAATAGCTCAAAATTCTCAGATATTATTTTCTTTTGAGGCATCTCATTCACTCGTATGAATTTATTTCACCGGCACCTATCGCCCGTTTTCGCTTAATAGTTCGGTAATGGTGGCCTCAGCCTCGGGAAATGTTAAAGTCACCGAAAACGCTCCCCGGCTGTCACCGACATTATAGCCGACCGCCTTGTCCTGCGGGTATTTCTCGGCCAGGGCGGCATTTAGCCCGGAGGAAAAACCTTCGGGGTTGCCGTGACATTTAAGACACAGCTGGCCGACCTTGATTTCCTTCAGATAGCGAAACCGAATAACTCCGGCACTATCTGTAAACAGATTCGAATAGGTCAATGGTTCTATTTCAACCGTGGAATTAAAAAATTCAAGCACGGCGACTTCAAGGCTGTCTGGTGCAAAATGAATATTTCTCTGTTTCAGGGAAATACGCTTGATATCCAGTCCGGGACGAGCATTAAAACTGTCGGCAATTGCTGGAGCGGCAACATTGCAGACGGCGATAGCGCCGACTGGGCCACCCGAAGTCATAGCCGAAACCAATTCCCTTTTCAAAGCTTGCTGATATTCGGCGATAACCTGCTCACAAGCGGCGATTGCTTTCTTGTCATCGAAAGTCTCTGATTTCTCTTCTACTCTTTTAATACAACCGGTCAGAGCCAGAATAATAATTCCAGCGATAATCACGCGTTTCATAGCATACTCCCTCGGTATGAAATCAGATTATGATGGCGACCATAAAAAATCAAGACTTTAATAGTCACTTTCCAAGTGGCTATTTCGATTGACAGTCGTGTCAATTTCCGATATATTCGACTTTTTGGAAGGAACACCAACATGGTCGACCCCGTTGTCACCCCAGAACTCGTTGCCGAACACGGGCTTTCGCCAGAAGAGCACATCCGAATCAAAAAGATTCTCGGGCGCGAACCCAATTATACCGAACTGGGAATATTTTCGGTAATGTGGTCTGAGCATTGTTCATATAAAAACTCGATCAAGCTACTAAAAACCCTGCCCCGTAAAGGCGAAAATTTGTTGGCCGAAGCCGGCGACGAAAACGCCGGTGCGGTCGATATTGGCGATGGCCTGGCCGTGGTTTTTAAGATAGAATCACATAATCATCCTTCGGCAGTGGAGCCTTATCAGGGCGCGGCCACTGGTGTCGGCGGCATCCTGCGCGATATTTTCACCATGGGCGCACGACCGATAGCCTCGCTCGACTCCCTGCGTTTCGGCTCACCCAAAAACGATCATGTCCGCTATCTTCTCGACGGCGTCGTCCGTGGAATTGGCGATTACGGCAACTCCTTCGGCGTCCCGACTGTGGCCGGCGAAGTATATTTTGATGAAGCTTATACGGGCAACCCGCTTATCAATGCCATGGCCGTGGGACTGGTCAAATCCGATCAGATCGCCTCAGCCACCATTGAAGGCGTCGGCAACCCGGTTATGATCGTCGGTTCATCCACCGGACGCGACGGTATTCATGGGGCCACTTTCGCCTCGACCGAGCTGACCGAGGAATCGGAGGCCAAACGCTCTTCGGTACAAATCGGCGATCCGTTTACCGAAAAACTGCTTCTGGAAGCAACACTGGAGATTATTCGCAAGGATCTGGTCGTCGGCGTTCAGGATATGGGAGCCGCCGGGATAACCTGTTCCTGCACCGAAATGTCGGCCAAGGGTAAATGCGGCGTCGAAATCGATCTCAAAGATGTACCCCTGCGCGAAGAAGGCATGACCCCTTATGAAATCCTGCTTTCGGAATCACAGGAAAGGATGCTGGTTTGCGTCAAAAAGGGCTGCGAAGAAAAGATCGTCGAGATTTTCCAAAAATGGGATTTGCATTCCAAAATAATCGGACAGGTTACCGATGACGGTCTGTTCCGGGTTAAACTGAATGGGAAAGTAGTCGCCGAAATCCCTTCCGATGATCTTGTATTGGGCGGCGGTGCTCCAATTTATACTCGCGAAACCAAAAAGCCGGAATACATGGACAGGCTGGGACAACTCGATATTTCAACTATCCCCGGCAACGTCGATTTTAATGACACCCTACTCAAACTTTTAGCCTCACCCAATATCTGCCACAAAGGCTGGGTTTTCGATCAGTATGACTCGATGGTCCGCACCAACACGGTTATCGGACCAGGTTCTGACGCAGCCGTAATGCGTATCCGAAAAACCAACAAAGCACTGGCCATGACCACCGATTGCAACGGCCGCTATTGTTATCTCAACCCCCGGCGCGGTGCCATGCTGGCCGTGGCCGAAGCCGCTCGCAATATCGCCTGCTCCGGCGGACGGGGCTCGGCCATCACCAATTGCCTCAATTTCGGCAACCCCTACGTTCCAGAGATCTATTATTGTTTCGCCGGAGCCGTGGCCGGGATGGGCGAAGCTTGCCGCGTTTTCAACACCCCGGTAACCGGCGGCAATGTCAGCTTTTATAACGAAGACCCCGACCGGGCCGTCTATCCCACGCCGACCATCGGCATGATCGGAGTCATCGAAAACCTCGACCATATTACTACCTCGTCTTTCAAGGCTGAAGGCGACCATATCTATTTGTTGGGCGTCAATAAAAACGAACTGGGAGCCTCGGAATATCTGTCAGAAATCCATGGTCTCAAACAGGGCCAGGTACCGGAGCTTGATCTTGAGTTTGAAAAAAGCCTGCATGACACTATTCTGGCAATGATCGCGTCCGGTAATGTCCGCTCGGCTCATGACTGCAACGAGGGCGGACTGGCAATTGCCCTGTCCGAATCAGCTATCGGCGACAGGGAAAAGCCTATCGGGGCCAAAATCAAACTTGATCTTGGCGATTTACGGCCGGATGCTCTTTTATTCGGTGAAACCGCATCGCGTATAGTGATTTCGGTTAAACCCGGCGGTTCCGAGACTATTAAAAAGATAGCCGTCGATAATAATACGCCGCTTCAGAAAATTGGAGTAACCGGTGGCGACCATCTTGTTATCGATGGTTACATCGATCTGCCCCTTGAGCGTCTATCTTCGACCTATTACGAGGCCCTGCCGAAATTGATGGAACAGTAAAATAAAAAATCGCCTCGGCTGTGCGGCCGGAGCGTCCCAAAATTATGGCTGTCTTTTTCCTGTCGGATGCGCATCTGGGCGCCGAAGACAAAAAACACGAAAAAATCAAGCTGGATCGGCTGATTGCCTTTTTGGAGATGGTCAGGTCCGAAGGCGAAAAACTCTACATCCTGGGCGACCTGTTTGATTTCTGGTTCGAATACAAAATGGCCATTCCCAAACAGCATCTGCGAATTGTTTTTAAATTGGCCGGACTGGTAGAAGACGGCATTCCCATTCATTACATCACCGGCAATCATGATTTCTGGCTGGGTGATTATCTGGCCGAAGAGGTCGGCCTGATAATCCACCGCGATAGCCTTGAAACTATCGAGGACAATCAAAAGCTTTTCCTGATCCACGGCGATGGCCTCTCCCCATCCGATTGGAAGTACCGGGTTTTCGTCCGGGCGACACTGCGCAATCGCCTGGCTATCTGGCTTTATCGCTTGATCCCTCCCGATTGGGGCCTTTCCCTGGCCAAAGCGGTATCTTCATCTTCACGGAACCACACCTCCGGCCGGGAAAACGAGTTTATCAAAGATTACGAAATCTATGCCGAGAAAAAGTTGGCCGAGGGTTACGATGCGGTCATTATCGGCCATACACACGTCCCCGTATTCAAGCAATTTGATCGCGGCGTATATCTTAATACCGGCGATTTCTATCATAATTTCAGTTACGGAAAACTGGACGGCGGAAAGTTGACACTGGAAAGATATGCTTAGCTTGGGTTTTCTATCGTCTTCCCCGCCAAAAAAGCGGTCCGGTAAAAAATGATCCCTTGAAATAGTACTTTCCACAGATTCTTTATGTCGCGGCGAGTGTATTATCCGCCGTTTTTTTTGGGGGGAGTATGTACGGACGGACAAAAAAATCCCGCCGGGACGGGGGGAAACCGCTCCGGCGGGGCCTGCAAAACAAAATAAGGATTTGTTTCTTTACCCCTTACGGGGTGTTTATTCTCATTTATCCTTTCTTCAAGCCACAAAATGTCTCTTGCGGTCTGTTTACATTTCTTCCATCTGGCGCCGAATATAAGCCGGAACTTCCAGGTTATCGCCGTCGGCAAAAACAACCTGCTTCGTATCACGGCCGTTGTCGCCGTTGTTGCCGTTGTTGCCGTTTGATGGCGCCGGAGCCCGCGAAGCAACCGCCGCGGTCGGTTTTTCGGTCGCGCCGAACAGGTCGGTCGAAACAATTTCCTCATTGGGCCGACTTTCAGCGATGTCAATCGATGTACCGCTGCCGAACCCGGTGGCAATGACGGTAACGCGCACAGTATCCTTCAAATTCTCATCGATAACCGCGCCGACGATAATGTTGGCATCGGCTCCGGCAGCGTCGTAAATCTTGGAGGTGGCGTCGTTGACATCAAATAGAGTCATATCCGGCCCGCCGGTAACATTGATCAAAACGCCTTTGGCTCCGGCGATGGAGACGTTTTCCAAAAGCGGTGACGAAATCGACTGATGAGCCGCTTCAGCCGCTTTTTCTTCGCCGGCCGCCTCACCGGTACCCATCAGGGCATCACCCATCTCCAGCATTACCGTCCGTACATCGGCGAAATCACAGTTGATCAATCCAGCCACGGTAATCAGATCCGATATACCCTTGGTGGCCTGATACAAGACGTCATCGGCGATACCGAAAGCGTCGGTCAAAAGTGTGCTCCGATCAACGATCGACAGGAGACGTTGATTGGGGATATTAATCAGGGTATCAACATGCTGGCGTAATTCGTTGATTCCGTCTTCGGCCCGGGTAACCCGCTTTTTGCCTTCGAAATCAAACGGCCGGGTAACGACGGCCACAGTCAGTGCCCCCTGAGATTTAGCCAGCCGGGCCACAATCGGCGCCGCACCGGTTCCCGTCCCGCCACCCATACCGGCGGTGACAAAAACCATATCAGCCTCAGTCAAAAGAGCGGCGACATCATCGGCATCCTCTTCGACTGCTTTGCGACCAATTTCCGGATTGGCTCCGGCCCCCAATCCCTTGGTCAGCCGTTTACCGATCTGGATTTTCGTGGCCGCTTTGTTTTGTTCCAATACCTGAGAGTCGGTGTTGATGGCGATAAACTCCACCCCCGACAATCCGGCATCGATCATGCGATTCACGGCATTGCCGCCGGCGCCTCCGACGCCAACGACCTTGATCCGGGCATGACTGGTTTGCTCTTCGTCAAACTCAAACGACATACCTTCCTCCTCGGGTAGTTATATTAAAAATGTTCATTAAACCATTTTTCTATTTTTTTAAATAGCCCCATAGTCTTTCCTTTGCGAAGAACTTCGTCTCCGTGAAGCACTCCGTATTGTACCAGACCAACACCGGTGGAATGGATGGGCGAGTCGGCCATGTCAGTCAAGCCATCAAATCCCCGCGGCATCCCGATTTTGACCGGCATATCAAACATCTGTTCGGCCAGTTCGGCCGCCCCCGGCAAAAGCGCACCGCCGCCGGTTAGAATAATCCCGGCCGCCAGGGTATCGGGATAATTGGCCTTTTTTACTTCGCGCTGAGCCATGCCTAAAATTTCTTCCATCCGCGGGCCGACTATCGAAGCAAGTACATGTCGGGAAATATCCCGGGCCGCCCGACTACCCACACCGGGCACGGAAATCATCTCGTCGGCGTTCACCAGCGAAGGCATGGCCGAGCCGTAATTGAGTTTTATTTCCTCGGCCTGGTCTATTGGCGTGCGTAGACCGATGGCAATATCGTTTGTGACATTTTTAGCGCCCAGAGGTACGGTCGAAGTGTGGCGGATGGAATGATCGAAATAGACAGCCACGTCGGTGGTTCCGCCGCCAAGGTCAATAACGGCCACGCCCAGTTCCTGTTCCTCGTCGGTCAGCAGAGCGTAACTGGAGGCCAGCGATTCCAAAACCAGCGCTTCCACTTCCAGTTCACAGCGGTTGATGGCGCGATAAATGTTGCGCACGGCCGTGGCCGCGGCAGTAACGATATGCACTTCGGCTTCCAGTCGAATACCGGACATACCCACCGGGACTTTAATCCCCGATTGCTCGTCAATAACGAATTCCTGCGGCAGGACATGGATTATTTCCCGGTCGGCGGGGATGGCCACCGCCCGGGCGGCATCAATGACGCGGTCGACGTCGCCCTCGACTATTTCATGATCACTGCGGGAGACGGCAATGACGCCATGGGAATTGATCGACCGAATATGTTCGCCCGACAACCCGGCGATAACCGATTCGACTTTAACGCCGGCCATCAATTCGGCATCGGAGATAGCCTTGGAAATGGCCCGCACGGTCTTTTCCAGATCGACGACTACTCCGCGGCGCAGACCGTCGGAGGGCACCATGCCCAGCCCGACCAGCCGGGGGACGGTTTCATTGTCATCGATTTCTGCAATAAGGGCAAGGATCTTGGTGGTCCCAATATCCAGCCCGGTCAGTGTCCGAGTTTGCGACATGTTCTGTACTCTTACCTTTCCTTGATGATCACGTCATCGTATTGCAGATTATAACGCCCGCCGCCGGACCAATTGTCCAATCCGCCGATCGCCCTAAGCTTAAACAACTGCCGAGCAAAGCCATCGCCGGTGGTTATGAATTCACTGCGACAGGTCGTTAGGTGGAGACAAATCTCGACGCCATCTGAAAAATCTATATCGGCGATCTGCCGGAACAATTCCGGCATTTCGTCTTTAAGTGTCTGCAATGCACGGACTACCTCGGCCACCCGGAAGTCGTCAGGAATTTTAAAAAGGTGACAGTCTTTAAGCCCGGTTAGTATGGGTAGATTGACTTTCCCCCAACCGGTATCATAAGGAATAAGGCGGCAGTTTTTATCAAGTGCATACATTCTGTCGGCGCAGACCAGAGCTGCCGGTTCGAAGCGATTGGAGGTCAATTCCAAACCATCGGGCAGTTTCAGACTGAGGTGTATATTGTCAATTCCTCGCGTTGTCAAACAATGAGCCATAAGCTCCTTTTTATCCAGTCGAAACAGATTGTTCCCCGCGCCGGGATAGTCATCAATGGCCGTCTTCAGGTACTCAGTCCCGGGACCGGACATTGTTGTCCGTTGCCAGGCGAAAACCGGCGAAAGGCGGGCGAAAAGAACCAGTCCGGCCAATAGTGCCGAACCCGCCAGGTACAACCAGTATTTTTTTCTTATCCCCAGAAACATCAGCTTTTCATTCTATCCATCAATTTGGGGCCAATCCGGAAAATATCTCCGGCGCCCAGAGTGATAACCAAATCTCCATCGACAGCCAGCCCGGCCGCTTCATCAATCGCATTTTCCTTGAGGCCGATATAACGGACATTTTTGTAACCGATGGATTCGGCATAGTCGGCGATAATGGCCGAGGTGATACCCGGCAACGGTTTTTCGCGGGCCGGATAAATGTCCACGACCAGGGCGATATCCGCCAGATGCAAAACTTCGGCGAACTGGCGGTAAAAATCGCGCGTCCGCGTAAACAGATGCGGTTGAAAAATGGCGATAGTCTTGCCCGAACGCTCGGCGCTGGTCTGTTTGAGTCCGCCCAGAGTGGCCGCCACTTCGCTGGGATGATGCGCATAATCATCGACGACAGTAACTCCGCGCTCGGTACCGATAACTTCGAACCGCCGCCCCACGCCGCGGAAATCACGAAGACTTTCCTCGATCGCTTCCAGGGGAACATCCATTTCCAGCGCCACGGCGATAGCCGCCAGCGCATTGGAAACATTATAGGGGCCCGGGATACGGAGGGTCAGCGTTCCCCGGGCCTCACCCCTGACGACGAGATCAAAACGTGATCCGAAATTTGCATATTGCAGGTTCACTGCCCGAACATCGGCCTCGGCATCGAAACCGAAAGTGACAATCGGCCGTTTGATGCTGTCGCGGATACGGGCGACATTGACATCGGCCGAAGGAATGACCACCGATCCATAAAACGGCACCCGCCCGATATATTCGGCAAATGAATCCAACAGATCGTTCAAATCGGCATAGCAGTCGAGATGATCCTCTTCGATATTGGTCACCACGGCAATCGACGGAAACATTTTCAAGAAAGACCGGTCGTATTCATCGGCTTCGGCCACCATGATTTCGCCCTGTCCCAGAAGACCGCCGCTTTCGGTTTCCATCGCCCGGCCGCCGATTAACACTGTCGGGTCACGATGAGCCACCGAAAGAATTTTACCAACCATGGCCGTGGTCGTGGTCTTGCCGTGCGTGCCGGCGATACCGATGGAAAATTTGAGACGCATCAGTTCGCCCAGCATCTCGGCCCGTTTGATAATCGGAATACCGAGTTCCAGCGCAGTCATGACTTCCGGGTTGGATTCGTCGATGGCCGATGAGATCACCACCAGATCGGTGCCCTCGACCTGCTGGCCGATATGCCCGCTGTAGATGGTAACTCCGCTTTGTTCCAGATAGTCGGTCACTTCACTGGGACAATTGTCCGACCCGGCGATGTTATAGCCGAGATTATGCAGAATCCGGGCCATCCCGGACATCCCTGCACCGCCGATACCAACGAAGTATAAATTTTTGTATTTCGAAAAAATCATGCCAGCCCTTGTAAATTCCTCAATCGATTCGATCCTGTTGCCTGAGATCAATTGCCTCTCCTTTAAGTCCGGCCAGTTGTAAAACTTCCCGGGCGATTTCCGTCGCCGCCTCGGGTCGCCCCAGTTTTCGAGACGCCTCAGCCATCGCCTGCCGGCGATCGGAAGTCACCAGTTCCACCGCCTGTTCCAGTAAATTCATATTATCCAGATCCGCATCGGCGATCATTTCGGCTGCACCGGCGGCCACGATATCGGCCGCGTTATGCGTTTGATGATCGGCTGTGGCATGCGGGAACGGTATCAACAACGACGGAAGGCCGCAGGCGGTCAATTCGGCGATTGTCAACGCTCCGGCCCGAGCCACGGCCAGATCGGCGGCGGCATAGACCAGATCCATATCATCTGAAAACGGGAAAAGGGATATCACAAAATCCTTTTTGCTTAGCCTCGCGGCCTGTTCCTTGTAATCCCTTTTCCCGCATTGCCAGAGCAACTGTACTTCATCGTTCAAATATTCGAGGCTGCTCTGGACTGCTTCGTTTATTCTCCGGGCGCCCTGCGAGCCGCCCAGAATCAAAATTGTTTTTCTATCTGCACGCAAACCGAATTTTTCAATCGCTTTGGCCCGGTCGCCGGAAAGTATCGACCGACGGATCGGATTGCCGGTGACTTTCACCCGGACGCTCGAATCGAGATAATCACCCGCTTTGCGATAAGCCACAAAAACCATATCCGTTCTGGAGGCCAGCTTGCGCGTTACCAAACCGGGGTAACTGTTTTGTTCCTGAAGAACCCGGGGAATATTTTTAAGTGCCGCCGCCATTATTACCGGCCCGGCCACATAGCCGCCCGTGCCGACAACAGCATCCGGTCGGAAACGACGGAAAATACGCAAAGTCTGCATAATGGCGATCATCAACCGGAAAGGAAATGCCAAAAGCGCCGGCGATATCTTACGCGGCAGCCCGCGAATGGCGATAGGCGTCAACGGCCAGTCCAGGCTGTCTTTCATCTTCCATTCAATCCCGTAGCGGGTGCCGACAAATTCGATATGGCAATCATCGCAGAGGCGTTCCAGTTCGCGGGCAATGGCGATAGCCGGGAACAAATGCCCTCCTGTGCCTCCTCCGGCAAACAGTATCTTCATCGCAGTGCCCTCGCTCTCTGCCGGGAAAGGTTGAGAAGGATACCGACCGCAGCGGCCGAAACGGCCAGAGACGACCCGCCGTAACTTAAGAAAGGCAAAGCCAGTCCGGTGGTCGGAATCAATCCGAGCACTACGGCGATGTTGATAATCATGTTCACTGCCAAACAGATGGTCAGGCCGATACCCAATAGAAAGTGAAAACGATCGCGCTGTCCGATAGAAATCCTGATTCCCCGCCAGATCAAACCGAAAAGGAGTCCCAGAGTAATCGTCAGCCCCAAGAGGCCCAATTCTTCACCGATGGAGGCGAAAATGAAATCGGTATGCGGCTCAGGCAGGAAAAACTGTTTAAAAATGCCATCGCCCAGACCGACGCCGAAAAATCCGCCGCAGGAAAGCGACAGGATCGATTGTTTGACTTGATGCGAAGCCATCATCGGATCGAAAACCGAAGCCAGGAATGTATCCACTCTAATTTTTTTGTAACCGATAATAAAGACCAGTACATAAACGGTCAGGGCTGAACCCCCAAGGGTAATAATCAGATGCGACAATCGCGCTCCGGCCAGATATAAAAGGACAATCACCGTACCCAGAAGAACCAGCACTGAACCAAGATCCGGCTCGGCCACAATTAAAAGCGCTCCACCACCAACAATAACACCATAGGGCCAGAGATAAGCTTTGGCGCTATCCAGTGTTCGCCCTTTTTGCGAGAGCGAATGAGCGAGATAAAAGATCAACGCATACTTGAATAGCTCCGAAGGCTGCAGAGTCACCGGCCCGATCCGCATCCAGCGATGTGTGCCGCGGATTTCAGGCATGAGAAATACAATCGCCAGAAGAGCCAGACACCCCAAAAGGGCGGGAACGATCAGTGGGCGGATGCGTTCGAGATTGATCTTGGCGGCGGCAAACAGCGCGGCTGCGGCCACAACTAGCCAGAATATCTGCCTTTTCAGGAAAAAAGCATGGCTGGAAAATTTATCGTTTCCATCGGCCAGGGCACTCGATGACGAATAGACCATCACACTGCCCAGCAGGATCAATAGCGAAGTGATCAGAAACAGCACAAAATCAATCTTTTTTTCTTTACGCGTCAACGGTGGCTCCGCTCCCTTTGCCGTTTTTCAACCGGCAAACCAGGTTTTTGAAATCCCGACCGCGTTCCTCGAAATTCCCATACATATCAAAACTGGCGCATCCCGGCGACAACAGCACGGTATCGCCCGGATGAGACAGGTCATAAGCTTTGCGTACGGCGTCAGCCATCGACCGAGCCATGACGACCGGGATATGCCTTCCCAGTTGCTCAAAAATTTTGTCTTTGGCCTCGCCCAATACGATCAGATGCTCGACTTTGCCCGTGGCGTCAGGCAATAGCCGGGTAAAATCACCGGCCTTATCGCGGCCGCCGGCGATAAGATTGACCTTGCCGGTCATCGATCTGATGGCCACGATCACGGCATCCACGTTGGTGCCCTTGGAATCATTGACAAAGTGCACACCACCGACCTTACCAGCATCCTCCAGCCGATGTTCGACACCTTTGAATCGTTCCAGCACGGCGGCGATGGTTTCGACATCTATACCGCAGGCCAGCGCGGCGGCAGAGGCGGCGGCGGCATTGGAATGATTATGCGGTCCGGGAATACCAATTTTATCGACCTCAATAATGTCGATCTCGTTTCCCGATAGCCGTCCGGAAAGTCTCTCTCCCCTCTTGAGGACACCTTCCGGCGACTGATCAGGGTACTGGTTCTCGGTGGAGAACATCAGCCGATGCCCGGCATAAGGAAACGGTGCTTTCATACTCACCGGATCATCGCCGTTGAGGATGGCAAATTGCTCGGCTGTTTGATTTTCAAAGATACGTAATTTGGCGGCACAGTAACTTTCGAACGAATCATAGCGATCAAGATGATCGGGAGTCAGATTCAATAATATGGCCACATAAGGCGCAAATTGTTCGATCCGTTCCAGTTGGAACGACGAAACTTCGATAACGGCCAAACCGTCTTCACCTACCTGCCGGGCAACTTCCGAAAAGGGTGTGCCGATATTTCCGGCCACGACCGTCGGCCTGCCGGAGGCTTTGCAAATCTCACCCAGAAGCGTAGTCGTCGTTGTTTTGCCGTTCGATCCGGTAACGGCCAGAACCCGACCACGACAAACCCAGAAGGCCAGTTCTATTTCGGAAAAAATAGGTATTCCGGCAGCGGTCGCCCCGGTGATTATATCCAGAGATGCGGGCACACCGGGCGAGAGTACCAGATAGTCCGATTCCAACAACCGGTTGGAATGTTTACCGCATTCGAACGGTATATTTTTCTTTTCCAGCCGGGCGATAACTTCCAGTAAATTCTTTTCAGGAAGGATATCGGAAACAAAGGGCCGTCCGCCCAATTCCAAAACAAGCTCGGCGGCCGCCACGCCCGAACGGGCCATGCCGACGATGCCTACCTTCCGATCATATAATCGATCAATCCGATTCATCGTATTTTCAGAGAGCTGAGGGTTAAGAGCGCACAAATAGCGCCGATTATCCAGAACCTCACTACCACTTTTGATTCCGACCATCCGGTTAATTCAAAATGATGATGCAGAGGTGCCATTTTAAATATCCGTTTGGCGCGAAGCCGATATGAAATCACCTGCAGGATAACCGACAACGCCTCAGCTACAAAAACGCCGCCGACAATAACCAGCAGGAGTTCCTTCTTGATCAGGATAGCTACGGCGCCCAGCGCACCGCCCAAAGCCAACGCGCCGGTATCGCCCATAAAAACCTGGGCCGGACGAGCGTTAAACCATAGAAATCCCATCGAGGCCCCGATTACGGCCGCACAATAGACCGCCAGTTCACCCGATCCGGGCAAATACTCGATGGCCAGATAACCCGAGAAATCGGCTCGGCCGCTGATGTATGTCAAACCGGCGAAGGCAATAAAACAAAATGCGCTGAGGCCGATAGCCAAACCATCGAGACCATCGGTCAGGTTGACCGCATTGGAGGTGCCGGTGATAACCAGTATTATGAACGGGATATAGAATATGCCCAGATCGAGAACATAGTTCTTGAAGAAGGGGATGCTGGTTTCGGTAGAGAAGCCGTCAATGGGCGAAAAGTAATAGAGCAATATCCCGAAAATCAGTCCGCATGTAATTTGGCCGATTAATTTCTTGCGACCCACCAGCCCGCGCGCCTGATGTTTCTTGGCCTTGAGGTAATCATCCATGAAGCCGATGGCGCCCATCCAAACGGTAACCATTAGAATCAGGAGAATGAACCGATTGGACAAATCGGCCCACAACAGGGTCGGTACGATTATCGCGAAGAGGATCATAATACCACCCATGGTCGGGGTGCCTTCCTTGGCTTTATGACTCTCCGGACCCTCTTCACGAATCTTCTCACTAACCTGGTATTTATGCAAAAGCCGTAAAAACAACGGCCCGAATATCAATGATATTACCAGCGCCGTCACCGCCGCAGCCGTGGCTCGCGTAGTGATATAGCGAAACAGGTTTAAACCCGATACATAATTAGTCAATTCTAAAAACAGATAGTAAAGCATATCAATTATTCTTGAAAGCGGCCCCTTTCAAACCGTATAGTATTTTTTCCAGTTCCATTCCCCGTGATCCTTTGAGTAAAATCAAATCCTCCCGGACAATCATTCCCAGCAGATGATCCAACAGTTCCTGATGACTCAGAAAATGACAGATAGCATCACCGGCCATTCCGGCATCGGCCGCTCCGGTGGCAACATGTTTCGATTCCGGGCCCAGACAGAGTAGGAAATCCACGCCAGCCGCGACCACATCCTGTCCGGTTGCTTCATGTAAAGCGGGTGAATCTTCGCCCAGCTCAAGCATATCACCCAATACCGCAATCTTTCGCCCCTTGGTTTCAAAAGTACTGAGGCAATCCAAAGCTGCCTTAACCGATTGCGGGTTGGCATTGTAGCAATCCACCAAATAATGCAATCCGCCCTCATGCTCCATCGTTAACCGCATTTCCACCGGATGGAAATCAGCCATTCCTTTCTGCCAATCCAGGGCTCCACAACCCCAAATTGATGAGGCGGCGATGGCTGCCAGGGCATTGTAAACATTGACTCGGCCACAAGTCGGCAGTTCGATCCTGTGCCCATGAACTTCGAAACTGATCCCTTTCTCGGAATGTGTAACGATATTGGTACCGACGAAATCGCAGTCGTTGTCGATACCGAAACCGATATAATCAAGATTTCGCCGTCCTGCCTCTTCGATCAACTTTGGATCGTCGGCATTAAGCACTACTGCGGCTCCGACCGGCAAACAATCCACAAGTTCGAATTTAGCCTTGACCACATTGTCGATAGTTATTAGAGTCTCCAGATGGGCCGGACCGATATTAGTAATGACAGCCAGTTCAGGTTTTATAATCGAACTCAGTCGAATCATCTCGCCCGGAACCGATATTCCCAGTTCAAAAATTGCATAATCCACAGCGGGCATGCGCCCCAGTGATATCGGCAGACCGAAGAGGTTGTTCAGATTTCCCGGCGAACGGAAAACGTTATGCCGAACCTTGACGATTGAATAAAGCATTTCCTTGGTGGTCGTTTTTCCATTGGAACCGGTGATGGCCGCAAAACCGGCGTCGGCCCGGCGGCGAATATACCCGGCCAGATTCAGAAGCGCTTCATGGGTATCATCGACGACATACAACGGCCCCGGCGAGGCGGTTGTGAAACGGTCAAGCTGGGAGCGGCTTATAATGGCGGCTGCGGCTCCCTGAGCAAAAACCTTCTCGATATAATCGTGGCCGTCGTTTTTATCACCGACGATGGCGAAAAAGATATCTCCCGCCTTTATCGTCCGGCTGTCGATGGATAGGCCGGTGAACTGAGGAATCTCTTTCTCGGAGCCGGCGACAATATCAGATTCCAGCACTTTCTGAAGTATTTCAGGATTCAAGTGTATCACCTAATTTCCAATCCCAAGCTTGACAAGTTCCTCTTTAGCCACTTCTCGATCCGACCAGGGATGTCTGACGCAGCCGATTTCCTGATAATTTTCATCTCCCTTGCCGGCCAAAAGAATCAGATCGTTCTCTTGGGCACGGCTGAGAATGTGAGCGATCGCCTCGCGCCGGTCTTCGATGATTTCTACTTTGTCCTTATTCTTAAATCCGGGTCGCACATCGTCGAAAATCCGGGAAGTAGTTTCGGAGCGGGAATTATCGGCGGTCAGGACGGCGTAGTCGGACAGAGTTTCGGCTGCTTCGCCCATCAACGGACGTTTGCCTCGATCACGGTCGCCGCCACAACCGAATACGGTCAAAATTCGGCCACTACCGATCTCACGTAATGTTTCCAGCGTTCGGCGCAGGGCATCGGGCGTATGAGCAAAATCAATGAAAATTGAAAAGGGCGCATTGCAGTCGATTCGTTCCAACCGGCCGGGAATCATCCGCACCTGCTCCAAACCGGAGGCGATGGTGTCGATATCAATACCCGAAGCCAGGGCCGCGCCAGAAGCCGCCAAGGCATTGTAGAGATTAAACCGCCCAGGAAGATTGAAGCTGATCTCGCGGCGACCGGTCGGCGTCCGCAAAATGAAATGGGAGCCATCGGGACGAAGTTTAAAATTTTCCAGAAAAACATCGGCCTTGCGGTCGGCCAGCGAATAAGTCATATACGAACATTTCGCCTGCCCCAGCAATCCGCGGAATTCGCGGCTGTCATAATTGATTACCGCCCACTTATTCTTATCGTTGACCATGATCAGCAAGCGGGTCTTGGCCGCCAGATAATCATCCATGTCGCGGTGGAAATCGAGATGATCACGGGTTATATTGGTGAACAAGGCGACGCCGACATCCAGATTGCGAACCCGCTGGAGAATGAGCGCATGCGAGGAGATTTCGATCACCGCATTGACACAGCCGTTGTTCTTCATGGCATAAAGCAGACGGAATATATCCAGAGATTCGGGCGTAGTGCGCGAGGCAGCAATGCGGTCCTTGCCGGTATCGTAAATCAGCGAGGTTATCAGCCCAACCCGTTTGCCACGGGCCTCCAATATTTTCTTGATCAAAAAGCAGGTAGTGGTCTTGCCATTGGTCCCGGTCACGCCGCAGATCTTGATATCCTGCTTTTGATATTCGAAGAAACGGGCCGCCAGATCAGCCAGCGCAGCGCGGGCATCGGGAACGATCAATTGAGGTACTGAACGCTGGGCTTCCGTTTCGGTAACAATTGCCACAGCGCCGTTTTCTATAGCCTGATCGGCATAGGCATTCCCGTCCTGTTCAAACCCGGCGATGGCCACAAAGGCCGTGCCCGACTTGACCAGGGCGCTGTGATATTCAATACCGGAAACATTGACATCTTCATTGCCAATAATTAACGCCCCCGGTATCACCTTGGCCATTTCCCTCAGTAAAATGATCAGGCTCCTTCTTCGCTGGCCAGTTTCAGAATCACGATATCATCCTTGGTTATCTTTGATCCTCCCGCCGGACTCTGCTTTTTCACCCGCCCGGTGCCGGACAGGTCAAACGAGAGGTTGTATTCTTCCAACACGGCCACCGCTTCGCGCAGGGTCAGACCGAGTAGATCGGGCACAGAAAACTCGCTCCCCTTCCGGCGATCCATAATACAGCGCACCGCCTGACCCGGACTAACGGAGGCAAAAGCCGGTGGACAGGTACAAAGTACGTCCGCACCGTCTCCGCTAAACTCGGGCGTCAATCCCAGACTGGTCAGCTTGTACCGGGCCTCATCCTTCGAAACCCCGGTTAAATCGCCAACCATAACCTGCCCCGCATCTAAAGGCGATGCGGTCGGGTATGACTTCTCTTCTTTTTCCGGCGTGATTCCAACAGAAGCGATGTTGTAATTGTCGATGGCCGCAAATTTGACGGCGATATTTCTGAAGGCCGGCCCCGCAGTATAACCGCCATAATGAATCGGTTCCGGTTCATCAAGAATGACGATACCGGCCACTCGCGGAGAATCCACCGGAAAATATCCGGCGAATGAGGCCATAAAGCGGTTTTTGTGGTAGCCGCCCTCCTCCAGATTCGGTTTCTCGGCCGTACCGGTTTTACCGGCAATCGGGAAAGGCAAATCGGTGATCGGCTGACCGGTGCCATTTTCGACTACGCCCCTCAGGAACGAGTCAAGGATGGCCACGACTTCATCATCGAGAATCCGAACCGGGCGACTTTGATGCCGCTCAATTGTTTCGCCTTCTTCGTTTATACATCCTTTGACAATATATGGCTGATTTAAATATCCACCGGAGGCGACGACGGCAAAGGCCCGGGCTATCTGCAGCGGCGTGGCCGACAAACCGTGGCCGATGGCAAAAGTCGAAGTGGTGAATTCCGACCAGCGATTGGGCCGCCTCAAAATTCCTTTGCTCTCGCCGTTTAGGCCGCATCGGGTTTTACGGCCGAATCCGAATTTGTGGGCCATGGCAAATACTTTTTCACCGCCGATCTGATAGGCAATTTTACCGATGGCGATATTCGATGAATTTTCGAAAGCACTGCGAAAGGTCAGCCAGCCGAACTTGTGGTCATCGCGCAAAGTCCGGCGACCCAGTTTCCAGCGTCCCTCCTCGGCATAGAATGTATCGCTGGGCGTGATACTGCCTTCTTCAAGAGCGGCGGCAGCGGTTATCAGTTTGAACACCGAACCGGGTTCGATCGTGGCCGTCACCGCATCAAGTTTCATCGGCTTGTCCGATATATCCCTCTCGGCCGAATAATCGACAGCCGCCAGAATGGCTCCGGTGTGAGGATCAAGAAAGACAGCCATCCCCCCCTTGGCATTGAATTGATCGACCGCCCAGGCCAGTTCGCCCTCGACTATTTGCTGTTTGTCCCAGTCCACGGTCAGTACTACTGACTGGCCGGACACCGCTTCACTGATTGGAATCTCCTGAATCTGGTATTCCGCCCCTTTACCGTCTTTCTGCATCAGCGATCGCCCCGGCGCCCCCTGCAACTGGTCATCCATGACCAGCTCGACTCCCGACCGTCCCCGGTTGTCCAAATCGACAAAGCCGAGGATCGAACGGCCGGTTTCGCCGTAGGGGTACAAACGCGTCGGTTCCTTCCGTAAAAACAGACCGCGGCCGTCATTTTGCCTCTCGTAACGAGCCAGTTCATCGGCGGTCAGACCTCGCTTGATCCAGCGGAACTTTTTCTCCTTCAGCGGATACAGTTTTTTGACAGCCTGACGGCTCCGGCCCAGAATCCTTGCCATTTTATCATAAGTCTGGCTGACATCGGCGGCATTGATCGGGTAGGCAAAAAGAGAAGTGAATGTGGAATTGACGGTCACTTTATTTCCACTTGCATCGAAAATCTCACCCCGAGCAGCCGGAACCTTGATCGATTCGTTTATTTGCCGAAGGGCTTTTTGGCTGTAGGTGTCGCCATTTATGACCTGCACGAATACCAGACGAACGAAAAAGACAACGAAGATCATGGCAAACAAAATGGCAATGACACCGACTCTGGTTTTAGAATAGTGACTTTTCATTCGGTCTCAAACAGCTGGCCGGCTTCGGCGTCGTTGGACGATACCAGCGGGAAATTGGTTTTTAATTTATCCAAAGCTTTCAACAATCCGGCATAGCGGCTCTGGTCGGCCTTCTCACCGGGCCATAAAGTCAGGTTCTGCTTCGGCCGGGTGGGGCCCAAATCGAGTTTGCCCTTTTCTATCCGTTCCTCAATGGCCGTCATCGACGAGGCCGCCATCCATTTCGACTTGAGATTGGCGCGAGCCAACCTGGCCGTTTCAGTCTGCTTCTCAATATCCTCAATCTCGGAAATCAGGTTGCGCACCCAAACACGCTGATAGATGTAGAACGACGAAATAACTATCACCAATCCAAACACAGCCGCCATCTGCAGGTAGCGATTACGCAAAAGTTCGGTTTTTTTCCGACGGCGGCGATATGGGCGTTTGCGGGCCATGCTACAGCCTCTCCATTACTCTCATTTTAGCCGAACGAGCCCGGGGGTTTTCGGAAATCTCTTCCCTTGTTGGGATCAGCGGCTTTTTGGTAATTATTCTGCCGCGCGGTTCAAACGGCTCAGGCAGGGGTGTGGAAGGTCCTTTGGCCTGTTCACGCATAAACCACTTGACGATCCGATCTTCCAGCGAATGATAGGCGATCACTACCAACCGTCCGCCACTCTGAAGCAAATCAACCGCATCAGCCAAACCGCTTTGCAATTGAACCATTTCATCATTAACCTCAATCCGAATGGCCTGAAAAACACGGGACAACGTCTTGTTCAGATAACGGGGATTGGTGACGGTCTTGATGATTCCAGCCAGCTCAGCGGTTGTGGTCAGAGATGCTTTGGTGCGCGCATCGACAATGGCGCTAACAATCTTTTTGGCGTTTCTTTCCTCGCCATATTCAAACAGCAATTGAATCAGCTTTTTCGGAGAATAGTCGTTGATCACGTCGCCGGCGGACAAATCCGTCGCCCGGTCCAGACGCAGGTCGAGAGGGCCGTTTTCCCGGTATGAAAAGCCGCGAATTGCGCTGTCCAGTTGATGACTGGAAACCCCCAAATCAAACAACACGCCGTTCACCGGTGTCATCCCTGATTCCTCTGCTAGTTCCCTTAAATGACCAAAATCCCCCCGCAGCACTTGCGCCTGAGTGGAATACTCCTGCAACTTCTGCCGCGAATGAGCCACCGCCTCTTCGTCCCGATCGATGGCCAAAAGCCTGCCTGAAGACGTTAACTTTGAGATTATCCGAAGTGAATGACTGCCGCCGCCCGCCGTGGCATCGATATATGCCCCGTCAAGATCAGTAACTAATAAATCGACCGCTTCATCAGCCAGAACCGGCTGGTGAAAGCTATTGGTCGCTGTCATTATGGAATAACCTCTCAGCCACCTCTTCAATGGTCCGGTCGAAATTATCCAGGTAAGCCTGATGCCGATCCGGATCCCAAATTTCTATCGTTTGGTTGGCGCCTATCACCAAAACATTCTTGTTTATTCCTGCCAACTGTCGTAAAATATCAGGGATATGAATTCGACCCGATTTGTCGATACGCACAAGGCTGGTATGCTGATGAAGGCGACGATTGAAGTAGCGAAAATCTTTGCGGGTGAAGGACAGAGTCTCCAAACGGTTCTGAATTTTAGCCCATTCCTCTTCCGGATAAAGCGACAAACAGCCGTCCAAACCCTGCGTCAGAACCATCGTTTCCCCGGCGGGTATCCCCTTCTTACGAGAAGAATCTTGATCGCCCGGTCTGATCCTGGAAGGTATCGAAAGCCGACTTTTGTCGTCAATCACGCAATCAAATGTGCCACAAAAACCTAACAAGGAGAACCTCTCATCCCACAATCACCCACTTTAACCCACTTCTGGTATGAATAATGTCCTTATTTGCGGAAATTGTCAAG
>JAAEQF010000252.1 GCA_024231695.1 FCB group bacterium
CGAAGGAGAGCCGGTCCTCATTGTTTTCTGCAGAGAGCGCCCTTCCGATCAGGTATCTTGTAGGACCGATGACAGTGCACCTTCCGATTCTGGCAGCGCTGGCAGCCGTTGTGATCACGGGATGCGCGAGGACCGACGAGGTCGCACCGACAGGTCAGAGCCTCTATCTGCGGCACTGTGCCTCATGTCATGGCATCGCAGGTGGCGGAGATGGACCGATCGCATCCCATCCTGAGCGCAGAAGGGCAGGACGCCAGACAATTGCGCCTGATCGCCATCAAAACCTACATGAAACTCCGCCGGCTGGACGACGCCCAACGCGTGCTGCAAGAGACCTTGTCTAGGGCGTCTAAATCGCATCAAATCCGTTATCCGGTTTTTGGATCAGTTTAAAGAGTGTTCGAATCTCCATCTTGCTCTGGCTCACGGTTCTCCGACATATTGAAGCTACTCAACATGATTCTCGAAGCCAAATATGAGGAACATGGATATTTCCATAAACAATTGATATTTATGACTTATATTAATCGTTTTTCCCGGTTTTTGGGACTGGGAATTAGTAGGGAACATTCCAATAGTATGATTTTTCGGTTGTTCATTGTTCCGGTTGACTACGAACATCGAACATCGAACTCCCAACATCGAACATCGAATGCTCTGCAGGGAGCGGCTTCGCCGCGTTTCATATCAGTTCTCACGCATAAGCGGCGCATTCCGGAAATACGATCTTCCGTCGTTCCGGTGACCCACGTTTTGTTACACCCTCGACGACCGGCGCCGAGATGGAAAAACCCACGTGGCGTTCTCTCATTCGGCAGCGGGAGAGCACGCACTAAGGGTGTTCAATATGAAATGCGGCGTAGCCGCTCCCCATTGGACGTTCGATGTTGAATGTTCGATGTTGGACGTTCGTCTTTTCCGTTGTAAGACCAGCAGCCGCAACGCAAAGGCGGAGATTTAATTATTTATACTATTGGAATGCACCCGAATTAGTGATATTCCATATAACGGTCAAAAAAAAGGGTCAAAATGGCCGTTTTTAGACGCCCTAGAACATGTCCTATAAGTTGTTCTTACCCACTCGTTACATATTCCAATTTCGGACGTATTTGGAAATAGACTAAACAACCTATGTCATATCGAACAACAGTGGATCACTACCGCCTGATCCATCAAGGTCAGCTTCCTCGAGGCAGGGGATCGGTTCCAGTGTGATAAACAAGATATTGATCATTAGCATCAAAACCATAAATTTTATAAACCTCTTCAGGTATATGTTTTACAAATTCCAGGAATGGACCTTCACCAGTTTGTTCTTTTTTAACTGTTACAATTACCTCGTCTGGCTCGGAATTGTTTGTTCCGTCACTCACAACCAGTTGAAA
>JAAEQF010000253.1 GCA_024231695.1 FCB group bacterium
AGCCTCATTCCCCTGCCCGAAATCCTCTCAGAACTCCTTTCCTGCGGTCCTGCCACCAAAAAGGTAATGTCCCTGTATGAAAAACTCCTTTTTGACCTGGGGCCGGAGCTTACGATACTCATGGAGACGCCCTTACACCATATCGAGGCGGCCGGCGGCCCGCTCCTGAAAGAGGCCGTTGACAGGATGCGGCAGAGGAAGGTGATCCGGGAAGGGGGGTATGACGGCGAATATGGCGTCATCCGCCTCTTTGAGGACCGGGAAAAAGAGGCCATGGCCGGCCAGATGGCCCTCTTCAAAGCCCCTTCCAGGAAGGCGCAAAAAAAAAGCGCCGACCCACGGCCCGCTCCCAAAAGAAAGGCCTCCGGAAAAAAAAGCGCGTCAAAGACTAAGGGGCCCATTTCCCCGAAAGACCCGATCCTCGATCCCCTCAATCCCGAGCAGAAGGCGGCCGTACGCCATGAAGGGCCCCATCTCCTGGTAAAGGCGGGACCGGGCACGGGAAAGACCATGACCCTGACCCATTGCATCGCCCATGTGATCCGCCAGGGTCTGGCTCCCCCGGGAGAGGTTCTGGCCCTGACCTTCACACGCAAGGCGGCGAGAGAGATGGAGCAGAGGATATCCAGGCTGCTCACAGAGGCATCCCTCCCTTTTGTATCCACCTTTCACGGTTTCTGCCTGGAGGTGTTGCGAAAGGAAGGGGGGAAAATCGGCCTCCCCCGCGATTTTCTCCTTTGCTCCGAAGCAGACACAAAGGCCCTTGCAAAGGATATCTTTGAGAAATCAGGGGCCGGAAAAGGGGTGGTCCGGCCCTTTCTGAAGGCGTTGCCGGCCCTCAAAAGGGCGTCTGTACTGGGACCTGACGGGAATGTTGCGGAAAAGGAGTTCTCCTCCCTTTTCAGGGACCACTCCCAGGGGTTGCGGAACTTGGGCATGCTGGACCTTGACGACCTGGAGGTGGAGGCCCTCCGGCTCTTTCGCCATGATCCTGACACGGCCGGTGACTGGGGCCGTAAGTTCCCCTGGATCTTTGTGGACGAGTATCAGGATACCAATGCCCTTCAG
>JAAEQF010000254.1 GCA_024231695.1 FCB group bacterium
CGAATTTAAAAACAAGTAAAGAGTCTTTCTTAAATTTGCGAGACTGTTAAAAATTCATTGCATTCTGGCCCTTCGGACGCAGGCGTCCTTGCGAAATACAATCGTATACGCATGCAAATTGCGGATGGCGCGGGCCGCGTCCGTGTCGAGATATTTTCGCATCGCGGCTTTGGCTTCGTGCTCCTTTTTATCCAGGATCTTGTTGGTTGTTTTGGCTTTGGCGTATTTGAGTTCTATGAAATAGTCGGCGGATCGGTCCGGATCGAGAGCGGCTTGCAGATACAGATCCACGTGGCCGTCGGCGTTGACCTCGTACTCGCTATGAGGGATATAGACATTGACATCGGACAACAGGCTCAGCATGACGACTTTGATATACTTCTCGTCAAAAACCTGGTAATCGCGGTTGGAGAGGCCTTTCAACAGCTTTTCCGTGAGTTCGATCAAAAGGTCGATCCGGCCGTCAAGCAAGTCGCGCGGCATCTCATCCTGCTTCAATCCATCGATCGTCACACGGGCCCGCTTCATCAACTGATATTTCATATAGTCGAGATAAAGGCTTTTCAAAACAAGATTGGGCATCGCGAGCGTAATGCTCGCGCGGGTCGCGGTTGAAATTGTCAGATAGCCCATATAGAAGAGCAGACTCACCAGGGACTTCGCGTCAAATAAAAACTCCGTCTCTCGCGTCAGCGCGAACAGCTCGGTGATCCTGTTGACGGACACCGCGTTTTCCTCCACGATACGGCGCAGGATTTGCTCTTCCAATGCAGGATCCCCGATGGACAGGATGGCTCGAATTTTGCGGTAATCACTGACAACGTTGGTGTCCAGCATGCTGTCAATATAGCCGTCTTTCGGATCGTAGCGGAGGCCGTAATAGAGAATCATGGCGCTATTATACACGGTGTCGGCGGCCCGCGGGCTGAAACGATATCCATCGTAATAGGTGCGGACGATCTCCCGGTTGACGCCGCCGCCGAGAGAATCGAGAATCGGCGCGATCTCCTCCTCTGTAAAGCCGAACATTTCATTGAAGCGCGCGTCGATGGAGAGATTGGCGCCGATGTTGAAGCCGCTGGTCAAGGAATCCAGCAAAATCGGCATGACGCCGGTGATAAAGATTCGATCCACCACGCTCTCC
>JAAEQF010000255.1 GCA_024231695.1 FCB group bacterium
CTTCGGTGATGTTTGACTATCACTCTGAACCTGATCTCTGTCACATAATGCAATTCTGGTGCGGCGAATGGTATGGCTGGTACTATTACTGGCCGGACCCTCCCGGCTACCCGTTCTTCTGGGTGCACGGTGAGACTCAGTCTCTTGATTGCTGCGACGATAGCGATGCCGATAGTCTATGTGCCGAAGATGACAACTGCCCGCTGGTCTATAATCCCTTGCAGGAGGATAATGACGACGATGGTGTGGGTGACGCCTGTGATGACGATGATGACGGCGACGGCATCGATGACGTTGTGGACAATTGCCAGTACGTCCCCAATGCCACGCAGAAAAACAACGACGGTGATGCTGAAGGCGATGCCTGCGATAGCGATGATGACAACGACAGTGTAGCCGACACGATCGACAACTGTCAGTACACGGATAACACCGATCAAGCGGACGACGACGGCGATTTAGTCGGCGATGTGTGCGACAACTGTCCCGACGAATACAATCCCGACCAGGCCGATAACGAAGGCGACGGGCTCGGC
>JAAEQF010000256.1 GCA_024231695.1 FCB group bacterium
ATATCTCACTGCCAGCGTGAGAAGGAGCGTGGGGGATGCCAGGTGCCAATAGTAAGTACATACCCACCTACCACATGGAGGAGGTGGGGAGGGCCGGCGCGGTGTTCTGTATGGTGCACTAGAAAATGGCCCGATCCGGCCTGGAATCCATCAAGCAAGCAGCAGCAGCAGCAGCAGCAAGCAAGCAGTAGGCATCTTTGGGTTTTGGCTGTTTTTGAGTACTTTTGGTCATATCTCGTTGTCCCCGTGAGCTCTGGGGCCCATACTCCAGGTATGGATAGGGTGTACACACTCTCTCTGTTGGTGGCCGGAAACCATTCAGGTCCTTCTCCACAAGGCAGGGCGAGCCAAAGTATGGAATTTTCAACCTGTTTTGGGCCAGGAAGCAGGCATCTTTGCCCTATATGTGCACAAGCAGGCATCTTTGCTCTATGTGGGCCCAAGCAGGCATCTGCCCCATGCGAGCCCAAGCAGGCATCTTTGTCCTATGTGTGGGCCAAGCAGGCACCTTTGCCCTATGTAAGCAGGCATCTTTGCCATATGTGGGCCCAAGCAGGCATGTTTGCCCTATGTGGCCCAAGCAGGCATCTTTGGCCTGTGTGGCTAAAAGGCACCTTTGCCCTAGGTGGGCCAAGCAGGCATCTTTGCCTTAGGTGGGCCAAGCAGGCATCTTTGCCCTAGGTGGG
>JAAEQF010000257.1 GCA_024231695.1 FCB group bacterium
AGGATCCGTGCGATCCTGCCCTACTGAATTGCCTACGGTTTTTCCAACGAATAATAAACCTTGATCTCTTCGGTCTCCTCAAATATACGCGGGACAACCTGAAGCTTCATGCCGATTTTGATTTCATCATCGGCCACCGTATCACCGAACCAGGCCAAAAGCCGTCCGGTCTCTTCAAGGTCAACGACCCCTATCCGATACGGAGCCACGTCTTCGAATCCGGTCGGCGCAGCATGAATGGTGGTGTGCGTGATCAAAGTCCCTCGCCCGCTGAATTCGATATATTCGAAATCTCCCGAAAGGCAATTATTGCAATCGGCCCGAGGCGGAAATGATTCCTGCCCGCACTTTTTGCATTTGGAACCCATCAGCCGCCGGTCTTTCAAGTGATTGGCGAATTCGGTCACTTTCGTATAGGGAGAGAAATTTACTTTTCCAAACCATTTAAACATGATCTAATCCCTCCTCAGGACGTGGACAAAGCAGTATTGCCCGATCCCGCCTACGTTATGGGTGAGTCCGATATCGGCGCCCGGCACCTGACGTTCGCCCGCCTCGCCCCGGAGCTGCTTGGCGATTTCGACGGTCATGGAAACGCCGGTGGCTCCGATCGGATGACCCTTGGCCTTCAATCCACCATCAATATTAACCGGGGTCTGGCCTTCAAGGTAAGATTGTTTTTCCTCGATGAATTTCCCGCCTTCGCCTTTTTTACAAAAACCCAGGTCTTCGTAAGCCATTATTTCGGCGATGGTGAAACAGTCATGCACTTCGGCCACTTTGATATCCTCGGGACCGCATCCGGCCATCTTATAGGCATCCTGCGAGGCTTTCTCGGCGCTGGGCAAACCGACCAGATTGGGTCTGCGCAGAACCGACATGCTGGCCGTGGCACAACCCATACCATCCAGCCAGACCACCGGCTTCGAAGATTTCTTGGCGATATCCTCGGCCGCCACAATCACACAGGCAGCGCCGTCAGCATTGGCGCAACAGTCATAAACCTGAAACGGATCGGAAACCGGGTCAGACTCCATCGCCTTTTCGATGGTAATTTCCTTCCGGAAAAGGGCGTTGGGATTCTTGGCGCCATAGTAATGATTTTTTACAGCCACCTGTAAAAGCTGTTCGCGAGTCGTTCCGAACTCATGCATGTGACTTTGCGCAAACATGGCATAATAGGCCGGGAAAGTGGTTCCGAAAACCGATTCCCATTGCACTTCGCCGACTCGCCCCATCAGAGCCAGGATTTCGGGTGTGGACAGTTCGGTCATCTTCTGACAGCCGATAACGGCCATCAGCCGATGAGCTCCCGATCCGATGCCCATCCAGGCCGTACGCAGAGCGGCGCTGCCGGAAGAGCAGGCCACTTCGGTCAGCCAGGTCGGCCGAGGATTTAGGCCCAGGTATTCCTGCACCACACCGGGTAGTGACCGTTGTTTATGATATTCCGGAACAGAACCGATAACCGATCCGTCGAGATCTTTGGGGTCGATTCCGGCGTCTTCAACCGCCTCGCGGTAAGCCTCAAAGGCAAGCTCCTGAACGGTAGCGTCGCTGCGGCGGCCGAATTGTCCGTGGCCTATTCCTATTATTCCCACTCGGGACATATCGGTTCCTCCTAAATGTATTGACCGCCGTCGATTTTGAAAATCTCCCCGGTAATATGCCGGGCTTTGTCCGAACATAAAAACGTCACCAGATGGGCGACGTCATCCGGGGTGGCGATGCGCCCCAGAACGGTCTCGTCGATAGCCTTGTTAAGAAACTCGGCCGGGATATTACGAGCCATATCGGTCATGACCATACCCGGAGCAACCACATTCACGGTCACGTTAAACTTACCCATTTCCCGGGCCAGAGCCTTGCTCATGGCGATTTCTCCGCCCTTCGAGGCGGAATAGTTGGTCTGGGCGAATTTCCCCCGCAAACCGTTGATCGACGATATGTTGATGATTCTACCGCTCAACTGATCCTTGAAAACCAGAGCCGCCGCCTTGTTATAATTGAAATATCCTTTCAGGTTGACATTGATTACCTGATCCCATTGCTCCTCGGACATTTTCCAGATCACACCATCCCAGTTGATACCGGCATTGCAGATCATAATATCCATTCGACCGAATTCTCGGACGACCGTCTCCACCATATTCTGAGCATCGCCGTGGCTGGAAACGTCGGCCTTGATAGCCAATCCCTTTCTGCCCATAGCGATGATTTCTTCAACGACCTTTTTGGCCTCGGTGTCATGGCGTCGATAGTTAATAGCCACATTACAGCCCTCGCGGGCCAAATCCAGAGCTATGGCCGTGCCGATACCCAGACTGCCGCCGGTTACTATGGCTCCTTTGCCTTCCAGACCAAGATTCATTCCTGCATCCTCCTTTGGAAGTGGGAACTAATTCTGCGCGCGTAAGTATTCTTCTAATTATTGATAAAAAACTTCATTATGACCATGGAATGAATATATCCATATGCCGGTCAAAAATCAACGGCTTTTTAAAATGCAACCTTGTCCTTCGCCTCCCGCCATTTTCAAAGCGGCTTGACTTTGACTTGCTTTAAGTTGTATTTTTACTCCATGAAATTCACTGGCGTCATACTCGCCGCCGGGGCTTCTTCTCGGATGGGCCAAACTAATAAACTTTTGCTTGAGTACAAGCGCCACACGGTTATTGATGAAGTCGTTAAGCAGCTTACCGGCTCCCAGGTTGATAGAATTTTAATAATTACAGGCTTTGAACATTCTCGGATAGAAAATCTGTTAACCCATAGAGTGACGGACAGAATCCGCATAGTTTACAACGACAATTATGGTTCGGGTCGGGCCGAATCGATAAAATGCGCCATCAGGCATCTCCCGCAAAAATCAGACGCCGTATTATTTATGGTCGGCGACAAGCCGACGGTTTCGACCGATCTGATCGACCGGGCCATCGAGTTATTCATATCGAAAAAACCGCCGTTATTATATGTCCAGACTCCAACCGGCCGCGGTCATCCCATTATTTTTTCGAGAAAGATATTTGATGATCTTCTGCTTCTCGAAGGTGATCAGATCGGCAACGATCTGGTGGACAAATACAAAGACGATCTGATCGCACTTCCCGATGACAATATACAAATAGACATAGACGAGGAAAAAGATTATCGCCGATTGTTAAAAGGCGAGATCGGAAACATGTCATCATGAATATATTCAAGGAAATTCTCAATCGGCAAAACGCCGGTCAACCATTTATCCTGGCCACAATCATCAAAACCGCCGGCGCTTCACCGCGCGACGCCGGAGCCAAAATGCTGGTTTATTCGGATGGAAGCATCTCGGATACTATCGGCGGCGGGACTTTCGAGAAGTTGGTAATCGAGGATTGCCTGGAACTGTTGCGCGGGACTAAAAAGCATCTGTTTAAAAAATACAATTTCACTGAAAGCGGAAAAGAAGCCACCGGGATGACCTGCGGCGGCCAAGCTGAGGTTTTTATGGAAGTCCATAATCGAACCAAACGATTGATTATTTTTGGCGGAGGCCATATAGGCCAAGAATTGACCCGACTGGCGGCCGCTTCCGATTTTTCCCTTACTGTGGTCGATAACCGCCCCGATATAATCGAAAATTACGATGATCCGATCAACACCATTCTGACCGATCCGGAATATAAAGAGAATTTCCCGACTTTTGACAGCGACTGTTATGTAGTAATCGTGACCCATTCGCACAGTTTCGACCAACCGGTCCTGGCCCGCGTGCTGAAAGAGAACTGCGCCTATATCGGTATGATCGGATCGAAAGCCAAAATCGCCAAACTTTACGCTTCACTGGAAAAAGCCGGTTTCGATCGGAGCCAACTCGAGAAAGTCTTTGCGCCGATTGGATTGCATATCAAGAGCGAAGGCCCGCATGAGATCGCCATATCTATCCTGGCTGAAATAATCGCCGTAAAAAATGGAATGAATCCCCGCCAGCAATGACCGCCGGCTTTGTTTATAACCGAATTGTCGTGCGTGGCGCCGGCGATATCGCCACCGGTGTTATCCGTCGTCTGGCCGCCGCCGGACTCGAAGTTATCGCACTTGAGCAACCCTCCCCTTCCTGTATTCGGCGCAAAGTCTGTTTCGCCGACGCCGTCTTCAATCAAAAAGTAACTATCGAAGATTTCGCCGCCGAATTGGTAGAATCGGTCGAAAATGTTCCGGCAATATTCGCTTCCGGTGATATTCCTATTTTAATCGATCCCGAAGCCAAATACCTGCCGAATTTGAAACCCCTGGCCATTATCGACGCCCGGATGCTGAAAGAAAATATTAACACCAACCTCAACGATGCTCCCATCGTTATCGGACTCGGCCCCGGATTCACAACAAGTAGAAACTGCCATGCCGCTGTAGAAACCAATCGCGGCGCCAATCTGGGACGGGTGATCCTGTCCGGCTCCACCAGTGCCGACACCGGCGTTCCGGCCGAAGTGAACGGATATAGCCGACAGCGAGTTGTCCGCTCTCCGGCCGACGGGATTTTTCAATCAGCCTGCGAAATAGGCGACGTGGTGACATCCAATCAAATTCTCGGTTATGTTGCTGAACTACAGGTTGAAGCGAAAATCGACGGCGTTGTCCGTGGCATTATTAATGATAATTTGACTGTCGGCAAAAATCAGAAAATCGGCGATATCGATCCCCGTGGAATCAGAGATGCCTGTTTCCGGATTTCAGACAAAGCAATAGCTGTCGGTGATGGAGTTTATAAAGCCCTGATGATTTTAAAAGATCGAATGGATTCTCATTGACGAGAGCGACTTAACCGCCCGCTCAGTTCTTCCTTTGGTTTGACATATTTGGCCGTCGCCTCAGCCACGATCTCACCTGATTGATTAACAGCCCGGCCCCGGGTATGAAAGACATTTCCTGCCTGATCGGTTTTCCATCCTTCCAGATGCAAATTATCGCCGGTATAAACCGGATTTTTGAGCCTTATAGTAATCTCGGCCGTGACCGCCAGAATATCCTCGGCCAGCAGGGCTTTGATCATGATTTCATCGAGAAGAGTGGCGACGATGCCACCATGGAGAATGTTTTTATAACCGGCGAAAGCTTCCTCGGCAACAATATCGCAGACAGCTTTCTCCCCATCCCAAAAGAATCGGGCCTTAAGCCCGATTCTATTTTCCTGTCCGCAGACAAAACATCCCGAATATAAAGGGAGCTCTCTCATGCCATGCCGTAGCCGGACGACATCAAATGTCGGCTACCCTTTCTTCGCCCGATACTGACCGCCGATAATCGATCGCATCGCTTCTGAAGTGCCCTCATAAATACGTGTTATGCGGCCATCTCTCCAGACTCGTTCGGCGTTGTAATCTTCAGTGTAGCCGTAGCCGCCATGGATCTGAATACTCTCATCGGC
>JAAEQF010000258.1 GCA_024231695.1 FCB group bacterium
ACGATCGTCTTGCCGGCATCGTGCAGTTCCTCAAACAGCTTCACAATGGCGCCGCCCGACTTGGAGTCGAGGTTACCGGTCGGTTCATCGGCGAGGATAATCTCCGGCTCGTTGGCCAGGGCGCGGGCAATAGCCACCCGCTGCATTTCGCCGCCGGACATTTCGGTCGGTTTGTTGGCCATTTTGTCGGCCAGACCGACCCGAGAGAGCAGCTCATGAATTCGCTCCCGCCGCTTCTTGCCGTTCACCCGGGCGAAGAGCAAAGGGACTTCGACATTCTCGTAGGCCGTTGCGTACGGCAGCAGGTTGAAGGCCTGGAAGACGAAACCGATCTTTTTATTCCTGATATCAGCCAGTTGGTTTGAGGTCAGGGTGTTAACGACTTTGTCGTCGAGCTTATAGATTCCTCCGGTCGGCACGTCCAGGCAGCCCATTATGTTCATCAGGGTGGACTTGCCGGAGCCCGAAGGTCCCACGACGGCTATCAAGTCACCCTTTTCTACGCGCAGATCGATCCCCCGGAGAGCATCGAAAGACACTTGTCCGGTCTGGTAGCGCTTCTTGACCTGCTTCATGTAGATTATATTTTGAGCCATCGCTTGTTCTCCGTATTCCGATACCTTGTGCCTACTCGTACCTAAGTGATTCGACGGGGCTGACCGAGGCCGCCTTCATAGCCGGGAACAATCCGGCAAGGATGCCTACCAGTCCCAGAATAATGACCACGGCAATTCCGATCTCGGGCGACAAGATCGGCCGTCCCATGAAATCCAAAACATCTGATTCGATAGGGATGCGCGAAAAGCCCTCGGTCATAATGTAACTGATCAGTATACCACCGATACCGCCGCCGAAAGTAATGATCAGCGCTTCGATCAGGAATTGCGCCAGGATATAGCTCCTGCGGGCGCCAACCGCCATCTTAATGCCAATCTCACGCGTGCGCTCCTTGATGGAAACGTACATGATATTGGCGACCCCCACTCCGGCGATTATCAGCGTAAGACCGCCGATGATGCCGAGGAATATCTTTATCCCGAAGAGAATGTTGGTCATTTCCCGGGTACCGGCCACGACATCCCAGATGCTCAGGGCCGCTTCGTCTTCCGGATCAAATTGATATTTCGCCCCCAGCACCTGATAAAGCTGTTCTTCTATATAGGGCATTCTGTCAAGATCGTGCGCCTGGTAGACGGTATTCCCCAGATATCGTCGGCCGTAGATGGTCTCGAAGGTCGACAGCGGGATGGAGGCTTTGTTCTCGTCTGATCCGGCATAGTTGCTCATTTGCATCTTTTCTTTCATGACCCCGACGACCATGAACGGAACCTCATCGACAAATACCGTTTGGCCCACCGCTTCTTCTTCGCCGAACAGATCCCTTTTCATCTCGTCGCCGAGGAAAAGAACTCGCCGCTTTAACTCCATATCCAGAGCGTTGATCATCCGCCCGCCCCGTTCCGGAATATGGGCCCGCATATGTTCGAATTCGGGACCGATGCCGGTGATATGCCCGCTGATTACATTATCTTGGTATCTGACACGGGCACCCCAGCGGTGCATCTCGCCGCTGATGCGGCAGATATCGGGTATGCGCTCCTTGATGAAGTCTATATCTTCGGAAGTAAACCGGATGGGACGCCCTTTGCCCATGCCTTTGTAGGGGATCTGGGTCTGACCGCCCCAGAGAATGCCGATACCCTCGCCCAGCCCGCGCTTGTTCTTGGTCAGCTGGCGCTGCAGCCCCTCACCAAAAGCCAGCATGACCATAATCGATATGGTACCCCAGCCAAGGGCGATCAGAGTGAGCGTAATGCGCTTCTTCTGCTTGCGAAAGTCGCGAATGAAAACGTTGTATATCGTTGTTAGATTCATGGTTTCTAAAATAGCTTAAGGGCCTGCACCGGTTGGAGGTTGGCCGCCCGCCGGGCGGGGAAAATCCCGGACACTAATCCGATTATACCTAAGATCACGATGACACCAAGGCTTCCCCACATATCCATGCGAGGTACGCCTATGAAATCCTCACCTCCAAACATGGGGACTATCTTCACTATCGCGGCGCCAAACAGGAGACCAAGCAGACCGCCCACGGCCGTAATAAGCAGTGTTTCCATGACGAACTGCATCAGGATAGTCGATTTGCGCGCGCCCAGGGCCATCTTGATGCCGATCTCCTTGGTGCGTTCCTCAAGCACAACGTTCATGATGTTGGTCACGCCGATACCGCCGGTAATAAGAGTGGCGATACCAACCGCCACCAGGAAGCCCGAGAAGGCGTAGAAGAAGTTCTTGAGAAAAGCAAAGCCTTCGGTGGTGTCCCATACTCCCAGAGCACCATCGTCCGTCGGATCGAACTGATATTTCTCACCCAGTATTCTACAGATCTCCTGACGCATTATTTCTCCGGTGTATTGCGGCTTACACTGGGCCACGATGTCATCGGAGAAACGCTCGGAGAACATGGCTTGATAGACACTGTTGGGAATAAAGGCCATGCGGCTGTCGCGGCCGCGATAGGAGCTGTCCTGCTCCTTTTCTTTCATCAAGCCGACCACCGTATAGGGCATGCCGTTGACCAGGATTTCCCGACCAACCGCGGTTGAAACGCTGTCGCCAAACAGATCATCGGCGATGAGATTTCCCAGGAAGATGACCCGGCGACGATTGTCCAGGTCAAGATCGTTGATGAACCTCGAGCCCGTCTGGGGTATGAGATTGCGCATGATGCCGTATTCGGGCCAGACGCCCATAACGGTCCGGCGGGTCAGCTGCTTGCCGAATTTCAGGTTCATGCCACGGCCGTTCTCCGGGGCAATGCGAGCTATGGTTCTCGCCCGCTCCTTGATGTAATTTACATCGTCGTCGGTCGGCCGTATACGCCTCCCCTTGGGCAGGCCTTTGTATTCCTTGGCGGTGATGCCAGGCCAGATGATAATGATGTTCTCCCCCATCCCCTTCTGGGACTTGAGCTGCGCCTCCGTTATGCCCGTGCCGAAAGCAAAGAGCAGGACGATTGAACAGGTGCCCCAGAAAATACCGAACATCGTCATGATCGACCGGAGTTTCTGCCGCCTCAGGTCGTTGAAGAACTGCTTGATGGAAAGAAAAACATTCATAGTGTGCCACCCGGCTGGGCCTATTCGCCGGTTATCTCTTTGGGCGGACGTTCAACCAGCAACTCTCCCTCTTCGAGGCCGGATTTGATCTCTATGTTCATGCCGTCGGACAGACCGACTTCAATCTCTCTGGTCGTAATGGCCCCCGCGGTATCCATGACTTCGCACGAGGCGGCGGAGTCTTCCATGTTGATCAGCCGTTCGGGAGCCAGCAGGATGTCCGTCTTCTTGGTAATCATGACATCGGCGTTGGCGCTGTACCCGGCCCGCAGAAACGAGGTTCCGGCCTCGGTGATCTCAGCCTCGACCTCGAAAAGCGTGGCGCCGTCTTCGCGATGAGCTTTCGGCGATATTCTGGTGAGCACGCCAAGGACGCCGGCATCGGGCAGGGCCCCGACTTCAAGCTCAACCTCCATGCCCGCTTTCAGCTTGCCGACGTCAATTTCATCGACATTGCCTTTGAAAACGAGATCGTCCATGTAAGCCAGAGTCATCAATTCGGTCCCGGACTGGTAGGAGGTCAACGGCACGACCGGGTCGC